>JAHXHR010000010.1 GCA_025656505.1 Candidatus Thiodiazotropha sp. (ex Epidulcina cf. delphinae) | reverse complement strand
CAACCCGATATGAGCGTTTAGCCATTACTTATCAAGCCATGCTCAGTTTGGTAGCCACTGTTATTTGGCTTAATTGAGAACGCCCCCTAGCGTTGTTTATGCGCCGTTTTGTAAGGTGAAATGCCCATCATCCATTCTACGGCAGCGGCAAGATGCGCAATTGGCTGGCACGGAAGTACCGAACCTCCATCAAGTCGCCAATCCGAGGTTTCCCCGTGCAAAACAAGCGCAACTTACCGATAATAAACAAGAATCATCCATAATCAAATTCCCTGTACCGGCAACAAACGGGTTAGCTCCAATGCGCGTGCCTGAAGCAGGGGGTGGGGTCAGTGTCCTGAAAGATAGGGGGGCATTGCGGATCTGATGTAACTCGGCAACGATGGCGACAGCGGGTAGCCATCTCAGCCATGAGCGTTTTGAAGCTATGGATTGGCCATCCGTTTTCGGTGACGCGTACGACCTTCTTACGCTTTGCCGCAGTGGATGGCCCAGCGGGGGCAACCGGGCCGCGTTGTTTTCTATCGGATGCTAATGTTTCATCATCGAACAACAGGGGCGCCAACACCTGACGCAGATGCCATTCGACATAATAAGCCCGCAGGCAGATAAAGATGTGGGCGCGGACCCGCTCTTCGGTGCGGTGATGAATGGGTCTAATATGAATATCCAGTCCCTTGAGAACGTGCGAAAAACACCTTCCACCCGATCCGGTACCGTGGTCGGATCACCGGTATTACCGGGATAAACCTCCACCGCAAAGGGCGACTTCCGCACCGCGAAATGTCTGGAAACCGAAGGATTTTCTCGATGTCGGTTTTGCCTTGGTGTTGAAACCTTCCACAACGCCGCTCGAAAGCTACGAAACCAGTTGAGCAATAACGCTCTCTGACTTCACCCGGCCGGTGAATAGGCAAATCGAAGTTAATAGTTTGTCTATCAGTAGGTTAGTATCAGAATGGAGCGGTCAACTGCGGTTTTCAGGTTAAACCCCGGCTTCCGGTATGATCACGTTAGGCGTAATATAAAACTGCAAAATGCACGGTCCCTATAAGGGAAGACATGGATAGCAAAAAGCACAGACAATACCGACTGCATCGCCTGCTCAAGACCCGACGTTATCCCATATCGATAGCAGAGCTGTGTAGAATACTCGACACATCCAATAAAACCATCTATCGTGACATCCAGGAGTTCAGAGACCTCTACCAAGCGCCCCTCGAATCCAACGAACAGGGCTACTACTACAATCAGACCACCGCAGACAGCTTTGAACTGCCTGGTATCTGGTTTAGTGATGCCGAACTACAAGCCCTGCCGGCGGCCCGGCAACTACTCAGCCGGATTCAACCCGGCGTACTGGAAGAGCAGATCACCCCACTCACACAATTCATCACCAACACCCTCAGTCGTCACGGTCACCCTGCTGATAATGCCCTGCAACGTGTTCGGATTCTGGGCATAGGGCAGCGCAGCAGCAACCAGCAACACTTCATAAAAGCGGCACAGGCACTGCTGGATCGACAGCAACTGGCGATCACCTACACCAACCGAAATAGCCAGCGGCACAGCCGGCGAACCATCTCACCCCAACGCCTGACCCACTACCGCGACAACTGGTATCTCGACGCCTGGTGCCACAACAGAGAAGCCCTGCGCACCTTCTCACTACACAACATCCAGCAGATCAACGTCACAGCGGAAATCGCCATAGAGATCCCCGAGCAGCAACTCGAAGCGCAGTTGGAGAGCGCCTTCGGCATCTTTTCCGGCAAGGCCGACAAAACCGCCATCCTACACTTCAACCAACAGCGCGCCCACTACATCGAAAAAGAGCAGTGGCACCCCACGCAGCAGGGCCAGTGGATGGATGACAAATACCAACTCAGCATCCCCTACCACAATCCCACCGAACTGATCATGGATATTCTCAAATATGGCGCAGATGTAGAGGTGATAGAACCGGCCGGTCTGAAACAGGCGGTAAAGGAGGAGATACGCAAAATGGCAAAACAATATGAATAAAGTCAGGGAGCGTCTCAGGATTTGAGACTGGGGGGTGATATAACCGCTAACAGAGGATGGGATGAAGAGACAAATGAACAAGAGATATTTTGCCCACTCCGGCAATAACCCGGATAAATCAGATTGGCAACCGCTATCGGAACACCTGCACCATGTTGCTGATTTGGCGGCAAGTAATGCGAAGCATTTCAAAGCATCTCAGCTAGCCCGAATAGCAGGCCTACTACACGATGCCGGTAAATACTCAGAAGCTTTTGCGCAGCGCCTTGAAGGGGGAAAGCGAGTAGACCACGCGACAGCAGGCGCAAAAATCGCCATTCAACAGTGGGAGCGCTTAGGCAAGATCATTGCGTACATTGTTGCAGGTCATCACGCTGGCTTGGCGAATGGGGTTGATCTCGGTGACAATCGTGCAACGCTGGAAGAGCGTCTTAAAAAAGACATCCCCCTGCTGGATGCGGCATGGAAACAGGCATTGGCGCTTCCTGACCAGCTTCCATTTCCGCCTCACAAACCGGCAGAGAAGAGTTTCCACGGCTTCCAGCTCGCCTTCCTGATAAGGATGCTCTACTCCTGTCTGGTTGATGCAGACTGTATTGATACAGAGCGCTTCTATCGAAAACTAGAGGGGAAAACTCAAAATCGCGGCGAACATCCACCGCTTCAAAAGCTACAGGTTGCCTTAGATAAGCATCTAACGGCACTACAGGAGCACGCCGCAGCCCACTCTCCCAGTGCGGTTAATGATCTCAGGAAAAAGGTACTGGAATACGCCGGAAAACAGGCCCAATCAGAACCGGGGCTTTTTTCACTAACCGTTCCAACAGGAGGCGGTAAGACATTAACTTCAATGGCCTTTGCGCTGGATCATGCGCTCAAGCATCAACTGCGCCGAGTCATCTACGTCATCCCCTTCACCAGCATCATTGAGCAGAATGCAAAAGTCTTTCGTGATCTGTTCGGTGAGCTTGGTGATGATATCGTACTTGAGCACCACAGCGCATTTGATGATGCCGGTTTTGATTGGCGTGAAGAGACCAAGGATAAGCTGCGACTGGCAATGGAAAACTGGGATGCCCCCATCGTTGTGACTACCGCTGTCCAATTCTTTGAATCACTCTTTGCTGATAGATCCTCAAAATGCCGCAAACTGCACAACATCAGCGGTAGCGTCATCATCCTGGATGAGGCGCAGATGATGCCGCAAAAGCTGTTGCGCCCGACAATGGCGGCAATTGATGAGCTGGCCGGAAACTACAACTGTTCGGTTGTGTTATGTACCGCAACACAGCCCGCACTCTTGCGCTCTGATGAGTTCCATAATGGGTTTCAGAATGTGCGTGAAATTGCACCTGATCCGGCGCGACTCTACAGAAAGCTCGACCGTGTAACCGTGCGGCATATCGGCATCCAAACCGATGAGGAGCTTGCCGAGCGAATCGCCGGCAATATTCAGATACTCATCATCGTCAACAATCGCAGACATGCCCGAGCGCTATTTGAACTAACCGATGGTGACGATAGCCATTACCACCTGACTACCTTGATGTGCGCAAAACACAGAAAAAAGATATTGGAAGAGATTCGGATCAAACTAAAGAGCGGTGAACCCTGCAAAGTGATCTCTACCTCATTGATAGAGGCGGGGGTTGATGTTGATTTTCCGATGGTGATGCGTGCAGAAAGTGGGCTGGATTCTGTGGCACAAGCAGCGGGGCGTTGCAATCGCGAGGGCGGAAGAGCCAAAGAGGATAGCGAGTTATTGATCTTTATCACGCCTGATTGGAAGGCACCACCGGAACTGGAACAGGCCGCTGCTTGCATGCGCCAAGTGGTGCGTAATCATAGTGGTGATCTATTGGCACCTGAGGCCATCAATGCCTATTTTCGTGATCTCTTCTGGCGCAATGATGCACAACTTGATAGCAAAAAAATATTAAACGTACACAGGGATCATTGCCAATGCCTCAGCTTCCCGTTTCAAAACATTGCCCGTGATTATCGCATCATTGAAAGTCACCTGCACCCCATCATCATTCCCTATGACGGTGAAGCTGAGAAGTGGATAGAAAGATTACACCATGCCGAGTTCGTTGGCCGCATTGCGGGTAAATTGCAGCAATACCTTGTGCAGGTGCCAAAGCAAGCCTTTATCGTGTTAAAAACGGCGGGCGTTATTGTGGCTATTCAACCGGAGAGGTTCGGAGATCAATTTTGGAAACTGAGCAACCAGGGGATTTATGATGAAGCGGCAGGGTTGAATTGGGAAAATCCAACCTACATAAAAGCAGAGGCGACAGTGATATTTTAACTAACATTTAAATGAAATATGTGCTAGTCTTTCTCGCAGGTACAGCAGGAGAAAGCTAATGCAAGGCAATCATTGGGAAATCCAGATTGTGAAAAAGAAAAATGGAGCGATTCGTTTGAAATTCAATGGATATTCTCGTTTCTTATCTAAGTACTTGATTGCTTTGCTTATTGTTTTAATGGTCGGTGTTTCTGTAGTGCCTGATCTGTTTCATTACTAACCAGTTGTGAAGCTTGTCGTCTCCTGGCTTTTTGAGATGAGGATTGAAATATTTAAATGTTGGTGAGAATGAGTCGCGCCCATCATGGGCGCGTGGATTGATAAGCAACTAGGGAGGGCAACTATGCCTTATGGAATTAAACTGCATATCTGGGGAGACAACGCCTGTTTCACCCGGCCGGAGATGAAGGTGGAACGGGTCTCCTACGACCTGATTACCCCGTCGGCAGCACGGGGTATCCTGGAGGCGATCCACTGGAAACCGGCCATTCATTGGGCGATAGATAAGATACACCTGCTGGAGCCGATCAGCTTTGAATCCATCCGGCGCAATGAGGTGGCAAGCAAGATCTCCGCACGCAAAGTCAGCAGTGCCATGAAGCGTGGCTCAACCGCCAACCTCTACATGCTGGCGGATGATGGCAAGGAGCGACAGCAACGAGCGGCCACCATCCTGCGTAGAGTGGGTTATGTGATTGAGGCACACTTCGTCTTGACCGACAAAGCTTCAGCCGACGATAACGAGGGCAAACACCTCGATATATTCAACCGGCGCGCCAGAAAAGGGCAGTGCTTCCACCACCCCTACTTGGGTACGCGTGAGTTTCCCGCTCAATTTGATCTGCTTGAAAAGGGAGCATGGCCAACGTCCAATCTGCCGGAAAATACCAGAGATAGAGATTTTGGCTGGATGCTGCACGATATCGACTTTGCCAATAACAATACCCCGTACTTTTTCAGGGCTGTAATGGAAGATGGTGCAATCAAAATACCTCCATTTAATTCAGAGGAGGTCAGCGCATGATGTTTGCGGCACTAAATCACTGCTATGACCGTTTGGCAGAAGAGCCTGATCCAGATACCGGCAAGCCTAAGCTACCGGCTTTTGGTTATAGCGATGAAAAGATAGGTTATGTACTGGTTATTTCGCATGATGGTGATCTGGTTGATGTAGTTCCACACTTTGAAAGTGTTGGAAAGAAAAATCGCCCAAGGCAGATGCCTGTTCCCAGACCGGAAAAACGCACCTCAGGTGTTCAGCCAAACTTCCTATGGGATAAATCAGCCTATGTGTTGGGTGTGCAGCCCAATCCGGATAAAAAGACGAACAGCGAAACGCCTTGGTTAAGAAGCGAAAAGACATTCGAGGCATTCAAACAGCACCATATTGCTCTGTTTAATGAGAGTGATGACGAGGGGCTATTGGCACTGCTGAAGTTTCTACAATGGTGGAATCCTGAATATATTGATCAGCCACCCTGTAACCACGATATGCTCCACTCAAATCTCGTGTTTCAACTGGATGGGGAGCGTGGCTATCTGCACGAGCGAGAAGCTGCTAAAACGCATTGGGCCGAACAGTTGGATACAGCCGACAATACGGCAGTGAGCGAATGTTTGGTTACTGGCAAACAAGGAAAAATTGCCCGCCTGCACCCCTCAATCAAAGGGATATACGGTGGTCAGAGTTCAGGTGGTTCTATCGTCTCATTCAATGCCGAGTCCTTTGAGTCCTATGGCCGGGTACAAGGTGAAAATGCCCCCGTTTCAGAACTTGCCGCATTTAAATACACAACCGCACTCAACTACCTGCTCAACAGAGATAACCGTCACTGTTTCTCGGTTGGTGATGCCAGTACCGTATTCTGGGCGGTTGCTGAAGACCATAACCAATCACAGCAGGCAGAAACGCTTTTTGCTCAGATTATGAACCCAAGCGATGAGGGAGAGGCCGCACAACTCCGGCCTCTGGTGGAAAGGATTTCGCAAGGACAGCCACTATCAGAGGTTGCTCCCAATATTGATCCCAACACCCGCTTTTATCTGCTGGGCCTGACCCCCAATGCTGCCAGAATATCAATTCGCTTCTGGCTTGATAGTAGCTTTGGAGAGCTGGCCGAGAGGGTGGCAGCGCACTATACGGATTTGGCGCTCGACCCTATCCCGTGGCAACAACCCCCTTCAATCTGGCGGCTATTAGTTGAGTTGGCGCCACATCGCTCAGGACAGAAAGCAAAGTCAGAAGATATACCCACCCACCTTGCCGGTGAGTTGATGCGTGCAGTCCTTACCGGAGAGCGCTACCCCTACTCACTACTGGCGCAACTTGTTCTACGTATTCGATCGGATGGACATATCAGCCCACTGCGAGTGGCGATGATCAAGGCCGTATTACACAGAGATTACAGAAAACAATGGATTATGGAGGAGATTCCCATGAGTTTGGATGAAAACAGTGAGAGTGAGGCCTATCAGCTCGGGAGGCTGTTTGCGGTGCTGGAACGTATTCAATCCAGCGCAATCAAGAATGCCAATGCAACCATTACAGACCGGTACTTTGCTTCGGCATCGACGGTACCCTATTCCGTTTTTCCCCGCTTACTGAGTGGCGCAAAAAACCATCTGTCAAAAATACGCAAATCAATGCCGGGGTATGCTGTAAATCTCGATAAAGATTTGGCCGGCATTATTACAAAGCTATCCCATTGCTTTCCTAAACACCTTTCCATTGAGCATCAGGGACACTTTACGATTGGCTACTACCAGCAGCGTGATAAATATTTCACAGCAAGCAAAGAGTCACAACAAGCCAGTGATGACACTGAATAAGGACTGCGGCAAAATAAATTATCCCAAAATGCGCCGGATTATTGCTTGCCTTCTAGGCGTAGCGTAGGGCGCATAGCCGGGACTATGCAACCGAAGCTACAACAACGAAGGCAGGGAATAAGACAAGCAGTTTGGGATAATTTATTTTTGCCGCAGCCCTAACATCAAGGAGAACCAATAATGACCATTCAAAACCGCTATGAGTTTGTCTACTTGTTCGATGTCAGCAACGGAAACCCAAACGGTGATCCTGATGCCGGCAATATGCCGCGCCTTGATCCTGAATCCAGCAAGGGCCTGGTAACCGATGTCTGCCTGAAACGCAAGATTCGCAACTTCATTGAACTCACCGAAGCAGATACCCAGGGCTATGACATTTACGTCAAAGAGAAATCTGTTTTAAACAACCAAAACAAGAAGGCCTATGACGCGCTTGGCATTGAATCTGAAAAAAAGAAGCTCCCAAAAGATGAAGAGAAGGCGCGAGAAATCACTGCCTGGATGTGTGCCAACTTCTTTGATGTTCGCGCCTTTGGCGCCGTTATGACAACCGAGGTCAACAGTGGCCAGGTACGTGGTCCTGTACAATTGGCATTTGCTAAATCCATCGACCCAATCATTCCATTAGAAATATCCATCACCCGTATGGCGGTTACTAATGAAAAGGATTTGGAAAAAGAGCGCACTATGGGCCGTAAATATATTGTTCCCTATGGCCTCTACCGAGTGCATGGCTTTATCTCAGCAAAGTTGGCTGAAAAGACAGGCTTTTCTGAAAGTGACCTTAAAAAACTCTGGCAATCTTTACAGACGATGTTTGAACATGATCATTCCGCCGCTCGAGGCGAAATGGTTGCGCGCAAACTGATTGTTTTCAAACACAAAGACGCACTGGGCAATATGCCGTCACACAAGCTGTTTGAACGCGTCACCATTGACCGTATTCAGGGTGAAAATGGTACGCCGGCCAATAGTTTTGATGACTATCAAATCTCAACCAACAGAGAAGGGCTGGATGAGAAAGGAGTAACCGTTACAGAAATAGCGTAGCAAGCCAATGGATGCACAGGAGTGGATTCAGCTCTCCGCCCTCCAACACTACGCCTACTGTCCACGCCAGTTCGCTCTGATCCATATCGAGCAGGTGTGGGCAGATAATTTCTTCACCGCCCATGGCAATCTGCTGCATGAGCGTGTTGACAGCTATGAGTCGGAACAGCGGGGCAATACTCGTTACGAACGTAGTGTGGCCGTGCTTTCGCAGCAATTACGCATCAGAGGCAAGCTGGATCTGCTGGAGATTGAGGGCAAATCATCTACTCAATACTTTCCGGTGGAATATAAGCGCGGCAAACCCAAGCGGGAAGATTGGGACAAAATACAACTCTGTGCTCAGGCGCTCTGTCTGGAAGAGATGCGGGAAACTTCTATTGAGAAAGGCGCATTATGGTATTGGCAGGTAAGGAAGCGGGAGCCGGTGCTATTCGATGAACGATTGCGTGCCGTGACATGCAACGCCATTGAAGGCGCGCATGCGCTGTTGGCAACAGGAAAAACACCTATGCCTACAGATAAAGCGAAACGCTGTAGCGCCTGCTCGTTGGTTGATCTCTGTGAGCCTGCTGCCTTTCGGCGTGACCGTTCAGGTGCTTATGTCGATACGATTTTCTTAGAATTGAGGGAGAGCGAGTCAAATGAAAACTGATATGGCCCTGTTTCAACAGCCTGGCTGTCAGGCTGTCTGTAAGTATTGGAACAATCTCAAACAGCGATTAAAAAAGGAAACAAGTCATAATAAAAAATCCGCTAAAAACCCGTGAAAAAGCTGCTTAATACTCTCTATATCACCCGCCAAAAGAGTTATCTGCACAAAGAGCGAGAGACCATAGTGATCAAACAGGATGGAGATAAGCTGGGGCAGTTTCCTGCAATCAGTATCAGTAATATTCTCTGCTTTGGACAGGTCTCCGTATCACCCTACCTCATGGGCTATTGCGGAGAGCAGAGTATAGGGTTGGCATTCTATTCTGAATATGGAAAATTTCTCGCCCGAGTCGAGGGTAAACAGACCGGCAATGTATTGCTGCGCCGCACCCAATACCGTTGGGCGGACAGTGAAGAAAAATCACTCTCCATTGCCCGTTTAATGGTTGCCGCCAAGATCGCCAATGGTCGCTCTGTACTCATGCGAGAGCTACGCAACCACGGCGAGAACAGTCTGTTGCGTGAGGCCGTCTCAAAGCTGGCTACCAGCCTGCGACGAGCACAACATGCACAATCGGTCAGCGAAGCGATGGGCATAGAGGGCGATGCGGCCGGTAGCTACTTTGGTATTTTCAACGAACTGTTACGCGGCAGCGGCTTCCGCTTCGGGGGCAGGGTTCGCCGACCACCCACAGACCCGGTCAATGCACTCCTGTCATATATCTACACGCTCATTACCCATGAATGTGCTTCAGCGTTACAAGGTGTTGGGCTTGATCCCTATGTGGGCTTTTTGCATCAGGATCGTCCAGGTCGGGTCAGCTTGGCATTGGACTTGTTGGAAGAGTTTCGCGCCCCTTGGGCCGATCGTTTTGTGCTCACACTGATCAATCGAAAACAGATTCAGTCTGACGATTTTATAACCGAGGCCAGTAGCGCGGTTCGTTTAAAGGATGATGCCAGAAAAACCGTGTTAATAGCCTGGCAAGAACGTAAACAGGTTGAAATCACCCACCCTTACCTTGATGAAAAAGTACCTTTCGGACTACTGCCACACTGCCAAGCCATGCTGCTTGCCCGTCATATTCGTGGTGATACGAAATACTACCCACCCTACTTGGTGAAATAGGATGCTGGTACTTATAACCTATGACGTTAATGTAGTCTCTGAAGGCGGCCAAAGACGGCTGCGGAACATTGCAAAGACATGCCTGGACTACGGCATGCGCGTACAAAACTCTGTATTCGAATGCGAAGTAACCCCGGCACAATTTGTTGTGCTAAAGAGTGCGTTAATGGACATCTTTAATGCAGAAAAGGACAGCCTAAGATTCTATATGTTGGGTAAAAAGGGACGACAAAAAGTTGAGCACATTGGAGCCAAGGCCGTTGTTGACCCCATCAATGATGCCCTAATTCTATAATCGCTAACCAGGCGTACTCATGTTTTCCCCAGGTGATTAGCGGCTAGCTAATTACCTGTTTTATAGAACAAAAATCACATATTTAACTTATGCTCTTTAACAATCGGTGAAATATTTCGTAGGTTAGCGGAATGTTGATTTTTGGATTATTAACTTCAGTGAGTTAGACTTGGGCGGTCGCGCCCTCACAGGCGCGTGGATTGAAACCCGCGCGTCGATATCCTTCGACCCTCGGTTCCGGGTCGCGCCCTCACAGGCGCGTGGATTGAAACTGTGCCATACCACTATCACGGCCGACTTGGCGGGTCGCGCCCTCACAGGCGCGTGGATTGAAACTGTCATCGGTTTTTCAAATGATGCTATCGAGTAGTCGCGCCCTCACAGGCGCGTGGATTGAAACGACAACTCAGCCTCGATATCATCATCACGCTCATGTCGCGCCCTCACAGGCGCGTGGATTGAAACCGCAGAGGCTGCCGCACGGGATGCCACACGGTATGTCGCGCCCTCACAGGCGCGTGGATTGAAACTGCAGATAGTAGAATCGGGCTGCCCGCTGGATGTGTCGCGCCCTCACAGGCGCGTGGATTGAAACGGTGGCCACGGTTTGCTCGATCCCGTTGACCGCAGGTCGCGCCCTCACAGGCGCGTGGATTGAAACGGTTTCGCGCTCGTGTTTTGCGGCACATTTGTCAGGTCGCGCCCTCACAGGCGCGTGGATTGAAACAGCCGCTGACCGCCGGGCGCAGTCTCGTCTCGGGTCGCGCCCTCACAGGCGCGTGGATTGAAACAGCTTTAGTTTTAGATGTGCTCATCTCGACCCCCGTCGCGCCCTCACAGGCGCGTGGATTGAAACCAATACTAATAAATACACAGGTCGTGACGATGTTTTGTCGCGCCCTCACAGGCGCGTGGATTGAAACCCATGGACCGAAACCTGGATTGACCATCTCAGTCGTCGCGCCCTCACAGGCGCGTGGATTGAAACCCAATTGCCATGTCTGGTACTTATACCTCTGGCGTCGCGCCCTCACAGGCGCGTGGATTGAAACCTGCCGACCACCCGAACCCGGCACACGTAACCAGGTCGCGCCCTCACAGGCGCGTGGATTGAAACGGATTGGATGGAACCTGTAAAACCCCAGAAGGCTGTCGCGCCCTCACAGGCGCGTGGATTGAAACCTTCACTAGCCTGCCTCCGTAGTGAGGCCAAGAGAGTCGCGCCCTCACAGGCGCGTGGATTGAAACTCTTCAGCGCTGACAAACCATCTGTAGAGCGCAAGTCGCGCCCTCACAGGCGCGTGGATTGAAACGGTTTTCGCCACCGACAAAGCCCCGCATATACCGTCGCGCCCTCACAGGCGCGTGGATTGAAACCTGTCTTTCTAAGCACATGGCTAATATACGAAAGGTCGCGCCCTCACAGGCGCGTGGATTGAAACATCACAAATGCCCCCAGCGATGACTATCTGACCGTCGCGCCCTCACAGGCGCGTGGATTGAAACTTTATACAAATCGCACGCATACGCATGATCCCTCGTCGCGCCCTCACAGGCGCGTGGATTGAAACATCTTTTTATCTCCGTGTTCGGGTCGGGGTCGGGGTCGCGCCCTCACAGGCGCGTGGATTGAAACGTTAGTTGAGAGTCGAGCGTTGCTATCTGCTAGGTCGCGCCCTCACAGGCGCGTGGATTGAAACGCTTGAATTTCGAGCGGTTCGGGCTGAAGACCCGGTCGCGCCCTCACAGGCGCGTGGATTGAAACGCATTAATGGTGGCAGTTCTCAACTCTTATGAGGTCGCGCCCTCACAGGCGCGTGGATTGAAACACTTGGGGCGAGATTGATCTATCCCAGACTGTTGTCGCGCCCTCACAGGCGCGTGGATTGAAACGGGCTGCAGCGCATCGATGCCGGCATCCGGCCATGTCGCGCCCTCACAGGCGCGTGGATTGAAACATCATAAATGCCCCCAGCGATGACTATCGGACCAGGTCGCGCCCTCACAGGCGCGTGGATTGAAACGCTGACCCACATCAGCCACAACCGTATATATCAAGTCGCGCCCTCACAGGCGCGTGGATTGAAACGGTTCGCCGCTGACCGCAAGCCACCTGATATGTCTGTCGCGCCCTCACAGGCGCGTGGATTGAAACTGGATAACCTGCCGAGCGATCGGCGCAGTGTCTAGTCGCGCCCTCACAGGCGCGTGGATTGAAACGTGAGTCAACGCGATGACTTCAGCCGTCGAATCAGGTCGCGCCCTCACAGGCGCGTGGATTGAAACTCGATCTCTGGCTCCTCCAGATGAATACGAAGCGTCGCGCCCTCACAGGCGCGTGGATTGAAACAATCGTTATGTTGTCTACTCGCGCATCAATATCGAGTCGCGCCCTCACAGGCGCGTGGATTGAAACAGGATCATGGAGGGTTTGTTGCAGACAACGACCGGTCGCGCCCTCACAGGCGCGTGGATTGAAACAACATCACATCAAGATATCTAACCTTCGCTGGACGTCGCGCCCTCACAGGCGCGTGGATTGAAACCGTCTAAATTGGTGGATGTAAGATTCCGTTTTTCCGTCGCGCCCTCACAGGCGCGTGGATTGAAACACCACTATGCCCCAAGGAGCGGGGCCTAAGGTGGTCGCGCCCTCACAGGCGCGTGGATTGAAACCGGTATACAAGTGGGAAAAAGGGGTCAGCGGCGTGGTCGCGCCCTCACAGGCGCGTGGATTGAAACTCGCTTCACAAGTCGTTAAAAGTAAGACCGCTGAGGTCGCGCCCTCACAGGCGCGTGGATTGAAACCGTGTTTATCGCTGTTAAATTCATCATTTTTTACGTCGCGCCCTCACAGGCGCGTGGATTGAAACCGGTTGTGGCGTTGTCACTTGGAAAGGCGAGGGGTCGCGCCCTCACAGGCGCGTGGATTGAAACGGCCAGCGTGAATTCCTGACCCCCCTCATTGACGGTCGCGCCCTCACAGGCGCGTGGATTGAAACTGGTCTTTTATCCCGAACGTCTGCGAGTACCCTAGTCGCGCCCTCACAGGCGCGTGGATTGAAACGTTGTCTCGCGGGAGAAGCGGGGTTTGTTATTCGGTCGCGCCCTCACAGGCGCGTGGATTGAAACATGGCCACGCCGGTTTTATCGACACTTTTTGCCGTCGCGCCCTCACAGGCGCGTGGATTGAAACATGCATCTCAACGCAGAGGAGAGCATCATGTCCCGTCGCGCCCTCACAGGCGCGTGGATTGAAACCCATAGCAGAAGAATAGACATGTCTAATAGTCAGGTCGCGCCCTCACAGGCGCGTGGATTGAAACATACGCCGGGGTCCAGGGTGATCTCGATAGTGCGTCGCGCCCTCACAGGCGCGTGGATTGAAACTCCTATATCAGTAATTAAATAAAGTACACAAATTGTCGCGCCCTCACAGGCGCGTGGATTGAAACTTGCGAATATTGGTGGGTCTGGTAAGTACGCAACAGTCGCGCCCTCACAGGCGCGTGGATTGAAACGCAACAAATCCCGCATAAATGACCATATAATCCTGTCGCGCCCTCACAGGCGCGTGGATTGAAACACGTGGAACATAACATTTGGCCGTACATGCCCGAAGGTCGCGCCCTCACAGGCGCGTGGATTGAAACCATTTCTCCTGATTGGTTTGAGATGTATAAGAAGTCGCGCCCTCACAGGCGCGTGGATTGAAACAAGAAAGCTATTACAACATCAGGGGCATCCCAGAGTCGCGCCCTCACAGGCGCGTGGATTGAAACCGGTATGTAGGTCCCCACCAAATCCAAAACGATCGTCGCGCCCTCACAGGCGCGTGGATTGAAACAAGACAACCCGAGTAACACCCCAGGCATTCAGATGTCGCGCCCTCACAGGCGCGTGGATTGAAACTTGATATTGACAACAAGAATGCATATAAGCAATGTCGCGCCCTCACAGGCGCGTGGATTGAAACATCCTTTTCCAGCGACCGATACCGCTCCAACAGCGTCGCGCCCTCACAGGCGCGTGGATTGAAACCTCCTCATCATCGTCATCATCATCATCAGGAACCGTCGCGCCCTCACAGGCGCGTGGATTGAAACGATATAGGAGAATTATCATGACAACTACACCTACGTCGCGCCCTCACAGGCGCGTGGATTGAAACAAATGTTATTGAACTGCTCATTCCGGGAGCTGAAGTCGCGCCCTCACAGGCGCGTGGATTGAAACTCTCACCCCCTGAGAGCCCTTCTAAGCCACTTTCGTCGCGCCCTCACAGGCGCGTGGATTGAAACCTTCGACAGCAATCACCCTGGTCGGCAATGAGTCGTCGCGCCCTCACAGGCGCGTGGATTGAAACCGCCAAGATCCACTTGGTTGCTGTCGTTCAGGGTGTCGCGCCCTCACAGGCGCGTGGATTGAAACGACAGATCGATTGCTCTCGTAATAGATGGCAATGGTCGCGCCCTCACAGGCGCGTGGATTGAAACTCGGCGGCGCGACCATGCCGGAGCATTGGTACGGTCGCGCCCTCACAGGCGCGTGGATTGAAACGTCACCTTTCGCCGGAGAGCCTGGGAGCGTGTTGGTCGCGCCCTCACAGGCGCGTGGATTGAAACAGTTAAAGTCGTATATGCCGACGCTGAGATGATGTCGCGCCCTCACAGGCGCGTGGATTGAAACGAGCCGAGCGCCGAGCAGGCTGGGCGGTTAAAGGGTCGCGCCCTCACAGGCGCGTGGATTGAAACCCGAGCAGGACGCCTCAGAGAGCGACGCCGATCTGTCGCGCCCTCACAGGCGCGTGGATTGAAACTGCAGAGAGTGAGCGCTATCTTAGCGCTGCCAGGTCGCGCCCTCACAGGCGCGTGGATTGAAACTAAACGTATGTCACATGTTGATCGTGGATTAACGTCGCGCCCTCACAGGCGCGTGGATTGAAACACGTTACCCGACCCGCCATCTTTACCAACACTCGCTTCGCGCCCTCACAGGCGCGTGGATTGAAACCATCCGAGAGTGTGGTCTCGCTCAAACAAGGAGTTCGCGCCCTCACAGGCGCGTGGATTGAAACATCAAAGCCTACCTCTACCGGAGATTCTGCGGATTCGCGCCCTCACAGGCGCGTGGATTGAAACATAAGGTTGAGTGTGTGGCTAAGCACAGGTCCATGTTCGCGCCCTCACAGGCGCGTGGATTGAAACAACACTGACGGTGTCGGCATCACGCGGCCCCAGTTCGCGCCCTCACAGGCGCGTGGATTGAAACAGTTTTACCATCAGCTCGCCATGATCCGCAGCTTTCGCGCCCTCACAGGCGCGTGGATTGAAACAGCACAATCCCACATCGGGCAATCGACCGTACCGATTCGCGCCCTCACAGGCGCGTGGATTGAAACTTATATCCTCAAAATACGCCGCACTGCCTGAAACTTCGCGCCCTCACAGGCGCGTGGATTGAAACACTAGACAAGCACCCGTTAAATCTGCACCGGTAATTCGCGCCCTCACAGGCGCGTGGATTGAAACTCCAGCATTTTATTGGATAGGGTCTCTGAGTCC
This sequence comes from Candidatus Thiodiazotropha sp. (ex Epidulcina cf. delphinae), assembly GCA_025656505.1. GTDB lineage: Bacteria > Pseudomonadota > Gammaproteobacteria > Chromatiales > Chromatiaceae > Thiodiazotropha. The sequence goes on along the minus strand of JAHXHR010000010.1, from coordinate 32,838 downwards.
GATTCGCGCCCTCACAGGCGCGTGGATTGAAACATAACTGAGATTGCGATTGCCTTTGGTTTTTATTTTCGCGCCCTCACAGGCGCGTGGATTGAAACCTCTTATCAATTACTGACTGAAGCTATTGGCATTTCGCGCCCTCACAGGCGCGTGGATTGAAACCTCAGGAAGAGCCCCGCCGTTAAGAGCGGGATAAGTTCGCGCCCTCACAGGCGCGTGGATTGAAACAGCAAGTGCCGAGGGCACCGGATACAAGCTTAGTCGCGCCCTCACAGGCGCGTGGATTGAAACATCAAGGCGGTGGAAGTTGTAAAAGACATTGACGTCGCGCCCTCACAGGCGCGTGGATTGAAACAAGCTTACAAAGACACCTTGGCTGAGGTTGAGGGTCGCGCCCTCACAGGCGCGTGGATTGAAACAGTTAGAGGACAGGATCGGTCGGATCGATAAGGGTCGCGCCCTCACTGGCGCGTGGATTGAAACAATTGTATCAGGCTCATCGCCGTAAAGAGCGATCGTCGCGCCCTCACAGGCGCGTGGATTGAAACCCCGCCAATAATGACCCATTGAATGCCGTTAAGAGTCGCGCCCTCACAGGCGCGTGGATTGAAACCATTGATGCCGATGGCAAGGCAAAAAAGAAGCGGGTCGCGCCCTCACAGGCGCGTGGATTGAAACTTAATCCTGGCTCCGGCATGGGGTGTAACTGATGTCGCGCCCTCACAGGCGCGTGGATTGAAACCGGCACGTCCGTCTTTATACTAGAGTTGGTGCGGTCGCGCCCTCACAGGCGCGTGGATTGAAACAAGCGTTTTGAACGGCCGATTAAACGCCTTGCTGGTCGCGCCCTCACAGGCGCGTGGATTGAAACCGTCAGCCGATTTCGAAACGCTATGGCAGCATCGTGCCCTTCATAACCCGGTGCGCGGCTCTTTCCGATCTCACGAGGATCACAAGGTCATTCGCCCAACGGCTGTACCCAAGGTTTCTCTCTTCCCGTTTGAGTTTGTCATGAATCAGCATGAGGAGCTGTTCTTCCCGGCGTGCAAATTCGTCTACCGTCATTGGCTCTATCCTCGCTGCTCCGGCATTCTTTCTGACCTGCGGCCATGCCATCTGCAGTAGGGAAAGAGCCAAAGATGAAACACAGGAACCAAGCATTACGTCGAAGATTCTTTCGTCGCCTGATCATCCGTAGCTGAGTATTTCTTCCGCTTCATCTTCTCTTTGAGGGCTGGATTCACCGGTTTCCAGTACTTGCCGTCTTTAGAGAATGCGGCCCAACCCCACTTTAACCTAAAAACCGCAGTTGACCGATCCATCCTGATACTAAACTACTGATAGGCAAACTATCGGGGCGACGCCACAAGCGGCCCGGGCTCCTGCGCTTCACGCAATCTCTTTTCCGGTGAGAGTGCGACCCGCAAAGGTGACCGGGTGACGGGCCACTGACCTTTCAGACGGATCTCCGGCTTGTCTCCGGCAAAGGCCAGGTAGCTATACTTGCCGTAGTGGGGAAGCTTTCTCGCCAACCCCGGCAGACTCTCCGGTGATCGGCCGGCTACCCAGGCGATGGTCTGTCCGTGTTCCGGTTTGCGCTGGGTGATGGCGAAGCTGTGGTCTTTGACGGGAAAACCGTTTCCCGAAATCGTCAGTGAGTCTCGCTGTTGTGCGAAGGGGTAGGCATCCAGTTCCGCCGTGAATGCCGGGAGGAAGCGGTTCTCCCAGCCGAGCAACCAAACCGGACGCTGTTGCGGTAGCGCCGTAAGCTGACTGTCCAGGCGAACCTCGGCGTCCTGATAGCCCTCAGCCCATTGCCGGGCCAGCCGCCGGTATGCCTCCAGCAATGGCTCAGGCGCCTTTGACGGAAGAACGATCAAAATGCGCTCGCTGCCGAAGAGGCCGCTCAGGGTGGGCGGAGTCTCCGAAGGGTCGAGTTGTCTGAACAGATCGAACCAGGGATCGACATCGAGCTGTAGCGGTGTACCGGACAGTTCAAAAACAAAGGTTTTTTGCCGTTCCTGCATCAAGACCTTATGCAGTGATGGCCCGGCTTCGGCTTGGTGTATCACCAGGGGTGCTTCGATGGGATAGGGAGGGGCTTTCTGGGTTTGAAGCAGGGTTCCGCGAATACGATGTCCGTTGGGGGTTTTTTCCACGGAGATATCGCGGATAGCTAAAGAGGGCGCTCCCGTTCTCCCGGTCCATTGGCGAAAGAAATCCTCCAGGGACCGGCCGCCGGCCAGTTCGAAGGCGTTTTTCAGATCCGCAAAACCGGCGTTCTTGAAACGGTTTTTCCGGTAGAAGTCTTGCAACCCGGCGATAAAGGCAGGGTCTCCCAGTCGGCGGCGCAACATATGGAAAAACATCAAGGTCTTGCCATAGCCGACGGCCTGGCTTGCCGTTCCGTGACGGCCGCGGAAGTCGGTGAGCGGGAAGTCGTTCCCGGAGCGGATGAAATCCCGGTAGCGCTGCAGCGCGGTGCGGCGGTGGTTGGCCCCCTGGCCGCGCTGCTCGTCCAGCAGGTGATCCGCCAGGTAACTGGTCAGCCCTTCCGCCCAGTTGCCGGTTGCATAATCGATGTAGACACTGTTTCCCCACCAGTTGTGGAGAATCTCATGAGGATATGAGGTATGCAGGATGAAGGGGAGTCGCAACACCCTGGAACCGAGCAGGGTGAAGGAGGGCATGCCGTAGCCGCTCTCCCAGAAGTTCTCCACCAGGGCGAATTTGGCGTAGGGGTAGGGGCCGATCAGTCTTTCGTAGAGTTGCAGATAACGATCCGTTGCCTGTAGGTAGCGCTCGGCGATAAGGGCATCGTCTTGGCGCAGGAACACCTGTGCTTCGATGTCGCCGATGGGCTTTCGAAACAGGCGATAGGGCGCGGCGATCAGGTAGATATCGTCCTGCGGCGACGCTTCGCGCCACTGAACCTGGGTTCGATCATCGCGCTGTTCAATCATCGGACCTTCGCCCTGGCTGACGGCGAGCCAGGTTTGCGGCAGATTGACGGTGAGCGAGAAGGTGTGGTGACTGCCGGGAAAGTAGGGATACCAGCCTGACCCGGCATCCAGATAGACGCCTTCAGCCGAGATGGCGCCGGCGAGACGCTGGCTGGTTCGTCCGGGGCTGTCGCTGTTGGTGGTGAGTCGATGAGCGATCTTCCCGCCATATTCCAGGGTGAAACTGCGTCTCTTTTCAGGCATCCTTAGCCGATAAGAGACCAGCGGCGCCGGACCCGCTATGCGCGCTGTTTCGGAGATCTCCACATTGGCGGTCAGGCTGCGGGGATTGAGTCCTTCGTGCAGCAGAAACGCTGTGCTGATCGGTTCGTTTTCGGGCAGTTCAATCCGGTCTGTCACCCGCAGATGTTGCGTATCGGGGTCGAGATCGACCTGAAGGTCATGGTGAACCGGCAGGGCGCCGACGGCAGGATCGCAAAACACCCCAAGCCAGGGCAGGATGAAACAGATGAGTGATTTATTGGTCATAAGGCACAATATTATATCGATAACAGAGGTTTGCCGGTTGTTGAATCCCTATACCCGGTGAAAGCTTGGAATTCGCCGCCTCCTGAATGGGTCGTATCCCAATTTGTCATTCGGAAGATATCGTAATTACCTGAGGAGAAGTTCGTGCTGCCTAATCATTTAGCTTTTATTATCCTGGCCTGTATGTTGACAATGGTAAATGCCGAAGAAGAATCCACAAACGCCGTGGTTGACCTCTCCGCGCTGATAGATGTGTCCAGTCTAGTGGAGAAGATTGCCGATAGACAGGTGGTATTCGTCGGCGAGTCCCACGATCAATATCAACATCATCTCAATCAGTTGGCCATCATTAAGGGATTGCATGCCCATCAGTCTGACCTTGCTATCGGCCTGGAGTTCTTTTTTCAACCCTTTCAGCATGTGTTGGACCGCTATATCGCCGGTGAGATCGATGAACCGGATCTGATTCGTGAATCGGAGTACTTCACCCGATGGCGTTTCGATTTCCGGCTCTATCGTCCGATTTTTCGCTATGCCAGGGAACACGGCATTCCCCTGATCGCGCTGAATCTGGAGAGCGAGATCACTAAACAGGTTGGGCGAGAGGGCATAGAGAGTCTGTCCGAGGAGTTAAAGCAACGCCTGCCCAGCGAGATCGACCGGGAGAACGAATCCTATCGAAAACGCATTCAGGCCATATTCGATTCCCACCCGCACATGAAGGGCAGGGATTTCGAACATTTTTTCGATGCGCAATTGTTGTGGGATGAAGGGATGGCGCAACGGGCGGCGGAATGGATGAATGAGCATCCCGGCCGGCAACTGGTGATCCTCGCCGGGGTCGGACATCTGATCTATGGAGGGGGTATTCCCGACCGCCTTTCCCGTCGTGTTTCATCCAGTCGGGCAGTGGTTCTCAACCTGAGCGTCCTCTCCGGTCTGGACCCGGAGATGGCGGATTTCCTGATTCTGGCCGATCAGCAGGCGTTGCCCCCCTCAGGTAAGCTTGGGGTGATGCTTGATTTGAGCGATGACCGGCCTCGGGTGAGCGGTTTTGTCAGCGGCAGCGGCGCTGCCGATGCGGGGGTCGAAAAGAATGATCGCTTACTATCCATCGATGGTCAGCCGGTGAACAGTTATGCGGATATCCGTATCGCCCTGATGGACAAGGCTGTGGGTGAAAGCATCGACTTGGAGGTGGAGAGAGAGCGCCTGATTCTCGGCATCACGGCTGAGACATTTCAGGTGACGCTCCGTTGAGCGGCAGGCAGGCCGAAGGGCCTGAGCTTCTCTCTCCCGCAGGCACGTTGAAGAGTGCCCGCTATGCCTTCGCCTATGGCGCCGATGCCGTCTACGCAGGTCTGCCCCGCTATAGCCTGCGGGTAAGGAATAACGATTTTCTGCAGGAGAATCTGGCGATCGGCATTGCCGAAGCGCACGCTCGGCAGCGGCGTTTCTATATGGCGTGTAACCTGATGCCGCATAACGCCAAGTTGAAGACCTTCGTCAAGGATCTGCAGCCCGTGATCGAGATGGGTCCGGACGCCCTGATCATGTCTGATCCGGGACTGATTCTGATGGTGAGGGAACGATGGCCGACGATGCCTATCCACCTCTCCGTGCAGGCCAACACAGTCAATGCCGAAGCAGTGCGTTTCTGGCAACGGCAGGGCGTAAGCCGGGTGATTCTCTCACGAGAACTCTCTCTTGAAGAGGTAGAGGAGATCAGGCAGTCCTGCCCGGAAATGGAGTTGGAGGTCTTCATCCACGGGGCTCTGTGCATTGCCTATTCGGGGCGTTGTCTGCTATCGGGTTATTTCAACCACCGGGACGCCAATCAGGGCGCCTGCACCAATAGCTGCCGCTGGGACTACAAACTCTCCAAGTCCGAGGCCCCTCCGGGCCATGGGGAGGGACCCGGCGGGGTGTCCCGGCATGCCGAGGCGGACGATCTCTACTACCTTGAGGAAAACGGCAGGCCGGGGGAACGGATGCCGGTCTTCGAAGACGAACACGGCAGTTATATCATGAACTCACGGGATCTTCGGGCCGTTGAGCATGTCACACGGCTGGTCCGGATCGGCGTGGATTGTCTGAAGATCGAGGGCCGCACCAAGTCCCACTACTATGCGGCCCGCACCACCCAGGTCTACCGCCGGGCGATCGATGATGCTATCGCCGGAAGACCCTTTCAGATTGAGTTGATGGCCGATCTGGAGAGCCTGGCCAATCGGGGCTACACCGACGGCTTCTATCAGCGTCACGAATCACAGGAGTTGCAGAACTACCGCTACGGCAGTTCACAGACCGAACGACAACAGTTTGTCGGTGAAGTGACCGGCATCGATTCGGCATCAGGCCTGGTCGACCTGGCGGTGAAAAACAAGATACGCATTGGCGATCGCTTGGAACTCATGACTCCGGCGGGCAACCACAGTTTTGTCTTGGAGAGGATGGAGGATCGCCAGGGGAACCGCATGCCGGAGGCGTCGGGGGGTGGTTACCAGGTGCGTGTCCTGCTGCCGACCGGCAAGGTGGAAAACGCACTGCTATGCCGTTATCTTGACCAGGCGTGAAGATCGGTCTGAGGATTTTCGTCAATACCCTGAGCGGGGCGCGGCAGGGTGTCGAATCGAGAGGCGCATAGATGAAAAATATCACAATTGCTCTTTTTAGGGTTATCTATCACAACAAATATACGAAAAACCGGGATCGCTGGGAATATTGGTATTTATAGGTTCTCAGGCTGAACCGGACCGGAGTTCAAGCGGTGAAATATTTCATAAAAACGGCTGGTCTGACTGAGTATGGCAGAGACGCTTGCGTCGATTTGCGCCACCGGTAAGGGGTTCATTTTCAAGATATCCTTAAGGTGCATGGCTTCAGTGTGGAGTCTTGATGCGCCACTGCTGCCGGCGGAGCCTGCGAGTTTGTGTACAGCCTGGTATAGGGCAGGGTAGTCGGCGCCGGAGTGAGCTTCGCGTATAGCCGTTTCATTGTCCGGTAACCTGTTCAGAAATTCCTCAAGGATCAACTGGGCTGTGTGCTCGTCTCCACCTACGGTTGCGAGGGCCGTTTCACGATTGTAAATCGGCAAGTCGTCCTCCATGTCAGTGCCCTGTCGGGTTGAATCGCTTTGGTAGCGAACGCCGGCGCACCACTTGGCGATAATGGCGTAGAGCTGTTCCGGGAGATACGGCTTGGCCAGCAAATCATTCATCCCGGCCTTTATCACTTCCCGGCGTTTCTGTGGCAGGACATGGGCGGTGACTGCTATGATCGGTATCTTCTCGGTGCCGCTGTGCGGCCGGCGCAGTTTCCGGGCCGCCTCGATTCCGCTCATTTCCGGCATTTCCAGATCCATCAGGATCAAATCAAAGGACTGGCCGGCGATCCGCTCAAGCGCCTCGACGGCGCTTTGCACCGCCACCACGTCTGCACCTTCGTTGACAAGCAATGTTTTGGCCAGCATCAGATTGACGGTGCTGTCATCGACCACCAGGATGGTCTTGTCGGCGAGTAGCGATCCGGATCCACCCAAGTGGGATAGTGATTGAACCGGATTTCTGTCAGAAGAGGGGTTAACCAAGGGCGCATCGGCCATGCCTTCTCCCTTCGGCAGGTCCAGGCGAACCAGGGTGGTAAAGGTTGAACCCTCCCCGGGGATGCTGGATAGGGTGACTTCTCCGCCCATCATGTAGACCAATCGTTGGGCAATCACCAGCCCGAGGCCGGTTCCGCCGTAATGCCGTGTGATCGAACCGTCACATTGCTGAAAGGGCTGGAATAGCTGTTCCTGCTGTTCCGGGGTGATGCCTATGCCGGTGTCGCGTACGGTGATGCGCAGGGTGATCCGGCGGTTATCCTGAGACTCTTTTTTGATGCTGATGGCGACCTGTCCTTTGTCGGTAAACTTTATCGCATTGCCGACCAGGTTGATCAGCACTTGTCGAAGCCGCGCCGGATCGCCGAACAGCACCGGGGGAACGTCATGGGCCACATAGGTCATCAGTTCCAGTCCCTTGTCCAAGGCCTTTGGGGTGAAAAGGACGCGTACGCCGTCTATCAATGTCTCCAGGACGAAGTTACTGCACTCCAGGTTGACCTTGCCTGCCTCCATCTTCGAGAAATCGAGAATGTCATCGATGATGTTGAGCAGACTACCGGCTGAACTGGTGATGATGCGGACGTAGTCGCGCTGTTGCTCGTTGAGGTCAGTCTTCTCCAGCAGACTGGTAAAACCGATCACACCACTCATGGGAGTGCGGATCTCATGGCTCATGGTGGCAAGGAAATCGCTCTTTGCCTGGCTGGCGGCCTCGGCCCCTTCCTTAGCCCATTCGAGCTCTCGGGTCCGTTCCGCTACCAGGTGCTCCAGATCCTGGTGGTAAGCGTTCAGTTCACGGTCGTAGCTCTGGATCCGGTCGAGCATGATGTTGAAGCCGTCCACCAGGGTGCCCAGTTCGTCATTACTGATGCGTTCGGCCCGGCGGCCAAAGTCCCGCTTGGCGGCTACCGCTTCCATGGTGTCGAGCAGTTGTCGCACCGGCACCGAGACCACCCGTTGAAAACGGCTGGAAAGGAGTAGCGCGAACAGCATGGAGACAATGAATACCCCCAGTACCAGGAGGGATTGCTGGATCAGTGCGGAACGGGCCCTGCTCATGTCGCCGACGATGCGGAAATAACCGATGGACTCTCCATCCAGAATAATGGGCTCTTCGACCGCAACCCAGCCGAAATAGAATTCATTCAATGCCTCCTGGCGACCCACTTCTCCAACGGCCTCGAATTGAGGGGACCGGTATTCGGCAAAGACTCCGCCGTCCCGGTGGAGAATACCGGCCCGGACCACATCAACCTGGGTGGAGAGCGTGGCGAGGATATCGGCCGCCGCCTGTTGGTCGTGGAAGGCGAGAGCGGCGCTACTGTTGGCCCCGAGCAGCGAGGCCAATGCCTGGTGGCGAGTGGCGGCCTCGCCCCGGGCGGATTTTATCTCGACCACCATAAACAGGAACAGGCTAAGCAACAGTACCGATGCGGCGGTAGCCAGGATGATGGCTTCCAGCTTTTGCTTGATGGATGCGTTATGCAACAGCTTCATTGTTTCTCCTCCCGTCCGACCACTCGGGCCAGATTGAGTAGACGGGAGCTGAGCTCCAATCCCGCTTCACGGGCGACACGCAGGTTAATGATAAAACGAACCCGGCCATCTTTGCGGTAGAGTTCGACGATCCCTCCCGAATGCGCGAATTGAGGCAGTTCGCTGACTGTTAAGACCGGCTCGCCACGCATGGATGCAATGATTTCATCGTAGTGTCCCTGCATAGAGGCCGCAATGTAAAGTACTTGGCAGTTCCCCGGAATCCGGCTGTTCGCTTGCGGTTGTATGGTTACCGGGCGCCCCATGATTGTTTTGCCGCTGAGCCGTTCAAGCTCATCCACCAGTTTGTCTTTCCCGACGGAGCATAGGGTCAGCGGAGCGTTTTCGCCTTGCCAAGCGCTATCCGGCCAGCGGGTGAACTTGGCAAAGTTGTATATAAAGACGGCCTTGAGCAGGCTGACCTCCTCTTTTGAGTCCTGGGCGATGGCGCCTGGCAATGCACTGGCGAGCATGCAAAGAGCGGCGCAAATCAACAACCTTGTCGTCACGTGTCTAAATCCGGTTTCTAGAAGACGATCCTATTGAAAGGTGCTCCGTTCGTGAAGTGAGGGATGCCGACCCTGTGATGATAATCGCTATAGCGGAGCTGCTCGGCAGCTACCAGCCAGACTATCCCTAGTGTATTTTTCATCGGTGTGCTCCTCCTGACCGTTTTATTTCGTTAAATCGTCCGTAAAGTTATATCGTATCTCTGCAAAATAACTGCGTTCCGGTAGCGGTAGATCGTTTGGGACAGAGGAACCTGTGTGTTCCCGCGCATCTTCATCAAACATATTGCGCACGGAAGCGGCAAACTCCCAATTTTTCAGTCCTGTAAAACGAACGGTAGTGTCTGCAACAAGATAGTCATTGAGCGAGGATCTATCGTCGTTGTTACTCCGAATACGTTCTCCAATCCAGTTGGCCTGCAGGTTCAAGTTCCAGTCAGGCGAAAAATGCCAGTCCGCGCGTAGGTAGGCATCCTTTTTCGGTTCATCAACGGTGCGAAATTCATTATTGTCAGGATCGCGGAGGGTATAGTTACCGGATATCCGCAGAGCTTTCATTGCCTGCCAACGGGCTTCCAGTTCAATGCCGCGAATCATGTGTTCGCCGGCATTTTGATATTGCGGTTTCGACAGTCCCGGAACGGTGCCGGCGCGAATGAAGTCGGATTGCTGAAAACGGTAGACGTTCATGCCTAGATTCAAATCCCTATTGGCCAGGTAAGAGAAGCTCAACTCTATTGTCTTAGAACGTTCCGGTTCGAGATTCGGGTTCGGAAGGGTGAATGATGTTTCAGCGAATAGCTCTTGAAAGGAGGGTGGGCGGAAGGCTAGGCCGTACATCAGTTTCGTGGTGAGTTTGTCCGTGCTTTGCCAGACTAATGCCAAGCGTGGATTCAGCGTTTTTCCGAAATCGGAATAGTGGTCGTATCGCACTCCGGCGGTCAGTTCCCACTCGTCGGAGAGGGCCAACACATCCTGTAGAAAAAGATAGTTGATTTTTCGCATCTTTTCCGGGGCGAAGGCATACGGGGTGTCGGAGATATCCATCGGCGGTCCATTAGGCGGCAGCGGATTTCCGTCCGGTCCTATTCCCCTGTTGATAAACTGCTCGACATGGTAGAGATCCTGCCAAGTGTATCCCACCCCCAATCGCAGGGAATGATCATCAATGCCTCTATATAGCCCACTGATCTCGAAAGCAAGCCGACGTTCCGATGATCGCATCTGATTGATGACGCCATCCGGATAATCCCCATCAAAGGCCCCGGGAGGGTGCTCCTGAAAACCATCCCCTGACGTGTATTCGAGATCCCGATACCTAAGTTCCGCATCAAGGCTCCAATCTCCATGAAAATTATCGTTCAGATAGAGCAAATCGATGTTAAACCGGTTGTTGCTTGCGCGGGTGACCGGATCCAATACGCCGGCGCCCGTAAGCCCTATCTCAAGGTCACGATGGCGCATATAGTCAAGGTGAAGGCGCCAGTGCTCCTTGGCAACCGAGACGCGAACATCCGTATTGCGCCAGCCGAAACGGGCATTGCCGGGGGCAAGTGACGCATCAGTGCCCATGGCTTGGTCCTGTATGGTTTGGGCATCCGTTTCAATATGCGGATCGTGGCCGTCGGTGCTGTATGATTCCATTGTCAAGCCCACATTGAAACCGTTCCAGTCGCCTCCGTACTGTATCCAGCCGGTATTCGTGTCAAAGCCGCCCTTTCTTACCCCTACTTCGGAGTGCTTAATCGTTCCGGCGGTTTTGGTAATTACGTTGATCACGCCGGCTGATGCATCCGCCCCAAACAGGGAGGAGCCGGGACCACGAATGATCTCAACGCGTTCAATCATGCTTGTCGGCAGCCCTTTCCAGAAAATACCGAACACCCACATCAAATCCCTCATCGGGGTGCCATTGACCATCAGCAGCGTCTGTGTGGCGCTGGCGCCTCGAAACTGTACTAAGGGCCTTGATGCAAATTGGCTGGCCCTGACATGAATGCCCGGGACACTTTCCAGTATTTCAGCGAGATTGGTGGAGCCGGTGGCTTTGATGTCTTTTGCTGTTATAACGGTAACCGCTGCCGGCGCTTTTGCGACCGTCTGTTTCGTGTCGGTGGAAATGGTAATTTCCAAAGCCATCAACTCTTCCAGACTTAATGAGAGGAAATGGTCTAACCTTTCATCAGTTTCAGCCTGTGCTATGGAGGTAAGGAAAAGGCTGGAAAACGCTATAATGAATTTGTTATTTATCATGATAAATATACGAAGAACCGAGGCCGACTAGAATATTCTATGATCGGAGATATGGCCGGCTCCACCCCCATTCGGCTGCCGGATGTGCGCAGAATATCTGTCTGTATGTGGTGAGAGTCATGCGGGAAATCCTTTAAACAGCAGCGCCCGGACAGATTACCGGTTTCACATGAGCAAAGCCCCGGCTTTGTCTGTTCGATGATAAAATTCTTAGATCCGGGTTGTTCAGGGCATCGGCCTTGGTGATCCCGAAGCGGTAACAGACCAGAGTATCTTTAGAAGTTGGTTTTATAGTTGCCCGAGCATGAATCTGCGATTTCAGGATAACCACGCCATCTTCAGAAAAGCGGACCGCATTATACTCAGGGCCCTGACGAAAACAGTAGCTCCGGTTATGGCTAAGCCACTGCCACGGTTGATTTAGGTGATGGGCAATAATTCCTGCTGATACGTTACGATACTCAATGCCGTTTTTCGGGCGTCTATAAGAGCTCGAAGACACGGTATCGGATGTGCCGGAAGAGCAACAATCAACCATAGAATCCTGCCATTATCGAGTTTTCCATGCGCGATAGCTTCCTGCTTCCCTCTAAATTAAAAAAAATATATACAGGCGGTTAGCCCATGCTTCAGTGTCCTGAACTTTAACAATAATAGCCTATTCAATACCAATATGGCCGCAGCCGGGTAGAGGTTTCCACAATAGCCGCAGCTCTGCACTGCCGGTAAAGCGGTGATTGTCAGGGAAAACCCGCCGATGCCGATGCCGATGCAGGTTGCGATGAGGGTGATGACGCCGCTTATCATCAGTATCATATCGGTTTCTATCACAGGGAGCGTATCCTGCGCAAACAATTGTTCCAGTATGGCAGGAACACTTTTCAGGACTTTTCGGCAGAAATGGCTACAATCCGAAAAACGGCGTTCAATATCAATCGATAAATTACCAACCTATTGTTTTTAATGATATTTAATATCTATTCCTGAATGCGATAGATGCCAATACCAGTCTATTGTCTCCTGGTTTAAGCCTGAATCCATCAATATTACCTTGACATGCCCCCTTGGGCGAGACGTTAAGACGTCACCTGCGTTGTTGCGTTGCTTGGGAAGGGAGCGCCATTCCCTGCATAACGTGTCTGGCAGCTAACGGCTGGGTGGTCTCGCTGATCGGTGCAGTTTATACGTTACATCGCGCTAGGAACCCGTCGGACTTACTGTGAAGACACCAACAGACGGTTGCATCCGGCACAAGAACCCGATCGTTTTACTCGGATATTGGTAAGAGCCGGCTTGCGTTTTCATGGAACAAGACTTCTTTATCTTCTTTTTCATCCATCCAATGCAGACCAGTGTCCATCAATAGAATTTCTACAAACAGAGCTTCCGGTTCTTTCAGAAAACGTTTCCTGAAATTTGCGATGCAAACTCGTAATCGTCTGCTACAGACTGTTTTTCAACAAGTCCATGCCGATGGTTTCCAAGACATGAGTATCTACGATGAGGTAGACTAGGGGGTGTTCTCAATTACCTGAGTGAGCGTGATTCTGAGTCATTTTTCGTGCTGGCAAGGCGCGATGAGGCGCAATAGTCATTCTATTGCAACGAATCGCAACGCCGCCAGCGCGGAAAAGGGCCGGAATCACGCCGCGAACGATGATTGAGAACACCCCCTAGGCTACAGTCAGCTAATGACCTGGATCGCGCTGTCGCCGTTTGGAGCCGATGAAGAAGTTTGTTCGCACATCGTTCAGTCAGGCGTCTATGAACCACGATGGCTGTTTTTATTGTTAGCGGCAATGCGTAGTATGAAATAACCCAATATACCGGATGCAACCGAGCCAACAAGAATTCCAAGTCTGTCGTCTACCGAAAAATCAGGACCGCCATGCTCGAATGCTAAAGAACCAACAAATAAACTCATCGTAAAACCGATTCCACAGAGTGAAGCGGCTCCGTATAATTGCAACCAACTTACGTCTGGGGGCATTTTCGCTATGCCGAGCTTTATTGCAAGCAGACTAAAACCAAACACACCAAACTGATTACCGAAAAATAAACCTGTAGCAATACCTAAAGGAACCGGGTGAAGTAAGAATTCAAGCGTCATCACCTCAAGGGGAATGCCGGCATTGGCAAATGCAAATAGTGGCAAAATACCGAAAGCGACTGATGGATGAAGGTCATGTTCCAGTTTTTCCAGTTGAGTTAGCGACTCTCCCGGCCTTTTCTTGAATGGAATAAAGAATGCTGTCAATACCCCGGCAAGCGTTGCATGAACGCCGGATTTGAGAACCGCCGACCAAAGCACTACACCGACGAGTATGTAGGGTGTTAATCCTAATACCCCACTGCGATTCAGGATAAATAAAACAATTACCGCGATTGAAGCAAGAAGCAAGGAAAGGAGGGATAAGTCAGCCGTATAGAAGACTGCGATAATAATGATAGCGCCCAAATCATCAATTATCGCTAAGGTCATTAGAAACAGTTTTAGCGCTTGTGGTAGCCGACTTCCGAGAAGTGCAAGAACACCGAGCGCAAAAGCAATATCCGTGGCTGATGGGATTGCCCAACCTTTCATGGCGATGGGGTCACCCCAATTTATTGAAACATAAATTGCGGCAGGAATGGCCATGCCGCCAATTGCTGCAATAATGGGTAAAATTACACGGGAGTGATCAGACAATTCTCCGGCTAAGACTTCACGCTTTACTTCAAGGCCGATGAGGAAAAAGAAAATGGCCATAAGGCCATCGTTAATCCAAAGCAACAAAGGCTTGGCAATTTCAAACTCAGCAATTCTGATTTCAACAGGTGTTCCAAGCAAGGCATCGTAGAAGTTTTTAGCGGCTGAGTTTTCAACCGCCATCGCCAGTATGGCTGCTATCAATAGAAGTATGCCGCTGGCAGACTCAAGACGTAAAAATTCTTTCAGGTTTTTCATAACTGATTTGATTTATCCAGTCGGGCTATATCGCAGCAACAGTTTGAATGGGTGTCTGGGTAGATCGGCTCTGTGGTTAAAATCACTGAGATGGGGCTGGTAATAACTTCAATTAGTAGTAGTAGACCATCTCGTAGGTTGTGGAGTTCACTCCACCTTGACAGGGCCTCAGGTGTCCTATTCTGAGTTCGGAGCGTCAATAAATCAGCAGAGACAGCGCCCTTTGAGCAAAGCAGTGAAAAGTCTGCCTTTAAACGGCCGGCTTCATCTCTTACGGAGGCTTTATCTACCGTCACCATTGGTGATATTAGCGATCTGATCGATGCCATGTGCTTATGGCATCATCGTTTTCTCGGACAGCCTAAGTGCGCTCCGGCCGCCCGTTCCGTTACCGGAACAGTGATCGAATGAGGGCGATTTCTGTCTCTTTCGAAAACCGGATACTGCCGGGCGGTTTTGAATACGCTTTGTTCTCCCTGACCCGGTATTTGGAGTCAGAGTAAAAAACCTTAGGGCTCTAAGCCGAGTTGCTTGGAAAGGGCGCGCCATTCCCGGCGCAATGCGCCTAGCGGCTAATGGCTTCTCGTTACGCTGAAAACGCCAAGATGATGCCTTGCGCGCTTTATTAGTATAGGGCACTACACTAGCCCTTTTCGGGGTATGATGGAATGGAGGGTCTCCCTCTTTCCTAGGATGAGGGAGGATCAAGCTGCGCGCGCAGCGCACGTCCCATCAATTCAACATTAACCCCCAGAGGTTTTGGTGAAACGCAGCAAAAGCAGCCGCCAGTGGCTCGATCGCCACTTCAACGACGAGTATGTGAAGAAGGCCCAAAAGGCCGGCTATCGCTCGCGATCAGCCTTCAAGTTGTTGGAAATTCAGGAGAAAGACGAGATTATCCGGCCAGGTATGCGGGTGGTGGATCTCGGCGCCTCACCTGGTGGTTGGAGCCAGATTGCACGAAATTTAGTGGGGGAGAAGGGACAAGTGTTGGCTCTCGATATACTGCCGATGGATCCTATTGCCGGGGTGGATTTCATTCAAGGCGACTTTCGAGAGCCCCTGCCGCTGCAGGAGATGCGAGATCTACTGGTCGGAGAGCCTGTCGACCTTGTAATTTCCGATATGGCGCCCAATGTTACGGGTATGGCCAGCGTTGATCAGCCCCGCGCCATCTATCTTTGCGAACTGGCGCTCGATTTTGCGCAACAAGTATTAAAGCCTGGAGGCGATTTCGTCGCTAAGGTATTTCAAGGCGAGGGATTTGATGAGTATCTGAGGGTGCTTCGTAGTGCATTTGGCCGTGTGGTGTGCCGGAAACCCAGCGCCTCCAGGGCGAAAAGCCGCGAGATCTATCTGGTAGCAGGGAACTTTAAGATAGTGTACCGTACCAACCGGTAAACCCGATAAATCAGATATTTGCACAACAGTATCGGGTTTTTTCGGGGTAAGAGCGAATTCCCCGGCCTGGAGCGGGCGGCATCGAATTCGACAACCCGATACGCAGATGCCAATGCGGAAAAAATAGATTAAGAGGTTTTTACGTTTTGAACGACATGGCAAAAAATTTGATTCTCTGGGTGGTGATCGCCATCGTCTTGATGACGGTCTTTAATAATTTTTCCACTACCCAGCCGAAGGCTCAACCGATGAGCTATTCCGAGTTTATTATCAATGTGAAGTCGGGGCAGGTGAAAGAGGTCGAGTTCAGCGGCAACGGCCGCGATATCAACGGCGCCCTGACTT
Organism: Candidatus Thiodiazotropha sp. (ex Epidulcina cf. delphinae); assembly: GCA_025656505.1. Taxonomy (GTDB): domain Bacteria; phylum Pseudomonadota; class Gammaproteobacteria; order Chromatiales; family Chromatiaceae; genus Thiodiazotropha. Next base: position 16,749 of record JAHXHR010000010.1, on the reverse strand, counting down.
CTGGGCAGCGTTTCTCCACCTACAGTCCCGGTGACGACATGTTGGTCAGCGATCTGCTCAACAGCAATGTCGAGATCGTCGCCACCCCGCCGGAAAAACCCTCCCTGTTGATGAATATCCTGATCAACTGGTTTCCGTTATTCGTGCTGATCGGCCTGTGGATATTCTTCATGCGCCAGATGCAGGGCGGTGGAGCAGGCCGCGGCGCCATGTCGTTCGGCAAGAGCAAGGCGCGGATGTTGAGCGAAGATCAGGTCAAGGTGACCTTCAATGACGTGGCCGGCGTGGAAGAGGCCAAGGAGGAAGTCTCCGAAATGGTCGACTTCCTGCGCGATCCTTCCAAGTTCCAGAAACTCGGCGGCAAAATACCCAAGGGCGTATTGATGGTCGGGTCTCCCGGTACCGGCAAGACCCTGCTTGCCAAGGCGATCGCCGGCGAGGCCAAGGTGCCCTTCTTTACCATCTCCGGTTCCGATTTTGTCGAGATGTTTGTCGGTGTCGGCGCCTCCCGCGTACGCGATATGTTCGAGCAGGCGAAGAAACACGCCCCCTGTATCATCTTTATCGATGAGATCGATGCGGTGGGCCGCCATCGTGGCGCAGGGCTTGGCGGTGGTCATGACGAGCGTGAGCAGACCCTCAACCAACTGCTGGTGGAGATGGACGGTTTCGAGGGTAACGAAGGCGTTATCGTGATTGCCGCCACTAACCGTCCGGACGTACTCGATCCCGCCCTCCTGAGGCCGGGACGTTTCGACCGCCAGGTTGTGGTGCCCTTACCGGATGTGCGCGGTCGTGAACAGATCCTCAAGGTTCATTTGCGCAAGGTGGCTGCATCTGAAGACGTCAAGTCCGCTATCATCGCCCGCGGTACACCGGGCTTTTCCGGTGCCGATTTGGCCAACTTGGTGAACGAAGCGGCCCTGTTTGCCGCACGTGCAAACAAGTCCCTGGTCAGCATGGAGGAGATGGAGAAGGCCAAGGACAAGATCATGATGGGCACGGAACGCCGCACCATGGTGATGAGCGAGGACGAGAAAAAGCTGACCGCCTACCACGAATCCGGTCACGCCATCGTCGGCCGTCTGGTGCCTTCCCATGATCCGGTTTACAAAGTGAGCATCATTCCCCGTGGCCGCGCCTTGGGCGTCACCATGTTTCTGCCTGAGGGGGATCGTTATAGTTATAGCAAGCAACATTTGGAAAGCCAGATTTCAAGCTTGTTCGGTGGCCGCATCGCTGAGGAGTTGATCTTCGGCATCGACAAGGTGACCACCGGCGCCTCCAACGATATCAAACGCGCCACTGAGCTGGCGCGCAACATGGTGACCAAGTGGGGGCTTTCAGAGCGTTTGGGTCCGTTGATGTACAGCGAGGAGGAGGAAGAGGTCTTTCTCGGTCGTTCCGTAACTCAGCATAAGAATGTCTCTGACGATACCGCGCATAGGATCGATGAAGAGATTCGCAATTTCATCGATCGAAATTACGAACATGCTCAGACTATTCTCAACGAAAATGTCGAGAAACTGCACAAGATGGCCGATGCGTTGATGAAGTACGAGACCATCGATAGCGGGCAGATCGATGACATCATGGATGGCAAATCCCCTCGTCCGCCGAAAGATTGGGCGGATGACGATATGGGATCGGATGATGACACCCGGCCTTCCGGTGAGGCGCCCTCCTCGGATGATGTCTCCGGCGCCATTGGTGGTCCCGCCGGTCAGCACTGACAAGCAACACCCTCTTTGATCCTCGATTGTGCCGGAAAACCCCTTCACCTGGGCTCGCCCCAGGTGATGGGCATTCTCAACCTGACGCCGGACTCCTTTTCCGATGGCGGGCGCTTTCAGCGCCCTGATGCCGCCTTGGAGCATGCCTTGCGGATGGTGGAGGAGGGGGCGGCAATCATCGATATCGGCGGCGAGTCGACCCGTCCCGGTTCTCGGCCGGTCTCGGCCGACGAGGAATTGGATCGGGTCATTCCGCTGATAGAGATCCTGGCGGAGCGGATTCCGGTCCCTATCTCCATCGATACCAGCAAGCCTTTGGTGATGCGTGAGGCGGTATCCGCCGGTGCCGGGATGATCAACGATGTATTGGCATTGCGTGAACCCGGAGCCCTGCCGGCGGCTGCCGAAACCACTGTTCCCGTCTGTCTCATGCATATGCAGGGTAGACCACGCTCCATGCAGGACGCACCGCGATATGACAATGTGGCGGATGAGGTCAAGACTTTTTTGCAGCAACGCCTGGAAGCCTGCGAAGCCGCAGGTATCGCCCGCGGCAAGCTGATCATCGATCCTGGATTCGGCTTTGGTAAAACCCTGCAACACAATCTGATACTGCTCAAAGAGCTGCGGTCGCTGACCTCGCTCAATGCCCCTCTGTTGGTGGGTGTCTCAAGGAAATCGATGCTCGGGTCGTTGGTTGGGGATGTGTCTGTGAACGAACGGGTCTTCGCTGGCGTTGCCGCAGCGGTGCTTGCCGTAATTGAAGGCGCCGCTATCATAAGGACACACGAGGTTCGTGCAACGGTTGATGCCTTGAAGGTGGTATCCTCGGTTCGATCCGCCACACCACACTAACGAGGGCAGTTTAGTGAGTCGAAAATATTTTGGAACGGATGGCGTCCGCGGCCGGTTCGGCGAAGGCCCCATCACCCCGGAATTTGTTCTGAAGCTAGGTTGGGCGATAGGCCGGGTTCTCGGTACTGAAGCGAAGAGCCGGGTACTGATCGGCAAGGATACGCGAATCTCCGGTTATCTCTTGGAATCGGCGCTCGAAGCGGGACTGACGGCGGCCGGCGTCGACATCACCCTGCTGGGCCCCATGCCGACGCCCAGTGTCGCCTATTTGACCCGCACCCTGCATGCCCAGGCAGGGATAGTGATCAGTGCTTCCCATAATCCTTATCAGGATAACGGTATCAAGTTCTTCTCAGCGGAGGGCCTCAAGCTTCCGGATGAGGTGGAGTGCGCCATTGAGGCCGAGATGGAAAAACCCTTGGTGACGGTCGACTCCTCCAATCTCGGCAGAGCCAAGAAGATGGCGGCTGAAGGTCGGTATATCGAGTTCTGTAAAAGTACGATTCCGCTCAAGACAAGATTCAAAGGCATGAAGATCGTGGTCGATTGCGCCAACGGCGCAACCTACAACATCGCTCCCCATGTGTTTGACGAGATGGGGGCGGATGTCATAGCCATCGCCAATCAGCCGAACGGGTTCAATATCAATGACGGTGTCGGTTCGACCTATCCGGCGTATCTCAAGGCGGCCGTGCTGGAGCATGGCGCGGACCTGGGCATTGCCCTGGACGGTGACGGTGATCGCCTGATCATGGTTGATGATCAGGGTAATGAGGTTGACGGCGATGAGATCCTCTATATCATCGCTTGTTCAAGGATGCGGCTGGGCGAGCTCAAAGGGGCCGTGGTGGGCACCTTGATGAGTAATCTCGGCCTTGAGCATGCCCTGCGGGAGCATGGGGTGGTGTTTGAGCGAACCCTGGTGGGTGATCGATATATCATGGAGCGCCTGTCGAAAAAGGGCTGGGTGCTCGGTGGCGAGCAGTCGGGACACATCATCTGTCTGGACCGTACAACCACCGGTGACGGCATTGTGTCGGCCCTGCAGGTTCTGGCGGAGGTGCATGCCACGGGTCGGCCTCTACGAGAGCTGAGCGCCGGGATGAGTAAATATCCCCAGAAACTGACCAACATCCACCTGGGCAGCAGGATGCCGCAACAGATCATGGAGTCGGAAGCGGTGAAAAAGTCGGTGCGCGAAGCCGAGGTCGAGATGGGGAGCGCCGGGCGGGTGTTATTGCGGCCTTCCGGCACCGAGCCGCTGATTCGCGTCATGGTCGAGGGAAGTGACGAGGCTCAGGTCGAACGTTTGTCGGGCAGCATAGCCGCAGCGGTTCAAACGGTTGTGGAGGCTGAGTGAAAAACCAGCCTGATCCGAGACTGTCGACATAGGTTGATCGAAGAAGATTGATTTTGGGCGCGTTGACCGTTAAGCTAGCGCGCTTTCTTTTACCTCAGGAGTGAAGGCATGCGCAGACCACTGGTTGCCGGGAACTGGAAGATGAACGGCTCGCTCGAAAGTATCCGTGGCTTATTGGACGGTATCAAGCGCGGTATCGGGCGTGTGAAGAGCGCGGAAGTGGCGGTCTGTCCCCCCTATGTCTATCTCCCCGAGACCCAGAAGCGGCTTACCGGCAGTGAAATTGCCTGGGGCGGTCAAGATCTCTCCACAGAGATGTCGGGGGCCTATACCGGTGAGGTCGCGGCTCCGATGCTCAATGATTTTTGCTGCAAGTATGTGATTGTCGGTCACTCCGAGCGCCGCGGTTATCATGCCGAGAGCGATGAGCTGGTAGCGAAGAAATTCGCCGCAGCGCGCGCTGCGGGTTTGATGCCTATACTCTGCGTCGGAGAGACGCTTGAGGAGCGGGAAGCGGGCACTACCAATGCGGTGGTGGCGCGTCAGCTTGATGCGGTGATCGCGCTGCAAGAGGCTGACGCCCTGGCCGATGGGGTCGTCGCCTATGAGCCGGTCTGGGCCATCGGCACCGGCAGGACAGCGACACCGGAACAGGCGCAAGAGGTGCATGCGTTCATTCGCGCCAGGGTGGCGGAGAGTAATCAGGATGTGGCCGAGGGGTTGCGGATCCTTTATGGCGGTTCGATGAAACCGGACAATGCCAAGGAGTTGATTGGGAAACCCGATATCGATGGCGGTCTGATCGGAGGGGCGTCCCTCAAGGCCGAGGATTTTCTGGGTATCTGTACTGCGGCCGACTGAACAGGTAACTGGGCATATGCAAACTCTATTGACAGTATTTCATCTCTTTCTGGCCGTTGGCCTGGTCGGGTTGATCCTGATACAACACGGCAAAGGCGCCGATATGGGGGCGGCCTTCGGCAGTGGGGCGTCGGGTACGGTGTTCGGCGCTAAGGGTTCAGCCTCTTTTTTGACCCGAACCACCGCTGTGCTGGCAACGCTGTTTTTTGTTACCAGTATGGTGATGGCCTATTTCGCAAGCCAGGGAAATGAACCTGAGGGTGTCATGGAGGCATTCGAGCAGTCTCCGGCTGTACAGGTTGAGGCGCCGCCCCAGAGTGACATCCCACCGATACCGATGGGTGGCGGCGATGTACCGGACATTGCGCCCGTTGCCGAATCCGTAGACGCAGTGCCGGTGCCGGGTGTGGATGACACTGTTGTCAGCGATACGCCTGAACCGGCCGAGGAGTAGGCAAGGGAGCGCTCTTTTTTTGCCGATGTGGTGGAATTGGTAGACACGCTATCTTGAGGGGGTAGTGGCGTAAGCCGTGCCGGTTCAAATCCGGCCATCGGCACCATATAAAAAAACGGTGTTGTGCCCTTTGGACGCAATAGCGTTTTTTTATGTGTGTGGTTGTGATTTAACTTATTGAATTTTCTTGGAATATTACTTTACATCCTACTTGACACGATTGGGTGGCTAAGGATAGACTTCGGGCCGTGCCTGGAAATTCACTTAATAAAGATAATTGATTTAGAGGACGCGAGGGGGCGGCATTCCAATGCTTGAAAACTATTTGCCCATCCTGATTTTTCTCATCGTAGCCTTCGTGATGGGTTGCGTTGTCGTTGCCCTGGGTTTTCTGTTGGGCACCCGTAAGCCTGATGACGAAAAGCTATCTCCCTTCGAATGCGGCTTCGAGGCATTCGAGAATTCGCGCATGAAATTCGATGTGCGTTACTACCTGGTCGCCATCCTCTTCATCATCTTCGATCTTGAGATCGCCTTTCTCTTTCCCTGGGCCGTGGTGCTGGATCAGATCGGCATGGTCGGCTTTCTTGCCATGATGGTGTTTCTCGGCATTCTGGTGATCGGCTTCATCTACGAGTGGAAGAAAGGGGCGCTGGAATGGGAATGACCGGTGGAGAGATAATGAGTAGCGGTGCGCAGAAAGGCATGCATGATCGGCTCGAACGATTGGCGGAAGACCTTACCCGGACATTCAAAGAACTCGACTGCATGGTCGAGCGCAGCAATGGTGAGGTCACGCTCGTCGTGCCGGTCGAGCATATTACCGATGTCGCAACACGCCTTCGGGACGATGAGCCATTTTTCTTTCAGGAATTGATCGATGTTTGCGGTGCCGACTATTCGGCATACGCCCAATCCGAATGGCAGACCGATAGCGCCCCGAATACAGGCTTCGGGCGCGGTGTGCAACCCATCGGTCGATTGGAATCCATGCAATCCAACCGCTTTGCCGTGGTCTATCACCTGCTCTCCATCAGCAAAAATATACGGCTACGGTTACGGGTCTTCGTCGATACCGAACAGCCCATCATTGCCACGGTGGTTTCGGTTTGGCAGAGTGCCGACTGGTTTGAGCGGGAGGCCTTCGATCTCTACGGCATCCTGTTTGACGGCCATCCCGATTTGCGTCGTATTCTTACCGATTACGGCTTTATCGGTCATCCCTTCCGTAAGGATTTCCCGCTTACCGGCCAGGTGGAGATGCGTTATGACCCGCACCAGGCCAGGGTGGTCTATGAACCGGTGAGTATCGATCCACGCGTCCTTGTGCCGCGTGTGACGCGTGACGACAACCGTTATCTGAGTGAGGATAACGCAACGCAGGATGCCGGCGATGCCTGAAATTCGTAACTACACCATTAACTTCGGCCCCCAGCATCCTGCCGCCCACGGTGTTCTACGCTTGGTGCTTGAGATGGACGGGGAGGTCATCGAGCGCGCCGATCCGCATATCGGTTTGTTGCATCGCGCAACCGAGAAGTTGGCCGAGAGCAAGCCCTACAACCAGAGCATTCCGTACATGGACCGCCTCGACTATGTGTCGATGATGTGCAGCGAGCATGGTTATGTACGGGCGATCGAAAAATTGTTGGGTGTCGAGGCGCCGATCCGCGCCCAGTACATCCGTACCCTATTTGACGAAATCACCCGCATCCTCAACCACCTGATGTGGTTGGGCGCGCATGCCCTCGACATCGGTGCGATGACGGTGTTCCTGTATGCCTTTCGTGAACGTGAGGATCTGATGGATTGCTATGAGGCGGTTTCCGGCGCGCGCCTGCATGCCGCCTACTATCGTCCCGGCGGTGTCTATCGGGATCTGCCGGATCAGATGCCCCGGTACCAGGCCAGTCAATGGGTCACCGGTCGGGATGTTGGGATTCGCAACCAGGCCCGCCAAGGCTCTTTGCTCGATTTCATTGAGGATTTCTGTAACCGTTTTCCGGCCCTGGTGGATGAGTACGAGACCCTGTTGACTGACAACCGTATTTGGAAGCAGCGTACAGTCGACATTGGCGTGGTTTCTCCTGAACGCGCCATGCAATTGGGCTTTACCGGTCCCATGCTTCGCGGTTCGGGGATTGCCTGGGATCTACGCAAAAAACAGTCCTATGCCGCTTACGATAAGGTGGATTTCGATATTCCTGTCGGCAAGAATGGCGACTGTTATGACCGATACTTGGTACGCATCGAAGAGTTTCGTCAATCCAACCGAATCATTAAGCAGTGTATCGACTGGTTGCGGAAGAACCCGGGTCCGGTGATGTTGGATGACAACAAGATCGCTGCGCCTACCCGTAACGAGATGAAAGACGACATGGAGAGCCTGATTCATCACTTCAAGCTCTTCACTGAAGGCTACTGTCCTCCCGTGGGTGAAGCTTATGCCGCCGTTGAGGCCCCAAAGGGGGAGTTTGGTTGCTACATCATCTCCGATGGCGCCAACAAACCCTACCGTTTAAAGATACGCGCCCCGGGATTCCCCCACCTTGCCGCCATGGATGAGATGGTCAAGGGCCATATGCTGGCCGACGTGGTGGCGATAATCGGCACCATGGACGTGGTGTTTGGCGAGATAGACCGCTAATGACAGAAGATTCAGATGACGATAACGACAGCAAAAGATAAAACGGAACTTTTTGCCCCAGCGATCAGGGCCGAGATAGACCGCTGGGTCGCCAAATATCCGCCGGAGTGGAAGCAGTCCGCCGTGATGGGCGCCTTGATGATCGTGCAGGATGACAATGGAGGCTGGTTGACCACTCAGTTGATGGACGATGTCGCAGCTTATCTGGATATGCCCTCCATCGCGGTCTATGAGGTGGCGACTTTCTACTCCATGTATGAGTTGAAACCGGTCGGCAAGCATAAGATCTGTGTTTGCACCAATGTCTCCTGCATGACGAATAAATCCGACATTATCGTCGAACACCTTGAGAAGAAGCTGGGCATCAGTTTCGGCCAGATCACCGAGGATGGTCGTTTCTCCCTCAAAGAAGTCGAATGCTTGGGGGCATGTGGCGGGGCGCCGATGATGCAGATCGGCAAACAATATTATGAAAATCTGACCCCTGAGATCGTCGACGCGATCCTGGAAGGCCTGGAGTAAAGAACGGATGGCCAACGAAGTCTGCTTACGAACCCTGGATCTTGAACGCCCCTGGTTGTTGGAACAGTATCAGAGTCGTGGCGGTTACGAAATGCTGAAAAAGATCCTGACGGAAAAGACGCCGCCGGAAGCGATCATCGAAGAGGTCAAGATGTCGGGGCTGAGGGGGCGGGGCGGGGCCGGTTTTCCCACCGGTTTGAAATGGAGCTTCATCTCCCGCAATGCACCGGGTCAGAAATATGTGGTCTGCAATTCCGATGAAGGCGAACCGGGAACCTTCAAGGATCGGGACATCCTCCGTTACAACCCGCATCAATTGATTGAAGGTATGATTATCGCAGGCTATGCGATAGGCGCCACCCGTGGCTATAACTATATTCGGGGCGAGTTCTGGGAACCCTACGAACGCTTTGAACAGGCCTTGGAAGAGGCCCGCAATGCCGGTTTTTTGGGAAACGACCTGCTGGGTTCCGGTTTCGATTTCGAGTTATACACCCATCTCGGCGCCGGGGCCTACATCTGCGGTGAAGAAACGGCGCTGCTGGAGTCCATCGAGGGTAAGAAAGGGCAACCCCGCTATAAGCCGCCGTTTCCCGCCCATTTCGGCCTTTACGGTCGTCCCACCATTATCAACAATACTGAGAGCCTTGCCTCCATCCCGATGATTATAGAGAAAGGGGGAGCCTGGTTTGCCGATATCGGTGTCAAGAACAGCGGTGGCTCCAAGCTCTTTTCCATTTCCGGCAACATCAACAATCCCGGTGTTTTCGAGATCCCCATGGGTACGCCGTTTTCCGAGTTGTTGGAGATGGCAGGCGGGGTGAAGGATGGACGAAGGATCAAGGCGGTCATACCGGGTGGTTCCTCCTCCCCGGTCATTCCTGGCGATCAGATGATGGAACTCAACATGGACTACGACGCTATCGCCGCCGCAGGCTCCATGCTCGGTTCCGGTGCGGTGATTGTCCTGGACGACACCAATTGCATGGTCAAGATCCTGGAGCGCATGTCCTATTTCTATTATGAAGAGTCCTGTGGGCAATGCACCCCTTGCCGGGAAGGCACCGGCTGGCTCTATCGAGTGGTGCAGCGCATCGAAGCAGGTCAAGGCCGGCAGGAGGATCTGGATCTGTTGGACGACGTGGCAGGCAAGATCAGCGGCAAGACCATTTGCGCCCTGGGGGACGCGGCCGCCATGCCGGTACAGGGCATGTTGCGCCATTTCCGCGATGAATTTCAGTATCACATCGACCATCAGCGTTGCATGGTCGGGGTCGGCTGAGGTCACGAGAGACAGACACGACGATGACAGATTCCACCATCACCATTGAAGTAGACGGCCGCGAACTGCAGGCGAAAGCAGGGACCATGCTCATCGAGGCTACCGATGCGGCGGGTATTCGCATCCCTCGCTTCTGTTATCACAAAAAGCTATCCATCTCAGCCAATTGCCGGATGTGCCTGGTCGAGGTGGAGAAGGCGCCCAAGCCGTTGCCGGCTTGCGCCACACCGGTCAGTGACGGCATGAAAGTGCATACCCGCTCCCCCAGGGCGCTGGCGGCGCAGAAGGGGACCATGGAGTTTCTGCTCATTAATCATCCTCTCGACTGCCCGATCTGCGATCAGGGCGGCGAGTGCGAACTGCAGGATGTCGCCATTGGTTACGGCGGGGATATCTCCCGCTATACCGAGGGTAAACGAGTCGTGGCCGACAAGAATATCGGTCCGTTGATCGCCACCGATATGACACGCTGTATCCACTGCACCCGGTGTGTGCGTTTCGGCGACGAGATCGCGGGTATCCGTGAGATGGGGGCTACCGGCCGTGGCGAACATACCGTTATCGGCACCTATATAGAAAAGAGTATCGATTCGGAACTCTCCGGCAATGTCATCGATCTCTGTCCGGTCGGCGCCCTGACCTCAAAACCCTTTCGTTTCAATGCCCGTGCCTGGGAGCTGACACAGGTGGAAGCCGTGGCGCCCCACGACAGTCTGGGCTCTAACATCAACTTGCATCTACGTGGCAATAAGGTGATGCGTGTCCATCCCAGGGACAACGAATCGATCAATGAGACCTGGCTTTCCGACCGCGACCGTTTCAGTTACCAGGGCCTCTACAGCCGCGACCGCCTGATGGTCCCCATGATCAAGAAGAGCGGCGAGTGGATCGAGGTAAGCTGGGAAATCGCCCTGGAGATGGCTGCCGCTGTTTTCAGTGAGATCAAGGAGACGGATCAGATCGGTGCGCTGCTGTCACCCGTTGCCACCCTGGAGGAACTCTATCTGGCGCAGAAGCTGATGCGTGGCCTAGGGTGTAACAATGTCGACAGCCGCTTGCGCCAGGGTGATTTTCGGCTTGATGAAACCCAGACCCAGGCAAATTGGCTCGGTATCAGGGTTAGTGAACTCGATGCCCTCAACGCGGCGTTGATTGTGGGTGGAAACCTGCGCAAGGAGCAGCCCATCCTGGCGCACCGTTTGCGTAAAGCCGCCTTGGCCGGCGCCGGTGTCAGCTATATTTCTCCACTGCGGCTGGAATTGAATCATAAGCATCGGCAGTCGTATTGCGCCCCGGGAGAGATGGTTGGACGACTTGCGGCAGTTGCCAAGGCCGCAGGCGTTAAGGCCGGTGGCGCAGTCGCCAAGCTGCTCAAGTCGGCAAAGGCCGATGAGTTTGCCCGAGCGACCGCCGACGCCCTCAAAAACGCAGACTCCTCGGTGGTGATGCTGGGAGGGTTGGCGCAGGCCCACCCCGACTTCTCGCTGCTGTGCGCGTTAGCCTCAGGTTTGGCTGATGCGACCGGTTCCCGACTCTGTTTCGCGCCATCCGCGGCAAATACGGTAGGGGCTCAACTGGCCGGCGCTGTTCCTCACCTGCAGGCAGGCGGCAAACCGGCCGATGACAAAGGGCTGGATGCCTTGGAGATGCTCAAACTGCCTCGCAAGGGCTATCTGTTGCTGGGTGTCGAGCCCGGCATGGATTTTTGGAACGGTGCATTGTCCCAAAGCGCACTGCAAAGTGCGGATAGCGTGGTGGCCTTGAGCGCCTACCGCAGTCCGGAACTCGAAGCCTGCGCCGATATCCTGCTTCCCACGGCCCTCTACACAGAGACCTCCGGCACCTACGTCAATGCAGAGGGCCTTTGGCAGCGGAACAGAGGGGCGGTTAGGCCCCAGGGCGAAGCGCGTCCAGGATGGAAGATCCTGCGGGTGCTGGGTAATCTGCTGAATCAGCAGGGCTTCGACTATACCGATCCGCAACAGATAGGTGACGAATTACACGCCCTGTGTGATGAATCGCCGCTGCACAATAAGATTGCTGAACCGGCTTCACTGGAACCGCAACTGACTACCGACGGCCTGTTGCGAGCGGGCGATACCCCGCTCTATGCGGCCGACCCCTTGGTTCGCCGTGCTACGGCGCTGCAACAGACCAAGGATGCCGGCGTCGCCGCTATTCGGCTGCACCCGCAGGAGGCAAAGCGTCAGGGTTTGGAGTCAGCGCAGCATGCGCTGATCAAGCAGAACGGCTATCAGGCGAAACTCCCGCTGCAACTGGATGAAGCGATACCGGAGGGTTGCGTATGGGTATCCGCCGGTCTGAGAGATACCGCGATGTTGGGCCAGCCCTTTGGCGAAGTGACAGTGGAGAAGGCGTAACCGATGGAATCCTTTATCAGCCTCTGGGGAGCCTTTCCCTCTGACATCCAATACCTGGTCTGGACCCTGCTCAAGATTGTGGCGATCATTGCCCCGGTGATGCTCGTGGTGGCTTATTACACCTATGCGGAGCGCAAGGTCATCAGTTACATACAGGTACGTATCGGTCCTAACAGGGTAGGCCCCAAGGGCTGGTTGCAGCCCATCGCGGATGCGGTCAAACTGATGTTCAAAGAGATCATCATCCCGACCAACGCCAATAAACTGCTGTTTATCATCGCCCCGGTCATCACCCTCGGACCCGCTTTGGCGGCCTGGGCGGTCTTCCCCTTCGATGAAAAACTGGTGCTGGCCGATATCAACGCCGGTTTGCTCTATATCCTGGCGCTGACCTCGGTGGGTGTGTATGGCGTCATCATCGCCGGTTGGGCCTCGAATTCGAAATACGCCCTTCTCGGCGCGATGCGTTCCGCAGCCCAAATCGTGGCCTACGAGATCGCCATGGGTTTTGCCCTGGTCGGCGTGCTGGTGGCCGCCGGCAGCCTGAATCTCGGCGAGATCATCAAGGCCCAGGAGGGTGGCCTCTTTGCCTGGTTCTGGTTGCCCCTGTTACCGCTGTTCGGGGTGTATGTGATTTCCGGCGTTGCCGAAACCAACCGCGCCCCGTTTGACGTGGCGGAGGGTGAGTCCGAAATCGTGGCCGGTTTCCATGTGGAGTACTCCGGCATGCTGTTCGCCGTCTTCTTCCTCGCCGAGTACGCCAACATGATCCTGATCGCTGCGTTGACCGCGGTGATGTTTCTGGGTGGCTGGCTCTCGCCATTTCAGGGTTGGCCAGTGCTGGGCCCCCTGTTTGCGCGCCACCTTTCCCCGTTACCGCTATGACCAGATCATGCGGCTCGGCTGGAAGGTGCTCATCCCGATCACGATTGTCTGGATTGTCGTGGTAGGTCTGGCAGTGGTCTATCAACTGCCCTGGTGGTTCGACTGAGGAGGTCTCCTATGAAAGCGCTTTCAAACTATTTCAAGAGCCTTTTCCTGCTGGAGCTGTTTCGTGGACTGAGTCTCACCGGACGCTACCTGTTCAAGAAAAAGTTCACCATCATGTATCCGGAGGAGAAGACGCCGGTATCGCCAAGGTTTCGCGGTTTGCATGCCCTGCGTCGCTATCGGAGCGGTGAGGAGCGCTGCATCGCCTGTAAACTCTGTGAGGCGACCTGTCCGGCATTGGCGATCACCATCGAAGCGGAGCCAAGGGAAGACGGTTCGCGCCGCACCACCCGTTACGATATCGATTTGTTCAAATGTATCTACTGCGGCTATTGCCAGGAGGCCTGCCCGGTGGATGCGATTGTGGAGACCCGCATCTACGAATACCACTTCGAGAATCGCGGTGAGAGCATCATGACTAAGGAGAAGCTGTTGGCGATCGGCGACAAACACGAGACTCAAATCGCCGCGGATATCGACGCGCAGGCGAAATATCGCTGATGCATAAAAAGCACTCGGATGAGATAACTGGAATCCATACATGACACTTGAAAAGCTGATTTTCTACGTCCTGGCCGCAGTGGTGCTTCTCTCGGCGACAATGGTAGTAACCCGACGCAATCCGGTTCACTCGGCCTTGTTTCTGATCCTTACCTTTGTCGCCTGCAGCGGGATCTGGCTGCTTGCCGAGGCCGAGTTTCTGGCCATCGTGCTGGTGCTGGTCTACGTGGGAGCGGTGATGGTGCTGTTTGTGTTCGTACTGATGATGCTGGATATCGACATCGCCGTATTAAGAGCGGGATTCATCAAACTGTTGCCGCTGGGAATCGTGTTGGCCATTGCCATGGCGGCTGAACTGATACTGATCGTCGGTCCAGGTAATTTCGGACTGGAGCAGTATGCCGTTCCGGCTAGGCATGCCGCAGACTACAGCAATACCGAGGAACTCGGCAGTGTGCTTTATACCGTCTACATGTACCCCTTTGAGATTGCCGCAGTGATTCTGCTGGTCGCCATCATCGCCGCAATAGGACTGACGATGCGAAAGCGTCCCGGCGCTAAGTATCTCGATCCGGCCGGCCAGGTGGCGGTGAAAAGCGGCGACCGTATCCGCGTGGTCTCCATGGACGCCGAGAAAGGATGACACTGACATGATTGCACTCTCGGATTACCTCATTCTCGGCGCCATTCTCTTTGCTATCAGCATTGCGGGCATTTTCATCAACCGTAAGAACGTTATCGTGTTGCTGATGTGCGTCGAGTTGATGCTGTTGGCGGTGAACATCAATTTTGTCGCCTTCTCCCATTTTCTGGGAGATAACGCCGGGCAGGTTTTCGTGTTCTTTATCCTCACAGTGGCTGCGGCCGAGGCCGCGATCGGTTTGGCGATCCTGGTGGTGCTGTTCCGTAGCAAGCAGAGCATCAACGTAGAGGATATGGATGCGCTGAAAGGTTAGATCGGGTCCGCAAATGAACGCGAATAAACGCAAATGTTTTTTTATTCGCCGTGAGTGGGTGCGGGCTGGTATAGATGAGGCTTAAACATACGGATGGCGCAGGACATGAATAGTCAATATTCGCGTTCATTTGCGTTCATTAGCGGACTGATAATCAAGTAGCGAGAGATATGGAAAATATCTATCTGACAATCGTACTGGCGCCTCTTGTCGGCGCCGTTATTGCCGGTTTCTTCAGTGGCGCCATTGGGCGTAAAGGCGCCCACTGGGTGGCCAGCACCGGTGTGGGTATTTCAGCTTTACTCTCGCTGTTCGTGCTGAAACGTTTCATGTTCGACGGCGAGGCGATCTTTAACGGTCAGGTCTACACCTGGATGGTCAGCGACGGCCTCAATATGGAAGTGGGCTTTCTGGTCGATCAGCTCACCGCCGTGATGATCAGCGTGGTCACCTTCGTCTCCTTCTGCGTGCATATCTATACCATCGGCTACATGGCCGACGATGAGCACAACTGGCCCAAGACCAGTTTGGCGGGGCGCAACAGCTACCAGCGCTTCTTCAGCTATATCTCCCTGTTCACCTTTTCGATGCTGATGTTGGTGATGTCCAACAACTTCATGCAACTCTTTTTCGGCTGGGAAGCGGTCGGTCTGGTCTCCTACCTGTTGATCGGTTTCTGGTCGGTGCGACCGACGGCGATATTCGCCAATCTGAAGGCATTCCTGGTCAACCGGGTCGGTGATTTCGGTTTTATCCTGGGTATCGCAGCCATCGCCATGTATACCGACAGCCTCGACTATGCCGAAGTGTTCGCCAAGGCGCCGGGGCTGGCCGATACCCAGATCCAGATCTGGGGCGACAGCAGTTGGTCGCTGATGTCGGTGATCGGCATCCTGCTGTTCATCGGCGCCATGGGCAAGTCGGCCCAGGTTCCGTTGCATGTCTGGCTGCCGGACTCGATGGAGGGTCCGACCCCCATCTCCGCCCTGATCCATGCCGCCACCATGGTTACCGCCGGTATCTTCATGGTGGCGCGGATGTCGCCGCTCTATGAGCTGTCGGAGACCGCTCTCAGTTTTGTCTTGGTCATCGGCGCCACTACCGCCTTCTTCACCGGTCTGATCGGCATCGTACAGAACGACATCAAACGGGTGGTGGCCTATTCGACCCTCTCCCAGTTGGGCTACATGATGGTCGCCTTGGGCGCCTCCGCCTATGCTGCGGGCATCTTCCATCTGATGACCCATGCCTTTTTCAAGGCGCTGCTGTTCCTCGCCGCCGGTTCGGTCATTATCGGTATGCACCACGATCAGGATATCCGCAACATGGGCGGCATTCGCAAGTACATGCCGATCACCTACTGGACGTCACTGGTCGGTTCCCTGGCGCTGATCGGCTTTCCCGGCTTCTCCGGCTTCTTCTCCAAGGACGCCATCATCGAGGCGGTGCATCACTCATCGATTGCCGGTTCCGGTTATGCCTATGTGCTGGTGGTGGCCGGTGTCTTCGTCACCGCACTCTATAGCTTCCGCATGTTCTTTCTGGTCTTCCACGGGGAAGGGCCGCGGGATGAACACGCCAAGGCGCATTTGCACGAAACGCCCAAGGTGGTGACCGTCCCGCTGGTGCTGCTGGCCATCCCCTCGGTGTTCCTCGGCTATCTCACCATCGGACCGATGCTGTTCGGCGACTGGTTCAAAGGGGTGCTCCACGTACTGCCCGAACACGATACCCTCGGCGCCGTCGGCGAGAGTTTCCACGGGGCCGGCGGATTCATCCTGCACGGGATGATGGGGCTGCCTTTCTACCTGGCCATGGGGGGACTCCTTGTCGCCTGGTATATCTACATGAAGAATCCGGCCATTGCCGAGAAGGTGAAAACCACGCTTTTGCCCCTCTACCAACTGTTGGACAGAAAATACTGGTTTGACGAGATCTATCAGGCGGTCTTTGCCGGCGGTAGTCGCGGGTTGGGCAAATTTCTCTGGTTGGCGGGCGACCGGGGGCTGATCGACGGCCTGGCGGTCAACGGCTCCGCCCACACGGTCGGCTGGTTGGCGGCTGTCGTGCGCCATGTACAGACCGGTTATCTCTATCACTACGCTATTGCCATGATCCTGGGTCTGCTGCTGTTGCTGACCTGGTTCGTTTTTGTTTAAAGGAACTCCAGTGTACCTCGTCATAGATTCTGTACCATTCAGAGCCGC
>JAHXHR010000009.1 GCA_025656505.1 Candidatus Thiodiazotropha sp. (ex Epidulcina cf. delphinae) | reverse complement strand
AAAAGGCATTTTCATATTCTATTCTCAGAGGGCGAGACATGAATGGACTATACACACTTAATTACTATAAGTACAGACTTGACCCCTCCTTGTGCCTCCTTGTTAATTACTATAAGTACAGACTTGACCCCTCCTTGTTCTCCTTGTTCTCCTTGCTTGGTGCTCCTTGGTGCTCCTTGGTGCTCCTTGGTGCTCCTTGGCGTGAGTAGCCGCTGACCCGCTCCAAGTAACGCAGTACCAGCCCACGTTCTGTCTTGCCAAGAGAGAGATACCGGAACCGTACCCGTGTTGTCCTGATCCAGCAGTAGCACTCATCCTTGTCCTCAATAGAAAAGTCGATCTCCGCAGTTCCTTCAAGGAAGGCGTGGACATTATCGAGGGTCTTGATTTTCTTGTCGTTCATGTAAGTCACCATGGGTGACCATCATGAACAGGAACTTCCCCTACGTCAGACTCATTTCACGTTAGAATCAAGCCTTCCGTTCAAACTCATTTCATATTGGACAAGGCTCCCACTTGACCTGACCCCTCCTTTCAATAATAAGGTTTCTTCCTGCTCAGATGTCAATTTTTCATTGCCACGAAAAGCCCCGCCCATTCGAAGGGGAAGAGCCAAAAATGGAACACGGGAGCTAAGCATTACGTCGAAGATTCTTTCGTCACCTGGTCATCCGTAGCTGAGTATTTCTTCCGCTTTATCTTCTCTTTGAAGGCCAGTTTCACCGGCTTCCAGTAAATGCCGTCTTTAGAGAAAGCAGCCCAGCCCCACTTCAGCCATGAGAGCAAGGCGAAGGCCAGCCATAAGGCCCACAACAGCATGAGTCCACGATAGACCATCAACGGCACAGAGATCACGGAGGCCTGGGGAAAATCATCGGCTACTCTATCCTGGTACCAGTTCATCCGATAGGCCGAAGAGGCATTGCCTTCGATCTGCATGGAGGGTAGCCCGAGCAACCCCTGTTGGACCGACCAAAACAGAATGCCGATAAAGATAACCGTCAGCAATACAACCCCGACTTGAGTCAGATTGAATCCGTCCGCCTTGCGATGAGGGTCTATCTTGCTTCGATAATGGAGCAGCAGAAACCAGGCGACTACCGCTAGGCTCGATAGGACCGAGACCTGTGTCAACCCGATCCCCAGCAGGAACCATGACCCGGTGGAGAGTGGCAGGAAGCCGGCGGTTGTTCTGCCCAACAGGATGGCGACGATTAAAACCACCACCAGCAGGCTCCAGAACAGCACCGCGGGGCCCATTCGCGGACCATCGGTCCAGAGCACCCAGCGGCTCTGCGCCAGGTTGACGATCAGGTTTGCATTGACACTCGCTATGCCGAGTGACAACCCAGGGGTTTTCCATAGGCTGTGAATACCTTCCCGCTGACGCCAGGCAATGGCGTATACCTGTTCACCCGGCGTCACCGGGAGAGACAGATTGCCGTTTTCCGGCCTGATCGGCAGTTGCCGGTCATCGATTTTAAGCCATTGAAATTCGGCGCCTTCAGGTAGAATTAAATCGTGTTGTCCACCCTGGCTCGCCCTAAGCCGGAAAGACAACTCACTGTTTGTTACTCGCTTACCCGGTTGAACGGATAACGTGCTTTGATTGACGGTCATGACATTGCCGGAGACCCCTTCAGGCCGAAGGATCTCTAAGCTTACTTGCTCACCCGGCCAGGGCTGCCAGGTCGGCAACCAATGCTGTTTGCCATCCTGATGATGCACCGGCGGAATGCCGGTATGACGCAGATGCCACATAGGCCCGATGTCCACGCGCCAATGTTCGATCCATTGATCGGTATCGCCTGCCTTGAGTTCAATCCGATCACCGATATCCAGCTTGGAACGCCACGCCACTTGTCGTTGACTGGCCGATAGCGAGACAACCGCCTTGCGGTTTTTCACCCTGACTGCGTCACTCACCACCGATTCACCCTCCAGCAGAGGCAGGTGCAGGGTTACCGGCGTACCGACCGGTGTGACCCGATTGACGGTTGTTGATATGGTCCAATCCAGTCCCAATTGCAGTGTGCGCTCCACTTTGAAGAACGACGGCAATGCCGTTCCGCTGATGACATGCTGCTTGTCACTCGCTGCGATGGATTCCGAGCGGACCCGGGTCAAAGCGATTTGTTCCTGCGGGACACGGTTTTTACCTATACCCTCAACCGACCAACCAGTCGCCTCAACGATGACACGATGGGGTTTCATCGGTAACGGAATTTGCACCTTGTTCTGTGGGGGCAGGCGCACATCCAACTGAACCCGAAACGCCCCTTTCTGAGCCAATAACCAGAGTTGGTTGTTTTTTCGAAATAACATGGGCGTCAGTCGATTGCTCAGTGTGACGTTCATCGGCGTCACCTGCCCGGCATCCACAGGCAGTGGTATAGCCACCGATTCCAAGGCATGCACGGTCAATAGCGCCTTGTAGGATGTCTCATCCACAGTCAGTGCCATTTCATGAATCGAGGCACAGCTTGGTAGACACTCCGGGGGTAGGGTGAGCCGCCGTTCAAGTTCGGCAAGCATCTCAGGGTTTGGGAACTCCGCATTGGCTCTATCCGATACTGAGGTCAATAAAGGAAAAAGCAGGACAACCACCATGAGGTTACCCATGGCAGGCAGTCGAAGACGGATGCCTTGTTCTCGATCCAGTAGACGCCATCCCAACAGCAGGATCAGTCCGATAGAGGCAAATCGCAGCAGCGATGTCTGTATCGGCGATAGCATATAGAGCCCGACGCGCTGATCGGCTGAGACAGGACCGTTCCAGAACAGGTTTATCTTTGTCCAAGCCCAGGCAGGCAACCCTGGGCCTGTCTGCACTACGGCACTGGGATCCACCTGCTCCCGGGTGCGACGAGAGCGTCCGAATCGAGCGACCTTGGATCCAGGGAGTTTTGAGTAGAGTTCATAGGAGGCATCCGCTTCAGATGGCATGATTTTCCTCCGCTGTTCATCATCGTCCATTGCGGCAGGGGCTTGCGGCTGTCGGGGTATCGGCCGGCTGGAGATAAAGGCTTGCGGTGAGATGCTGTGTCTCTCCAACTGCGGGTGCAAGCCGGTGCGCGCCTGGTGGATGATAAAGGGCGCGACGATGACGATCAGCGCCAGATAGCCGGCTATCCGCAGTCCGCGAATCCATTTTTCGGCCTTGCTACCGGCGGGCGCCACCCGTGAAATGGCGATCATCGCCAGCAGATAGAGCCAGATCATCTGCGGCGCCATGGGTTCATGCCAGGTAATGAGCAGCGTGAGCAGTGCGGCAATCCCCCACTGCCAATGCCACAAGCGAGTTATTGCGATGGTGGCGATGAGGACGAGAAACAGATCGTAGAGTGTCCACTGCTGCAACCACGATTGAGGGACATGATCCACCCCGGTGGCTGCCAATAATTTCCAACCCGGCGGGAGATTCAGCTCCCCTGAAAGCCGGTTAAAATCACGCCCCCAACCATTTGCGGGTAAATGCTGGTCTTTCCGTTGCAGGCGTAAATCCGCCACCAGCGAGATTTCACCTCGTCTGACCTCTACACCGGTCGAATCACGGCCGGGCAAGCGGGTAATGAACTGTGGCGCGCCATGCAATACCACTCGGCCAAGCTGCAGCACGGAATCGACATTCAGTCGCCAGTCATGGGTCATGTTGCCGGTTATCCGGTCCTGCAGGGTATAGCCCTGACCGTCGAAATCGAGCCAGATGGAACGCTTGAGTTGCAACTGGTCCGGTTCCGGTTCTGTATTTCCCCGGCGAATCACATTGAGTTTGAAGCTATCCTGCGGCCCCATGGTGTAGGCAGGGAGCTTGTTCCATTTTTCAGGCAGCTTGACCTGGCGGGGGTCAATCTGTTTCGGACCCTCGATTTCAACAACCCTGAGATGGTGTTGCGCCTGAAAAGACCAGACCTCCTGATCCGGCCAGGGCGCTTGCTGCTGATTCAATCTGAGTTGATTGACGGGACTTGGATGTCGAGCGGACACCGATACTTGCCAGTTGCCGGGCCTGACCTGTACCCGTAGTTCGCCATTGGCATCGAGCCGGGCCGGTAAGTCGCTGTTGATCCGGATGGGTATGAACCCCTCCGGGAGAGGCTTGCCGATCACCATCTCCCGTTGCCTGCCTGAGACCGCTAAATCAATGCGTACTTCGGATTTCAACGGCTGATCGTCGTTGATTAATCGAAATACGCGCACAGAGAGTCGCTCTTCCGGTTGCTGCTGTCGGGTGATATCGCCCTGCTCTTTAAGCCACAGAGAACCCCTCTTTATCACCGGATGTTGAATGGATCGGCCATTCAGGGTCAGATCGATGATACCGGCTTGGGTTGGAATCGCCAGGGTATCGGGTAACTGATTCCAGCCGAAGCGCCCATTGATGACATGCGTGCCCGGCAGGAGTCGAATCCCAGGCGGATTGGGTCTGTTTTCTGATTTCGATGCCTGTTGAACGGATGACTGGTCCCGGGTGGCGGTGATGATTGCCGGGTTTCCATCCACCAACACTTGGCTGGGCCAATGGTTTTCACTGCCGGGCAGGATGACCGTCTCCTCCTTGAAGGTGGTGACCGTATAGGCGTACTCACCCGTGGTGTCGGTAAGACGGATGGAGAGATTACTGCTCCAGACACATTTTCTCACCTGGCCGGTGGTGAGGAAGGGACAGTCGATGTCGTCATGGTCCCAAAGAACCCAGGGCAGCCATGCCTTCAGGGGCTGCGGCGCGCCTGCCGGGTCGAGAGGGACCGCCGTGAGCGTGGATTGACAGGAAAGCAGTATCAAGAATGATATTATCCATATCCCGATATTGCTGCATAAGGCGATACAGCCGTTTTTCCCAGGTGTGGGATTCTGCCGTAGCATGAGGCTCCCTTTCGATATCGCTGTTTATCGTCAGTAGCCTGAATCAGCGAATGTCAAAGCGTCTGTTCCGTTACATCCACGTAGAGCTTGAGGCGTTGACCTGGTTGCAGATATTTCCCGTTTAGGGTGTTCCAGCGCTTAAGATCGGAGACCGAGACCTTGAAGCGTTGCGCGATGCGGGACAGGGAGTCGCCCCGTCTCACTTTGTAATGCAGCTTACTTTGGGCGCCGTCGGGTTGCAAGCTCAGCAGCGACAGTTCGGACGATGGAGGCTTTTTGACCCAGATAACCAGCTTCTGGCCGGGTTTGAGTGGATCTCCCGGCGCCATGCCGTTCCAGGCGGCGAGTTGTTTATAACTGACCTTGTGCGCCCTGGCGATCTGCCACAAGCTGTCACCGGACTTGACCTGATAGTGCTGTTTATAGCCGCTGCGGGGCCTGTTTCTGATGGCGGCCTTGCGCTGCTCCACGCTAT
Source organism: Candidatus Thiodiazotropha sp. (ex Epidulcina cf. delphinae) (assembly GCA_025656505.1). Taxonomy (GTDB): domain Bacteria; phylum Pseudomonadota; class Gammaproteobacteria; order Chromatiales; family Chromatiaceae; genus Thiodiazotropha. The sequence continues at coordinate 44,000 of JAHXHR010000009.1, read as the reverse complement.
AGGCGTACTGGTCGAGGCTTTTGCTTGACACAGGGATCAACAGGTGCTTTCCGGCGCGGATTCGGTTTCCCTTGAGCTTGTTGACCTGCTTGAGCAGTTTGCCGGTGGTGCCGTGATTGCGGGCGATGACGCTCAGGGAGTCGCCCGGTTTGATCTCATATCGTTTCCAGGTCAAGCGCTTTTCGGGGGGCAGGGCCTTGAGCCTTCCGCGAAAGGTCTCCACCTTATCGAGAGGCAGGTTCAACCGGTGCGGGCCGTCCGGGTCAGTGGCCCAACGGTTGAAGCCGGCGTTGAGCAGGTAGAGATCCTGAATGGGCAGGTCCGCCATCTCAGCGGCCAGGGCGAGATCGAGTTGGGAGTCGATGTCGATCGTGGTGAAATAGGGTTCGTCCGGGAAGACCTGCAACATGATCCCGTGGGCTTGCGGATTTCTGAAGATCTCTGCCAGGGCCAGCAGGCGGGGGACATAGGCGCTGGTCTCGTCGGGTAGCTTGAGTGACCAGAAATCGGTCGGTTTACCGCGTTTGTGATTGCGCCGGATGGCGTTGCGCACCGTGCCGGCGCCTGAATTGTAGGCGGCCAGGGCCAGTTCCCAATCCCCGTTGAACCGTTTGCTCAGGGCCGTCAGGAAATCCAGCGCCGCACGGGTTGACGCCACGATATCGCGTCGGCCGTCGTACCACCAGTTTTGCTTGAGCCCGAAGTGTCGCCCTGTGGAGGGAATGAACTGCCATATGCCGGCGGCGCGTCCCGGGGAGTAGGCGAAGGGCTGAAAGGCGCTTTCAACGGCAGGCAACAGGGCGAATTCGCCCGGTATGCCGCGTTTGTCGATCTCTTCCAGAATAAAATGGAGGTAGGGTTCGGCGCGCATCTGAATGCGTTCGATATAACCGGGATGGTTGCTGTACCAGTTCAGTTCACGCTCCACCCGAGGGTCATGGGGAACAGAGAGGCGGTAACCGCCCAACATCCGCTCCCAGAGATCGGTTTGCTCGGGGACGGGCAAGGCTGCAATGACTGCCTGTAGCTGTTCGGCGACTTGCGGCATTTCCTGAGCCGCCACTTGTGCCGTTTCCGAGGTCGGTTGTGTCTGTAGGGCCTCGGTGGTCAGCGGAGAGAGGGGCGCGTTCTCCAGAGCGAACTGTTCTCCCCCGTTGGGCAAGGTCTGGCAGGCTGTGAACAAACAGGTGAAGAAGAGATTCATCATCAGCAAACAAAGCTTCGAATGCCGGATTGGGTTAACAGGGTTTTTTTTAGACATGCTGTAAATCGGAGGAAAATAGTTTCAGAGCCGCGTATCATTTCCATGTTCAGTACTCTCTGCGCGAGGTAATGCGCTGTGGATCCAACGCCCCTACCATATCACTACGTCAGGAGTGCTTAGGCGGCACAGGTTACCTGACAGTTGTGTCGGTAGCAAAGCCGATGTCTTGATATATGAAAGAAAACAAACTGTTAAAACTGGGAACTTGTCAGCAGAATCATCTGCAGGTATGGTTTGAGAGTTGTTTGGGCAGCAGCCTGGCGATCCAGGAAGAGGCTTGTTTACAAGCGCGCATTGCAGGCATGTTCGGCTATCATGTGGTGCAAATAGGCCTCCCCTGTCGAAACCGGGATCTGTTGAGAAGGAGTCCGGCGCGCAATCGCGTGGTCATCGGCATAGGTAGCGCCGGTTCAGGGGTTGATCTGTGCGCCGATCCGCATTACCTGCCGCTGGATAGTGACAGTGTGGATGGGATTGTACTGCCGCATACCCTGGATTTCTCAACCGATCCGCATCAGCTACTGCGGGAGGTGGAGCGGGTCTTGATCCCGGAGGGCAAGATTTTGCTCAGTGGCTTCAATCCTTGGAGTCAATGGGGGTTGTGGCGGCTATTGCGTCTACGCTCCGCTACGATTCCCTGGTGTGGACACTTTTTCAGTTGCAGGCGTGTCCAGGATTGGTTTTCGCTGCTTGGCTTCGATCTGGAGGAGGTGGTCTATTTAAACTACCGCCCCCCCCTCCGCAATCAGGCCATCATGCAGAAGTTGGCGTTCATGGAGGGATTCGGGCAAAAGGTCTACCCATTGTTCGGTGGCGTCTATGTCATACTTGCGGTGAAAAGGGAGGTGGCCATGACGCCGATCCGTCCGAAGTGGCTGGTGAAGAAACGGGTTCTGCCGACAGCCGCGGAGCCGACAACAAGAAGCGGTATTCAACCTTAGTGTACTGTCTCATACTAATTGCTGATATCAGAGGCCCGCCAAGGCCCTAAGACGCCCCGAAGGAAGTGCCCTTGGGGTTACAAACAACAAGGCGCGACGCGCAGGCAATGGCAGGTCCCTTGTCAAGCGGTGCAACGCAGGATTGGGGCCTTGGCGGGCCTCCCTCCGGGCGTCTCGCTGATATCATACAATTAGATATGAGACAGTACACAGGGATCTTCAGTTGACCACTATGCACACGACTCATCACTTTGAAAACATGAGTTTTCTCTGTATTAGGAATACTCACCTAGCAGGTGAGCAGCGTTACGCCGTGAATAGCACGCTTGTGGCGGCGCATGGCTGCGTTACAACGCCTTGGAATAGAACAACTATTCCGCGTCGTTGCGCGCCGAGCAGGGATGCATAAGTGTCACAAGCACAGGGATGTGCAGGAGCGACCCTTGCCCTGCACCACCACAAACGCACTCTTCACAACGTTCAACTAAGGATTCTAGGTTCAATGACTCAAACCGTGGAGATTTTCAGCGATGGCGCCTGTAAGGGTAATCCGGGGCCGGGAGGCTGGGGCGTGGTGTTGCGTTACGGCAAACATGAAAAACAACTGTTTGGCGGAGAACCGGAGACCACCAACAATCGCATGGAGCTGACGGCGGTTATCCGCGGTCTGGAGAGCCTGAAAAGGAAAAGCAGCGTGCGAGTGACCACTGATTCTCAATATGTGAAGAACGGGATTACCCAGTGGATTCACAATTGGAAGCGAAACGGTTGGAAGACCGCCGCAAAAAAACCGGTCAAGAATGCCGATCTTTGGCAAGCGCTGGATACAGAGGTCCTTAAGCACCGGATCGAGTGGGAATGGGTCAAGGGCCATGCCGGTCATAGCGAAAATGAACTCGCGGACGAATTGGCCAACCGGGGTGTAAAGAGGGGAGGGAGCTGATGCGACAGATCGTGCTCGATACCGAGACCACCGGTCTGGAGCCTGAGCGGGGGCACCGGATTATTGAAATCGGTTGTGTTGAGATGGTGGATCGCAGGTTGACCGGAAACAATTTCCATCAGTACCTGCAACCGGAGCGGGATATCGACGCCGCCGCCATTGAGGTGCATGGCATCACCAACGAGTTTCTGGCCGATAAACCGAAGTTCAGTGACGTGGCGGCCGACTTCATCGACTATGTGAGCGGTGCTGAGCTGATTATCCACAACGCCCCTTTCGATGTCGGCTTCCTGGATCATGAACTGAGCATAATGCACAGCCAGGCCAAAGTGGATGCCCTGTGCGCCGTGACCGACACCCTGGTGATGGCGAAAAAGATGCATCCGGGTCAGAGAAACAGTCTCGATGCACTCTGTAAACGTTACGATATCGACAACGCCCACCGGGAGTTGCATGGCGCGCTCCTGGATGCGGAAATACTTGCGGACGTCTACCTGGCGATGACCGGAGGACAGACGGCGTTGCTCCTTGACGGTTCCCCGGCGGACGAGGGTGGTGGCGGGCCTTCGATTGACGGTATTCGCCGTCTGCCGTCTGATCGACCGCGGTTGAAGGTTGTCAGCGCGAGTGCGGAGGAACTGAAGGTACATAACAGGCGGCTGGAGAGTATGGAGGGATGTGTCTGGCTGAGGGATTAGCCCGAGGGCGCGTTCAGCGTTGCCTGGCAACATGTCGCACTTTGCTGCTATTCTAAAAATTACATGTTGAATCAAAAGGTTAATTCACATTGCCAACGGTAGGGAAAAGGGTTGCCGGGGTATGCTTGCCTAAGCGCGTTATACGCGCGATTGGCTTGATTTAGTGCTATCCGACCTTTGGACGATCTCGTACAATCGCGGGATGTCCACCAATTGCACATGCCTCCTCTCCACGCGTAATAAACTTTCATCCTGGAAACGGGTGAACAGGCGACTGACTGTCTCTACCGCGAGCCCCAGGTAATTGCCGATCTCGTAGCGTGACATGCTGAGGAAGAAATCACTGGCTGAAAAACCTCTTTGCTTGAAGCGCTCGGAAAAACTGAGCAGGAAAGAGGCCAAGCGCTCTTCTGCGCTCTTCTTGCCCAGCAGGGTGAGCATCTCTGTATCCTGACCGATCTCACGGCTGAGCAGGCGATACATCTGATGCTGCAAACTCGGCATGATGCTGCTCAAGGACTCCAGTTGCAAGAAGGGGATTTCGCAGACTGCCGTAGTCTCAAGGGCGATCGCGGCACAGTTGTGGCTCTCGTCCTTGATGGCGTCGAGACCGATCAGCTCCCCCTGGAGATGAAACCCCAAGACCTGTTCCCCGCCGTCTTCGTTCGGCGAATAGGTCTTGACCGAGCCGCTGGTGATGACGCGGAGACTGTGAAACTTATCCCCGCCGCGATAGAGGTGATCGCCGCGATGGTAGGGTCGGCCTCGCTTGATGATGCTATCGAGGCGTTCTACGTCATCCGGACTCAATCCCATGGGAAGACAAAGGGCTGAAAGGCTGCAGTTTTTACAGGCAACCTTGATATTTTCGAATGAGATCACTTTTCGGCTAGTCAAGAATTCGCTCCAACATGACGGGTATATGTGAATGCCAAGGCCTAACTCGTCACGCCTATTCTTCCAGAAATTCTTGATCAGGATCAAGTCGTTTTAGGTTTTAATTATCGCTCAAAAGCCTTCGTGCATTGAAAAAGCCGCTCCAAAGCCGGCTTTTTTACAGATGCACTGCACCGCCACACAAGCACGCCCTTCACGGTGTTCCTGCATGGCTTTGCCTTTCGTTTTCTCGCAAGTCTGATGGGTTCGGTTACTGATTGAGGAGCGGTATGCACCGTTGCAGGGAGGGGGTAGCCTGTGGGCTGCCCCCTACCGGATAGCGGTTGCGCCGGATTGCTTATTTTGCCGGAGCGGCGGGTGCAGGAGGCGGAGGAGGCGCAGGATAGCCATAAGGAGCGCCGTAACCGCCGTAAGGAGCCCCATAACCGCCGTAAGGAGCCCCATAACCGCCGTAAGGAGCCCCATAACCGCCGTAAGGAGCCCCATAACCGCCGTAAGGAGCCCCATAACCACCATAAGGGCCATAACCGTAGTGGTCACGGTAATAGTTGTTGCCACGGCCGTATCCGGAGCCTCGTCCGCTCATGCCGAAGTTGAAATCACCGAAACCATCGCCCCAGCCATCGCCCCAGCCGTCGTTGTTCCAGCCGCGGTTGCCCGAGCCTGGACCACCCCACCATGCGGAAGCGCTGGTGGTGACGGCAACGAGAGCGGCGACACCTAGAACCTTAGCGAATTTAGTCATGCTTTCTTCCTCTCTGGATAGATTTTTTGAACTACATTTTCCTTCAAAAACAAGCGGTTGGTCGTGGGTTTTTTCGAAACTAACCTAGTTTGCGCTCAACAATCCGCTGTGAAATCGGCGCAGCTTCCCCGTGCGTCAGCCAACTTGTTCATGTAGTTGTTTGTTGCGTGATACGCTAAACGATTATAGACCCTAAGCGGGCAGAATCAACAGCTCTCCGCCTGTCGGCGGACCGCATCAACCGGGATGGAATTCGGGTTATGCGATTGAGACCGCAGGGCCGATCTGTTACTGTCTCCTCCCGTCCTGTTTTCCTTTCCCTCGCATACAAAATTAGCAGTTTCATGAGCAGATTTATTTTCATTACGGGTGGTGTCGTTTCATCCCTTGGTAAAGGAATTGCGTCCGCTTCCCTGGCCGCATTACTCGAGGCCCGTGGCTTGAATATCACCATGATCAAGCTCGATCCCTACATCAACGTGGATCCGGGAACCATGAGCCCGTTTCAGCATGGGGAGGTCTTCGTGACCGAAGATGGCGCCGAGACGGACCTGGATCTGGGTCACTACGAACGTTTCATACGCAGCACCATGGGGCGCAATAATAATTTCACCACCGGCCAGATTTACGACAGCGTGATCCGCAAGGAGCGCAAAGGCGAGTATCTGGGGGGCACGGTGCAGGTGATTCCGCATATCACCAACCAGATCAAGGAGAGCGTGCTACTGGGCGCCGGGGACAACGACATCTGTCTGGTGGAGATAGGCGGCACGGTGGGCGATATCGAATCCCTGCCTTTTCTGGAGGCGATTCGCCAAATGGGTGTGGAGATGGGACCCCAGCGGGCGATGTTCATGCATCTTACCCTGGTGCCTTACATCAAGACCTCCGGTGAAATCAAGACTAAACCCACTCAGCACTCGGTGAAGGAGTTGCGCTCGATAGGTATTCAGCCCGATATCCTGGTCTGTCGTTCGGAACAGCCTTTGCCGGAGGCTGAGCGGAAGAAGATTGCGCTATTCACCAATGTCCCGGAAAAGGCGGTTATCTCCGCGGTGGATGCCGACTCGATCTATCGGATACCGGTGCTGCTGCATGCCCAGGGGATGGACGAGTTGGTCAATCAGCGTTTCAATATGGACCTGCCTCCGGCGGACCTTTCCGAATGGGAATCTTTCCTGGATGGTCTGGACAACCTGGAACAAGAGGTCAAAATCGCCATGGTCGGTAAATATGTCCATCTTACCGAGGCCTATAAGTCCCTCTCCGAGGCGTTGATGCACGCCGGCGTGCATACCGGCAATCGGGTGGTCATTCACTATGTCGATTCCGAGCAGATCGAGAAGAGCGGACTTGAGAATCTGGCTGGAATGGATGCCATTCTGGTGCCGGGTGGTTTCGGCAACCGAGGTGTCGAAGGCAAGATCTCCGCCGTCCGCTATGCGCGGGAGAACGGTATCCCCTATCTGGGGATATGCCTCGGTATGCAGGTGGCGGTTATCGAGTTTGCCCGCCATGTCGCCGGACTGGAAGGCGCTCACAGCACTGAATTCGACCGCTCCACCCCGCATCCGGTCATCGCGCTCATCACTGAGTGGATGAATGCGGACGGCAAGTTGGAGAGGCGAAGCGAAGGGTCCGACCTGGGCGGCACCATGCGGCTTGGCGGCCAGAACTGCCGCCTGGAGCCTGGCGGCCGGACCCGCCGGTTGTATGACAAGGAGGTGATCATCGAACGGCATCGTCATCGCTATGAATTCAACAACGGCTATCTGGATGACATCGTCACTGCCGGGATGAAAGTCGCAGGCCGTTCGGTGGACGGACGGTTGGTGGAGATCGTCGAGATCCCCGGTCATCCCTGGTTCGTGGCCTGTCAGTTTCACCCGGAATTCACTTCGACGCCACGTTACGGCCATCCGTTGTTTTCCGGGTTTATCGAGGCGGCGAGACAACATAGGGATGCCCGTGCATGAAACTTTGCGGATTCGAGATCGGGCTTGATCGCCCGCTGTTCCTGATTGCCGGACCTTGCGTCATCGAGAGTGAGCAGCTTGCGCTGGATAGCGCCGGTGAACTGAAGGCGTTGACATCCGCGCTCGGGATCCCGTTTATCTATAAGTCATCCTTCGACAAGGCCAACCGCTCTTCCGCAGCGAGTTTTCGCGGACCGGGCATGGAGCAGGGGCTGATGATCCTGGAGAAGGTCAAGTCGCAGATCGGGGTGCCGGTATTGACTGATGTGCATGAAGACACCCCGCTGGATGAGGTCGCTCAGGTAGCGGACGTGTTGCAGACACCGGCTTTCCTCTGCCGGCAGACGAATTTTATTCAGAACGTGGTGCGAACAGGGCGCCCGGTGAATATCAAAAAGGGCCAATTCCTTGCGCCCTGGGATATGTCCCATGTGGTCGACAAGGCCAGGGCGACGGGCAACCGGCAGATCATGGTCTGTGAGCGCGGTGTTTCATTCGGCTACAATAATCTGGTCTCTGACATGCGCTCCCTGGCCGTGATGCGCAATACCGGCTGCCCCGTGGTCTATGATGCAACTCATTCGGTGCAACTGCCCGGCGGGCAGGGGGCGAGTTCGGGCGGTCAGCGGGAGTTCGTTCCGGTTCTTGCCAGGGCGGCGGTGGCCGCAGGGGTGTCCGGACTTTTCATGGAGACCCATCCGCAGCCGGATAAGGCGCTCAGCGACGGTCCCAATGCCTGGCCGTTACAGCGTATGGATGAGTTGCTTGAGACCCTGATGGAGATCGATGACTTGGTCAAGCGCAGAGGTTTTGCCGAGACGGGATTGTGAATTCCTCTCGGTTTGTTCATCTAACCACCTATCTACTATTTTCAAAAACTACTTAAGGAACACGGAGACAAAATGTCTGAAATTGTTGATGTTCGTGGACGAGAGATCCTCGATTCACGGGGAAATCCAACCATCGAGGCCGATGTGATCACCGCCGATGGAGCGATTGGTCGGGCGATGGTGCCTTCGGGTGCCTCGACCGGTTCCCGTGAGGCCCTGGAGTTGCGGGATGGCGACAGGAGTCGCTATTTGGGCAAGGGTGTCCTGCAGGCCGTCTCCCATGTCAACGGCTCCATTAAACAGGGATTAATGGGGATGGAAGTTGCCGATCAGTCCGGGATCGACCAGGCCATGCTCGATCTGGACGGGAGTGAGAACAAGGCCGATTTGGGCGCCAATGCGATGCTCGGCGTCTCGCTTGCGGCCGCTCACGCAACGGCCCAGGAGCGGGCGCTGCCCCTCTATCGCTCGCTTGCGGCCGGCCCCTACCGGTTGCCGGTGCCGATGATGAATATCATCAATGGCGGCGCCCATGCCGATAACAGCGTCGACTTGCAGGAGTTCATGATCTTGCCGATCGGGGCGGGTTCGATCCGCGAGGCGGTTCGTTATGGGGCGGAGGTCTTCCATGCCCTGCAGGGCGTATTAAAAGGGCGCGGGATGGCTACGGCAGTGGGGGATGAGGGCGGTTTCGCCCCCGATCTGCCCTCCAACGAGGCGGCCATCGAGGTTATCCTGGAGGCTATCGATAAGGCCGGGTTCGTCGCCGGTAGGGATATCCATCTCGGGTTGGATGTGGCCAGTTCTGAGTTTTTTGAGGACGGCGTCTACCACCTCGCCTCCGAAGGGCGTAAGTTCACCGCAGCCGAGTTCACCGACTATCTCGCTGCCTGGGTCGATCAGTACCCGATCGTCACCATTGAAGACGGCATGGACGAGAGTGACTGGGAAGGCTGGAGGCTGTTGACCGAGAAGCTCGGTCAGCGGGTGCAGTTGGTGGGTGACGACCTGTTTGTCACCAATACCAAAATCCTGCAACGGGGGATTGACGAAAAAATCGCCAACTCCATCCTCATCAAGGTCAACCAGATAGGCACCCTCAGCGAGACCCTGGCAGCGATTGAGATGGCGCGTGCGGCAGGCTACAGCGCGGTGGTCTCCCATCGCTCCGGCGAGACCGAGGATACCACCATCGCCGACCTGGTGGTGGCGACCGGGACCGGGCAGATCAAGACCGGCTCCCTCTCCCGCTCTGATCGTGTCGCCAAATACAACCAACTAATGCGTATCGAGGATCAACTCGGTGAAGATGCGGTGTATGCGGGGAGGGACGCCTTTCCGGTGGCTATCGGTTGAGCGGATGTAAATCGGTTAGGTTCATCCTATACCTGAAACCATGCGTATCGTCATTGCCGTACTGATCCTGTTGCTGCTGTTGCTGCAGTATCGCCTGTGGGTGGGGGAGGGGAGTCTGGCCGAAGTCAGCAATCTCGAGCATGAGATCAGACAACTCAAGGAGGAGTTGGTCGGGTTGCGCGAGCGAAATCGCACATTACAAGCCGAAGTCGAAGATTTACGCAGTGGACAGGCGGCGATCGAAGAGCGGGCGCGCAGCGAATTGGGCATGATCAAGGAGGGGGAGATGTTTTACCAGGTCATCGGTCCCTCCGCCGGAGACGGCGATGAGCGCTAGCCGCCATTTCTCAATACTAAGTCGGTTGAATTTCATTATGTTATCCGTTCTTCCGGTCCGCTTGGTGAGAAATGCGGGCTAGGTGCTGGGCCGTCGTGCCGGCCGCCGGCGTGGGGCGACGCATGGCCGGCCGGATTCCCAAGCAATATCTGCCGTTGTCCGGACGACCTGTGATCGATCATACCCTGGCGCGGCTCCTCGACCATCCCGGGATATGCGCGGTCTATGTCGCCCTCTCTGCGGAGGATGCCTACTGGCAGGCGTGCGACCATGCCGATGATCCTCGGGTGGTTCGAGTGACCGGCGGTGAGGAGCGTTGCCACTCGGTGCTCAATGCGTTGCGACAATTGGCCCTGCAAGCCGATGAGCAGGACTGGGTTTTGGTGCATGACGCCGCCCGACCCTGCCTCTCCCATGCGGATCTGGCTGGGTTGATGGCAACGCTCAGCTCCCATCCGGTCGGTGGTCTGTTGGGAATCCCGGTGTGCGACACCCTGAAACGGGTCGATGCCGATGCCGGTGTCGAGGGGACGGTTTCGCGGGAAGGGCTGTGGCGCGCATTCACCCCGCAGATGTTTCGCCTCGGGATGTTGACGAGAGCCCTGGAAGATGCGATCAGAGAGGCAAGATGGGTTACCGATGACGCCAGCGCCATGGAACTAGCCGGCTATCGCCCGGTGTTGGTCGAGGGAGAGGCGGGGAATATCAAGATAACCCGGCCGGAAGATCTGCAATTGGCGGCCTTTTATCTCGGCCACACGGAATGAGGTGTGAATGCTGAATTTCAATTGAGTGGGAGGCCGGCTCATCACCCATTCAAATCTCAGGTAATTTTGAGTGGGTGTCTGTTTAGTTTTTTTAGTTTAGACCGTTTAGAAACCCGTAGGTCACGTTGCGCAGCTACGTGACATCCCCCTTGAATCAGGTAGCCGCTCCGCGTCAACCTGACCTACTTGTATCAACGACAAAATCATCACTAGTGTACTGTCTCATACTAATGCGTGATATCAGCGTGACGCCAGGCCATTGGCCGCTAGGCGCGTGGCGCAGGGAATGGCGCGCCCTTTCCAAGCCACGCAACAACGCGGACGATGGCCTGGCGTCGCGCCCGAAGGGAGGCCCGCCAAGGCCCCAATCCTGCGTTGCGCCGCTTGACAAGGGCCTGCCGTTGCCTGCGCGCCGCGCCTTGTCTTGGAACCTTGGCGTGCCTCTGATATCACGCATTAGTATGAGACAGTACACTAGAGTGCCAGCAATTCCCGCAGTTCCCGAATCTGCTCCCTGGCGTTTTCGAGGATGCCGATCGAGTGGCGTGGCGTCAGCTTGCCCAATGCCAGTTTGTGAAAGGCGGGCACCAGGTCCAAGCGGGGCAGACGGTTCATCATCGGCGTACCGACATAGGCGTGCAGTTGGGCGACCACCACCAGATCCACATAGTCAGGATCGTGACTGATATCCTCCATCCAGTCTTCCGCGTGCAGGGCTGACTGGACAAAATAGTTGGGGAACTCCCATTTGCGCAGTACCATTGCACCCACTTCCGCCTTTAGATTATTCAGTACCTGATCCAGCAGTTCAGGGTCATTCGCCAACTCTGGTTTGCCGCGGGCCGCACCCAGGATGGCAAGGGCGCCGATATCATGCAACAGGCCGCACAACAAGGCCTGGTCCGGTGTCAGTCCAGGGGTGACATGAGCCAGTTCATGACAGATCGGCGCCACATAACTGAGGTGTCTCCAGAGACTGATCATGCGTTGTTGGAGCGGTTTGGAGCGGCTGTGAAACAGCTTTCCCAAGGCGAAACTGATCACCAGATTGTGGGTGACGGAGCGTCCCAGGCGAGTGACGGCGTCGGGAAGGTTGTCGATGGGATGCTTACCGCGATAGGCCGCGCTGTTGACCACGCTGATAATGCGCGCGGCCACGGTGGGGTCGGCCTGCACCACCCGGGCGATATCTTCGCTGTCTGTGTTGGCATCGTTGATCACCTTGGCTATCCGCATGGTGATATCCGGCATGCTGGGCAGCTCCAAGGCGCCGTTTTGTATCGCTTCATGAAATTCCCAGTAGAGCGCGGCCTCCGGTCCGTTGCTGTCCATCAGTTCGATCGGTTGGCTGGAGCGTTTGTCGGCCACCGGCGGCAGGCGCAGGATGGCTTCGTGGAGTTCACGGGGAATGCACAGCAGATCTACGGCAGTGATGGCGCGGATAGCGGTTTCGCTGGGGAATTTTTCCGTGAGAGGCGAGAGACTGCACGTCTGTTCCGCCTGGCAGCGGATCTGCTTGCCCTCCCGATCGGTGATCGATACCTCTCCTTCCAATAAGTAGTAGACCTGGTCGCCGCTCTTTCCGATGGCAGCGATCTCTGCGCCGGCATGCTGATGTTCGATACGGGTTTCCGTCAGCGCATAGTTCAGCACCCGTTTCGGGAGATCCCTCAGGATGAGAAACCTTTTGGCGCTATTGGCGTTGACGGTGGTTACTCGTTGAATCATATCGGCTGGTGCTCAGGTGGTGTCGGTCATTCTCGACAGGCGGCTTTTGACAATGCGTTCACGTACAATGCCCCAAACTCCCCTCAGGTACAATTATCGACCCGAAGTGCTGACTCTTTAAGTAAGATCGAGAATTCATGATGACTGAAATGCGTATCGGACAGGGCTTTGACGCCCATCGTTTTGAACCCGGCCTGCGGTTGGTTCTAGGAGGTGTCGAGATCCCCCATGGTCAGGGTTTGCAGGCCCACTCTGACGGGGATGTGTTGATCCACGCCCTCTGCGATGCGTTGCTAGGGGCCGCCGGATGGGGGGATATCGGAAGGCATTTTCCCGACAGCGATCCGGCATATGCCGGGATCGACAGCAGGATACTGTTGCGTCAGGTGATCGAACGTCTTGCTTCGGCGGGTTGGGGATTGGTCAACGCCGATCTCACCATTGTCGCCCAAGCGCCTAAACTGGCCCATATCGAGGCGATGCGGCTGTGTCTGGCAGGCGATCTGCGGGTCGATCCGCAGCGGGTAAATATCAAGGCCACGACCACCGAAGGGATGGGATTCACAGGCAGGGGCGAGGGTGTCGGCGCGTTTGCCGTGGTGCTGTTGGAGGAACGTCCCGTTGAGTGAATATGCATGGTTACCCCTGGAGGAGATGCCCAATGCCATGGGCGACGCGGTGGGCGAGGCCGTGATTCGGCACACAGCAGACGATTTCCAAGTCGATGAAGAGCTGGGTTTCGACCCCGATGGAGAGGGGGAGCATCTGTTATTACACGTCAGAAAACGGCATACCAACACCCACTGGCTTGCCGGACAATTGGCAAAACTCGCCGGGATTCCCGACAGGGATGTCAGCTATGCGGGCCTGAAGGACCGGCATGCCGTCACCACCCAGTGGTATTCACTGCGTATGGTCGACAAACCTGAGCCGGATTGGCGCTCCCTGGATCCGCAACTGATCCAGATATTGGCGGTGTATCGGCATCGAAGGAAACTGCGCCGGGGCAGCTTGCAGGGTAACCGTTTCCGGTTGCGTCTCAGGCAATTGAAGGCGGATCCCGAACGAATGGAGAAGCGTCTGCAACGGCTGCGCGAGACAGGTATGCCCAATTATTTTGGTGAACAGCGCTTTGGTCTGGATTACAGCAACCTCACCCAGGCGGACCGGGTGTTTTCAGCTCACCGGCACCGCATCGACCGACAGTTGCGCGGGCTGTTGATTTCCGCTGTACGGTCTCAGTTGTTCAACCAGGTATTGGCGGAAAGGATCCGCATCGGGGCCTGGGATGTCCCCTTGCAGGGAGACTATTTTATGCTGGATGGCAGTCGTTGCGGGTTTGCCGGTGATCCTGAGGATCGACATCTGACAGAGCGCTGCCGACAGCAGGATATTCACCCTAGCGGGCCGCTATGGGGGCGTGGCCGCTCGCCGGTCAGCGAGGAGACGCAAGCCTTGGAGTCCAGGGTGCTGCAACCTTTCGCTGATTGGCGTGACGGGCTGGAGCATGTCGGACTGGCGCAGGAGCGTAGATCCTTGCGAGTGCGCCTGGACAGTCTGCAATGGCATTTTGTCGATGGACGAGACCTGGTGTTGGAATTCTTTCTACCCGCCGGTTGCTTTGCGACAGTTCTGCTGCGGGAGCTGATCCGGTATGCTGATTACCCTGCTTAATTCTAAAAACCGCAGTTGACCGCTCCATCCTGATACTAAACTACTGATAGATTAAATCTTTTTTCCGAGGCCCTTACGGATTCAGCTCGAATCGGGTCTCTTCCGGTTCGCCGTTGTTGTCGCAAGCGGAATTCATCGACGGCAAGCTGACGGTAGGCAAGGCGACGCAGCGGGTAAAAAGTAACCAGGAGCTAAAGGGTGAGCCGAGGAGGATGGAGCTGTTGATCCGAATACTCACCAGCGCGATGGCACATAACTCCACTTTTCGCTAGGCCGTTTTGCCCTATCGCATGGCCGATCCCGTTTTCGCCCGCTACCGGTCGGGGATGACCTATGCCAACTTGCTGCGCATGTGGGGGGATGTGTCGCCTTGCCGTTAGCCCTGCCCATTACCCACAAATATTTCCACCCTTTAAAAACAACGAGTTACAAACCATGCCCCTAACAGCCAACAAAAATATGAAACTAACGAAAACAACAGGCTATGTCATGTCTGTTCCCATATTTCAGACTTATGGGTAATGGGCAGCGTTAGCCAGACCCTAACAGAAAGCTCGGTTTCCATTGGTTACCACTGACCACAGGCTACAATTAAAGTAGAACAAGCATAAAAAAGCGATCATTTACGCCATCTCGCCAGGAGGTCGCCATGATGTCACAGCACCCAACCCACGCATCACTCAAAAGGAGGGACAGACTGCTCAAGGCGCGGAGTCCGGACGCATACCGGAGTGAGCGTAAACCGCCCGACCCCACGCTCTGTCAGGTCTGCGGCGCAGTCTTTACCGGCGGACGTTGGCAGTGGCGGGAAACCCTGCCTGAAGAGGCCAAAGAGACCCGCTGCCCCGCCTGCCGGCGAATCCATGACAGAGTGCCGGCAGGTTACCTGATCCTCAGGGGCGATTTTTTCAATGCCCACAAGAAGGAGATCATGGGGCTGATTCACCATCATGTGGAGAAACAACGGACTCAACACCCTCTGCAAAGGATCATCGATACCCAAATCTTGGAGTCCGGTGATATGGAGATCACTTTCACCGAGTTCCACCTGCCGAAAGGTGTTGGAGAGGCGGTCAGGAGCGCCTATCATGGTGAGCTTCTCATTCACTATCCCGATGAGTCGGGGCAGGTGCGGGCAAGCTGGACGCGTTAAGATCCGGGTTGCACTCTGGGTCCACGGGCATACACACGATTCATTTGACTATGAATGATGGGGATGTTGCTATTTATTGACAATATGCAATTCACATGTCGGGTGCGATATTGTCTTCTTGACATCGACAATGCCTAAACTGATCGAATTCAATACTGATCGCTTACAACTGCGCCAATGGTGTTTGGCTGATCGCGAACCGTTTTCCAGGCTGAACGCGGATGCGAAAGTCATGGCCTATTTTTCCAGCCCCCTGGACCGGGCAGCGAGTGATACCCTGGCTGATCGCTGCCGGTCGCTGATTACCGAACGTGGTTGGGGTTTTTGGGCAGTGGAAACACGGGATACGCATGCATTTATCGGATTTGTCGGTCTGCATATCCCCTCCGATGTCCTGCCATTCTCGCCTTGCGTTGAAATAGGTTGGCGGCTTGCTGGTGACTATTGGGGTAGGGGATTGGCGACTGAGGCAGCGAAAGGAGCGCTTCAGGTTGGTTTCGAGGAACTTGATTTGCCTGAGATCGTCTCCTTCACTGTATTCTCTAACAGCAGGTCGCGTCGGGTAATGGAGCGGTTGGGGATGCGCGACACGTCGACCGTTTTTGAGCATCCCGCTATTGCTGAGGGCCATCCGCTCCGAGTCCATTGTCTGTATCGGCTCTCGCGTGAGAACTGGCGGTTACTGAAGTGTATATAGATTCTTGTTGCCGCTCTCTTCCTCTCAGTGATAGAGCAGTTCCGCCCAGTGACCCTGATCGATCAGGACGAGCTTCTGTGCTTTCCAAGCATCGGAAGAACCAAACGCCTCCGCCATAACGTTGTCCAACACCACGGCCGCCTTCTCCTGACCGGCTACGTAGACATAGGTATCGGGTTGGCGCATGAGTCGGCTGCATTCTTCGGTGTTGGTAGCGAGGTTATCCTGCAAGCCCTCTTCCGCCGTTGAGAGCGGCCTCTCGCTCAGTACGCTGAAGGCCTTGAAGGTCTGGTGATCGTAGTATTGCCCCAGATCCTGCTGTTGTTCGTTCAAATAGAGCAGGTTCATGCCTCCTCGGTCGCCATAGAAGAGCCGTACATCGCCTTTCCAATTGCCATGCTGATCATAGATCTGGCGGACAAAGGCGCGAAAGGGGGCTATGCCGGTGCCGGTGCCGATCATCAGCAGATTGCTCTGTTCATCGGCGGGAACCTTGAAGGGACTGCGGTACGGCCCGGTGATCTTGATCTTGTCGCCTGGTTTGGCGTTGCAGAGGTAGTTTGAGGCGATGCCGGGGTATCTTTCGCCGGAGACCTCATCCAGATAGAAACAGCGCCTCACCAATAACTCGAGTTCGATATTCTGAGCATTGCCGAGCTGGGTCGGATTGGCGATGGAGTAGCGTCGGTGGTGGTATTCGTTGCCGAATTCATGGGGGCCCGGCACCAGCACCCCGATGGTTTGCCCGGTGGCGAACCGGAACGCCGGTTCGTCGATCTGCAGAACCAGGTGACGCACTTCGTCCGCCGATGTCGGGGTGACACGCACGGATGATATGAGAATCGCATCACAACTGTTTTCAAGAATGGTTTCGACCACGTTTCCGGCCATGGTTAGTCTACCTCGTTATAGGAAATCCGAACCCGAACGGGTGGGTCCAGGTTAAAGATGCGAGCATTATTATTCACTACTGCAACTCAGCATTGTAGGGTGAATAGCTCGTGAGCTTAAACCTAGAATCCTCAGTTGACCACTATGCACACGACTCATTATCTTGAAAACATGGGTTTTCTCCGTATTGGGAATACTCACCTGGCGGGTGAGCAGCGTTCAACTGAGGATTCTAGGTTAAACCGGATTCAAAGCGGACTCATATTCAGCCGGCAACATAGGCCGTCCCGTACGGATATAACAAACCAAACCGGCTTTAAGAGAGCGGAGGAAGGAAATGCCTCTTAACTGACATGTCATGGCGATCGACTGTATGAAAGTACCTGCTGCTGGTCGGCGAGCGGTTTGAGTTTTCCTTAGAGGCGGACGAAATACCCATCGCTCATGTCAACAGCATTGGTGCGAAAGTGACCATTGAATGCTGAGTATCGTATATACTGAATCGATACCGATTGCTTGGCAGTCTCCGCTGGGCAGGTTGCGGGTGGGTGTCCCAACAAACGGTTTTTGACGAAACGGCGTGGTAACTCAGGGCAAACAGGATGCCGGAGGGACTCATCATGGCCAGTGAAGGTCCATTGGAAAGTCGCGGCACGACGTCGAGCGTCCAGCCAGTGCTCACTCGTCTGACCCGGTCGATCCATCATCTCTCGCCACTAAGACCCGTGGCAGCCACGGGCGCAGTGAATGCTCTACCCCGCAAAACCGGGCATGATGAGAGACGATTGCATATCCAACTCTGGCTGGCCGCCACTGTGTGGACCCTGCTGGTGGCATCGATACTGCTATGGACCCAGAGAAGCGTGGACAGCGAGATGTTGGGGTTGGCTCGCCAGGAGGCGATAGCCAACGTCAACAAGGATCAGGCCTTTCGGGTATGGGCCACGACACACGGAGGCATCTATGTGCCGATCAGCGAACGCACATCGCCAAGCCCCTATCTGAGCCATATCCCCGAGCGCGATCTGGTGACGCCCTCCGGTCGCCGGCTGACCCTGATGAATCCAGCCTACATGCTGCGGCAGATGATGGATGACTATAACGAACTCTACGGGGTAAAGGGCAGGATCACCAGTCTGAACCCCCTCAATCCCGACAATGCGCCTGATGATTGGGAGAGGGAGGCGCTTACGGCATTCGCAAAGGGCGAGAAGGAACGGTTCGAAGTGGCTAAGATCGACGGCCACGCTTTTTTACGCCTGATGCGTCCCATGCCGACCCAGGAGGGGTGCCTCAAGTGCCATTTTCACCAGGGGCACAAGGTGGGGGATATCCCGGGTGGTGTCGGCGTCTCTGTGCCGCTGAGCGGTTACCTGGCTGCCGGCGCCAAGCGAAAACAGAATCTTTGGGTCGGCCTGAGCATGGTCTGGGGGGTGGGTATCGGAGGCATCTGGCTCGGCGGCAAGCGCGGTAAACAGCGTATCCTTGAACGTAGAGAATACGAGGAGCGGATCTGGCATCAGGCAAACTTTGATGCATTGACCGGACTCTCCAACCGAAATCTTTTCATGGACCGGTTGGATCGCGCCCTGGCCTATGCCTATCGACAGGAGCATCAATTGGCGTTGCTGTTTATCGACCTGGACCGGTTTAAGGATGTCAATGACACCTTGGGACATGTCATCGGTGATCGCCTGTTGCAGGAGGCGGGGCGGCGCCTTAAGGCTTGTGTACGGGAGATGGATACGGTCTCCCGTTTGGGTGGCGACGAGTTCACCGTGATCCTGCCCGATATTGTTGAGGGAATCTCCACTACCCTGGTTGCCGGCAATATACTTGCGACCTTGTCGCACCCCTTCGAACTGGACGGACAGGAGGTCCATCTCTCCGCCAGCATCGGCATCACTATCTTTCCTCAGGATGGCAAAGACCCCGGCATGTTATTGCAAAATGCCGATACCGCCATGTATCGCGCCAAGGCGGAGGGACGCAATATCTATCGATATTTCACCTGGGAGATGAACAAGGCGGCGGAGGGGCGGCTCTCCCTGGAGTCGGCATTGCGCCGAGCCCTGAAACGGGAGGAGTTTGAACTTCACTACCAGCCCATCCTCAATGTCTCCGGCGGCAGCCTGGTCGGGGCGGAAGCCCTGATCCGCTGGGACTCTCCGGAACGGGGCATGGTGGGACCGGACGAGTTCATCCCTCTGGCCGAGGAGTGTGGCTTGATCCCCCCGCTGGGGGAATGGGTGCTGCAGCGGGCGGCGGCCGACCTGGCGAAATGGGATCAAGCCGGCTTGACGCTTAACAGCCTCTCGGTAAACGTCTCCACACTCCAGTTCCGTATGAAGGGATTCACCGACAAAATGCTGGCGTTGCTACAGAGCCAGATCCACTTGAGATCCCGTCTCTTTCTCGAGATCACCGAGAGTGTGTTTATGGACGAGCAGGGGGAGCCGGGCAAGCGCTTGGATCGGTTGCGAGAGCAGGGCATACGCGTCGCTATCGACGATTTCGGCACAGGCTACTCCTCACTCAGTTACCTAAAGCGTTTTCCGGTGGACAGCATCAAGATCGACCGCTCCTTTGTCTGCGACGTGACCGATGACCCGGAGAATGCGGCCCTTTGCGAGGCGATCATCGCCATGGCCCACCATCTCGGCATCAAGGTGGTGGCGGAAGGGGTTGAGACAGTCCAGCAGTGGCAGTTTTTGCGTGACGGCGGTTGCGACTTTGCCCAGGGTTACCTGTTCGGTCGGCCAATGCCGTTCGATGCCTTTCCCGTTTTCCTGAAACAGCATCTACCCATTGTGTTGCAGAACCATGCCTCAATCGCCCCGATCAGACCCGCAAATACCTAGAATCGCCTGGTTATAGCCGGTATAGTGAAACACTATTAAAAAGTGTTTCATGGAAACTATGACCGAATTTGCCAGCGAAATGCGCCTGTTCGACCCCGCCAGCGGCCAGCGCCTCTATATGGATGCCAGGGAACGGGAGCTGTTCTTGAACGCCGCCAACGAACAACCCAGCCGTGGGCACCGGCTGTTTTGCCAGGTGCTGCACTGGACGGGTGCCCGGATCACCGAAGCCCTGGAGCTGACCGGCGACCGGATCAACTTTGATCGCTGCTCGATTACCCTGCGCACCATCAAGAAAAATAAGTTGACCAAACAAGGCCAAGTTAAGGCCCCGGTCTACCGGCAAATCCCAGTACCGGCGGAACTGATAGACGCCCTGGATTTGCTGTTTGACTTGCGCGGCAAGCACCGGCGCCGCTGCGCGTCACTCGCATTACCCCTCTGGCCCAACCAGAATGACCCTAAGCGTCCCATGTCTCGCGCCACCGGCTGGCGTGTGGTCAAGCGGGTGCTCGATGCCGCAGGCATCGAGGGACCGCAAGCCAGCCCCAAAGGCTTCCGCCACGGCTTTGGCGTGGCAATGGCCTTGGGTGGGCGCGACATTTACACCCTGCAAAAACTGATGGGGCATGAGCGCCCGGAAACCACCGCCATTTATTTACAGGTGGTAGGGCAGGAGGCACACGATTTACAAATGAGCTATTGGAACCAGGCCAATAAGAGCTGGGGAAAACAATAATATTACTGTTGCACAACGGTAAACGTCGAGCTATTATGATCATAAGCTTCAAGCATAAAGGGCTTGAAAAATTCTTCACCAAGGGCAGTACGGCGGGGATTCAACACGACCACGAGGCCCGCCTGGAAGAGCGGCTACAAGCTTTGCACACAGCGTTTAGCGTTGAGGATATGGACATTCCCGGCTGGCGCTTACACGCCCTTAAAGGCGACCGAGCGAGGCAGTGGTCAATCACTGTTAGCGGTAACTGGCGGATCGTGTTCGAGTTTGTGGATGGCCACGCCTATGTTGTGAATTATGAGGACTATCACTGATGAGTATTGAACAGCATAACCCGATGCACCCAGGGGCCTTCATCAAGCGGGTGTACCTGGAACCCAATAACATTGGCTCGAACGAACTGGCCCGGCAGTTGAAGGTCAGCACCGGACTGGTGAGCCGACTGGTCAACGAGAAAACCGGCGTGTCCTCTGAAATGGCGCTCAAGCTCTCCAAGGTGCTGGGGCGATC
This sequence comes from Candidatus Thiodiazotropha sp. (ex Epidulcina cf. delphinae), assembly GCA_025656505.1. Classification (GTDB taxonomy): domain Bacteria; phylum Pseudomonadota; class Gammaproteobacteria; order Chromatiales; family Chromatiaceae; genus Thiodiazotropha. Next base: position 22,993 of record JAHXHR010000009.1, on the reverse strand, counting down.
CCCTGAAAGCTGGATGCTGATGCAGGACAATTACGACCTGTGGCAAGCCAAGAAGGTGGTGGATCTCAATGAATACCAAGCGCTGGAGTTCGCGTGAACGAATCAAATTAAGGTTACGCCACGAAGCGCAAAGTAACTAGCGGCTGAAAGTGCCGCATCGAAAGCGCCGACTCAGCGCATCGATTATCGAGTCTTGAGTTGTTAACGGTAACGTTGATGATTAAATGTAGACAGAGAAACTGTAGGCCACCTCATCAAGCAGGATATCGGTAGTGCAAAAAGCCAAACCAGGAATCCTCATTCCGTTACCAATCACCTCAATTTCTACATGATGGCACCGACGATCACATGGATATACGCTGATCGTCTTGATCATACGCCAAGGCGTTGTTACGCTATCAATAATCGAAAGCACTTTGCGTTTTCCGATGTGAGAAAACTCATCACTCAAGCCGCTCTTGATGATGATTTTGTTAGTGTTTGCCCTAAACCGGGCAAACCAACGCAAAATTCATTGATCACTGTACTACTACGCATGGTCGCATTAAGAAAAAGCGTGAAACTTTAGTTATTAATCCGATGGCCTAATATGTCGCCAGGTTAATATCTACGCCTTGATAAAGCCGCAGGGAGGCGGCGAGGATGCAAAAGAAAATGCCTGCCGTGAGGTTGATACCGGTCCCTTCACGCCAACTTCTCCTTTGGCATTTGGCGACCCATGCCCTGGCGTTATCGGTCACCGTTTTTGCGCCCTTGGCGCTGCCGGATAAACTGCTGTTGTTGTCACTGTTGGCGCTATACGCTTTCTGGCGGCTTCGATGCGGGAAGGGCGTAAATAGCCGACGGGTGATCGAGGCAAGGATAGTGAGTAGCGGCAGGTCAAGATTAACCCTGGGGGACGGGCGACGCCTGGTCGCAAAGATCAGGCCGGACAGCCTCGTCACCCCCTGGCTTATTCTTTTGCGATTCGATTCCGGGCAAGGGCCGCGCAGGCTGACCATGGTGCTGTTCGGGGATGCATTGCCGAACGAGCAGGTACGCAGATTGAGAATCCTGTTGAAATTCGGCGGATTCAATCAGAAGGGACAGTAACTCTCAGGTATCAACACCGTGGGTTTTTTCTGCACCCGGTCATCCGGATAGGGAAAATCGATGGTGAAATGCAAGCCGCGGCTCTCCCGCCGGCACTGGGCCGAACGGATGATCATATCGGCCACATCGACCAGATTACGCAGTTCGAGCAGATCCATACTGACGCGGAAATTACTGTAGTACTCGACGATTTCGCGCTGCAGCAGGTCGACCCGGCGGCGTGCCCGCACCAGACGCTTGTTGCTGCGCACGATCCCCACATAGTCCCACATGAAATGGCGCAGTTCATCCCAGTTGTGGGAAACCACCACCTCTTCATCAGGTTCGGTGACCCGGCTCTCGTCCCAAGGGGCAAGGCATGGCGGCTCGGGGGTTTCCGCTTCCAAGGCATGGATGTCTTTGGCCGCGAGATTGGCGAACACCAGGCACTCCAGCAAGGAGTTGCTGGCCATACGGTTGGCGCCGTGCAGACCGGTATAGGCGCTCTCGCCGATCACGTAGAGACTGTTAATGTCGGTGCGTGCGCGGTGGTCCGCCATCACCCCGCCACAAGTGTAATGAGCGGCCGGCACGACCGGAATCGGCTGTTGAGTGATGTCGATGCCGAAGCCGAGACAGCGGTGATAGATGGTGGGAAAGTGCTCCTGGGTGAACTCGGCCGGTTTATGACTGATATCCAGATAGATACAGTCGGCGCCGAGACGCTTCATTTCATGGTCGATGGCGCGGGCGACGATATCCCGGGGCGCCAGCTCCAGACGTTCGTCGAAGCGATGCATGAAACGGCTGCCGTCGGGCAGTTTCAATTGTCCGCCTTCCCCTCTGACCGCTTCGGAGATGAGGAAACTCTTGGCCTCCGGGTGGTAGAGGCAGGTAGGATGGAACTGGATGAATTCCATGTTGGCGACCCGGCACCCCGCCCGCCAGGCCATGGCGATACCGTCTCCGGTGGAGACAACCGGATTGCTGGTGTACTGATAAACCTTGCTTGCGCCACCGGTTGCCAGGACCACGAAGCGGGCGCGAAAGGTCTCCACTTGATTGCTCTCATGGTCGAGGATGTAGGCGCCGTAGCAGTGTTTCTGTTGCTTGTTTCGGCAACGGTTGCTGGTGATCAGGTCAATGGCGATGTGGTGTTCGAAGACCTCGATATTCGGGCGCGCCATGACTTGTGCCTGCAAGGTGCTCTCCACCTCTTTTCCGGTGGCGTCCGCTGCGTGGATCACCCGGCGATGGGAGTGTCCGCCTTCCCGGGTCAGATGATAGCCGCCGCTGGAGGATGAGGCGTCGTCTTTGGTGAAATTGACCCCGCCCTTAAGCAGCCAGTCGATATTCATCGGGCCGTTTTCCACCACCAGTTGAACCGTCTCTTCATCACACAGACCGGCGCCTGCAACAAGGGTATCCTTGACATGGGAGGCGATACTGTCTTCCTCGTCCAGGACCACCGATATGCCTCCCTGGGCGTAGTATGTATTGGTCTCTTCCAACTCCCGCTTGGAGATCACCGCGATTTTCAGCCGCACATCCAGGTGCAGGGCCAGGCTCAAACCGGCAGCGCCGCTGCCGATGATGAGGATGTCGTGGAGGTGGTCTGTTGTCATATTAACCCGGCGACCTAATTATGTTGCATTCAGCCGATATGTACCTGCCTACAATAAGGCGTCAAAACGCCACTGTAGCACGCCTATCAGGTCGCCGGGTTAATAATTTGCGGGGCAAGGTCGTAACAGTGATAATGCGCATCCAGATGAAGCGCATCCTGGTTTAAATTGCTGTTCAGTGGAATTTCAGTATGAAACATTGCCCTGGATCAATGGAAGCGAGAGTTGCGAGAACTTATCCAACAATAGAGTGTCAATGGGACTGTGCGCAGGATGTGTCGGTCGCGAGGAGGTAACGGCCTGGATGGGCGAGCGGTTAATTGATCAGGAACTCGTAGCACGGGTTCAACAGGGTGACAAAAAGGCGTTTGACCTGCTGGTGCTCAAATACCAGCAGAAAATCACCAATCTGATCTCCCGCTATATCCGGGATCCTCACGAGGTGTTGGATGTGACCCAGGAGGCCTTCATCAAGGCCTATCGGGCCATCCCCAAGTTCCGTGGCGATAGTGCGTTTTATACTTGGCTCTATCGCATTGCCATCAACACGGCGAAAAATTACCTTGTGGCTCAGGGGCGTCGCCCCCCCTCCGATGATGTGGAAGCCGAAATGGCTGAACAAATGGATGTGGGCGCCCGTCTAAAGGAGACAGGCACACCTGAGAATCATGTATTGACCGAAGAGATTGCATCGACTGTACAGAAGGCCATCGACGATCTGCCTGAGGACCTCCGTACCGCCATTGTGTTGAGGGAGCTTGAAGGTATGAGCTACGAAGAGATCGCCAATGCCATGTCCTGCCCCGTGGGCACTGTGCGTTCGCGTATATTCCGGGCGCGCGAAGCGATTGATAAAAAACTCCGCCCGTTGTTAAAACCTTAATGTCAGGTCTATGAAAATGACTGAGCAAGCGTTTGAAAGGCTGTCCGCACTGGTGGACGATGAATTACCGGAAAGCGAAATTTCGGATGAAATCAACAAGCTGAAACAAAACCCGTCAAGCCGGGATATTTGGTCGTATTACCACCTGATCGGTGATGCGATGCGCAGCGAACTCGGTCCGCTTCACCACGCCGGCATGGCCCGCGCCATCAGCGGCCGCTTGGAAGATGAGCCGGTGGTGCTGGCGCCGGCCGCGCTGAGACGTTCGGCACAGCCGAGGAAACGGACACTCACCGGACTGGCGGTGGCGGCTTCCGTGGCTGCGGTGGCGGTGGTGCTGGCGCCGCAGATGATCAACCCGGAAGGTTCCGAGGCGCCGCAACAAACAGTGGCGACCAACCGACTTCCTGAGACCAAGACCCTCTATGTGGCCGAAGACGGAACCCGCTGGGAACTGCTCAAGAAACCCAAGGTCGAATCGCGACTCAATGCCTATCTGGTGAATCATCAAGAACTCTCTCCCACAAGCAATATCAAGGGTATCATGCCGTATGCCACCTTCGTCAGTTATGACGAAAACAAGCAATAACCGGCACAGAGAGAAAGAGCAAACGGGATGAGTCCAACGCCGGTTAAAAGAATTCTCAATCAAGTCACCCTGGGTCTCTGTGTCTTCATGGCGCTCTGCCGGCCGGCCATCGGCAGTGACGGTCCTTCTCCGCGGGACTGGTTGGAGAAGATGATGGAGGCAGTGCAGAAGTTGAGTTATCAGGGCACCTTTATTTACTTGCACGATAATCAGCTTGAATCCATGAAAATCGTTCACGCAGTCGAAGGGGATCGTGTGAGAGAGAGCCTGATGTCGCTTAACGGCGCGCCTCGGGAAGTGATACGCGATGAGGAATCGGTTACCTGCGTTTTGCCGGAGTCCCATGAAGTTTCCGTGGACAAGCGTTCCCCCGGCAAGAAGTTCTTGCATCTTCTACCCCAGGATCTGGCCCGGCTGGAGGATCACTACGGTTTCCAAAATACCGGCAAAACCCGCATTGCCGATCGGCAGACCCATGTGGTGGTGATCCTGCCTAAAGATCGTCTGCGCTACGGCTACCGTTTTTTTCTCGACAACGACAGCGGCTTGCCGCTGAAGACCGATCTGTTGAACGAACGAGGTAAACCGATCGAACAGACGATGTTTACCGATCTGCAAATCGGTGTCGCCGAAATCAGCGAGCTGCACCACAGAGAGTCGCTCTTTACCTACAAGTTGAAAAATCATGCCGAAAAGGCGATGGAAATGTCCCGGGAACTATCCGGCAAATGGGATTTTCTGCGCCTGCCGAACGGTTTCAGACTGAGTATGCAGCATCAACTGCACGATCCTGCGGGTAAAGCGCCCATTGAGCAGTACGTTTTCAGCGACGGTTTGGGTTCGCTCTCCGTCTTTGTCGAGGCTGAAACGAGGGAGGAGGCGTTTAGAGGCGTCTCCCGGTTGGGCGCTATTAACGCCTGGGGTGGGCAGGTCCATGGCTATCAGGTGACGGCGGTCGGCGAAGTGCCTGCGGTGACGATTCTCGGCGTGGTTCAGGGCATGCAACCCAAATCCGCAAATGATTGAGGAGCCCGCCACCGTTGTCAGCCTGGATGAACAATATGCCGTCGTCGTAACGGAGCAACGCGCCGCTTGCGGCTCATGCCGGAGTGCCGGCGGTTGCAGTACTACACTGCTCGCGGGACTTTTTAAACGTCGTCACAACCAACTGACGGTGCTCAATCCTATACAGGCAAAACCGGGGGAGCGGGTCATCATCGGGTTACGGGAGCAGACGCTTCTCAAAGTCTCTGTGCTGGCCTATCTCCTTCCGCTCGTCTGTATGATCGCGGCGGCGATCCTGATGCAGGGCCTGACTGCTCATTTTGCTTGGCATGGTGGGGAACTCTCACTGGTCGTCGGCGGTCTATTGGGGCTGATTGCCGGGCTTCTTCCGCTTAGGCGGCTCACTGGTCGGAAGGGCGGTGATCCGGGCTATCAAGTCGTCATTCTACGCCAGGCAGGCACTACCTCGGTGCAACTCGCCTAGCAGCTGACGGCTTAGCGTCTCGCTGATCAGTGCAGTTTATATGTTACACCACACTAGATCCAATAGTATCCTCCAGGAGCTGTTTCATGAGAGACATTAAATTCCCCATACGAATCTTCGCAGCAACGACACTGGGGCTCTTGTTCATGTTGCCTCTGCAAGCGCGCGGGCTACCTGATTTTACCGATCTGGCTGAGCGGAATGCCCCGTCAGTGGTCAATATCAGCACCAAACAGCAGTTGATTCGCCGGCATAGACAGCCATTCAATATCCCCGATCTGCAAGATTTTCCCGAAGGCAGCCCGCTGGGTGACTTAATGAGAAAGTTTTTTGGCAATCATGGTTTCCAATTGCCCGAGGAGGGGTCGGAAAAGCGCTCTTTGGGATCAGGGTTCATCCTCTCCGAGGATGGCTATATCCTCACCAACAACCATGTCGTGGAGGAAGCGGATCAAATCCTGGTGCGCATGAATGACCGCAGGGAATTCGTTGCCGAAGTGATCGGCAAGGACGAGCGTAGCGATATCGCCCTGATCAAAATCGATGCCGATGATCTGCCCGTGGTTGAGATCGGCGATTCTGAGCGGCTCAAGGTTGGGGAATGGGTATTGGCCATCGGCTCCCCGTTTGGTTTCGACCACTCAGTCACTGCGGGTATCGTCAGTGCAAAAGGCCGGAATCTGCCGAGCGAGAACTATGTTCCCTTCATTCAGACCGATGTAGCGATCAATCCCGGTAACTCCGGCGGTCCTCTGTTCAATCTTGACGGTAAGGTGGTTGGAATCAATTCCCAGATCTACAGTCGTTCGGGCGGCTTCATGGGGCTCTCCTTCGCCATCCCCATCGAGGTGGCGATTAATGTCGCTGAGCAGCTCAAGACTCGCGGGCGCGTCACACGCGGCTGGTTGGGGGTGCTGATTCAGGACGTGACCAATGACCTGGCCGACAGTTTCAACATGGATCACCCGAGAGGGGCGCTGATCGCCCGTGTATTGCCTGACAGTCCGTCGGAGAAGGCCGGCCTGCGGGTGGGCGATGTGATTCTGGTGTTCAATGGGACGAAGATAGCGACCTCCTCCGAACTGCCTCCGTTGGTGGGCGGCAGCAATGTGGACAAACCGGCTGAATTGAAGATCCTGCGTAACGGCAAGACCAAGCAGGTGAAGGTGAATATCGGCGAACTGCCGTCGGATGATACCCTGGAGCTTGCCGGGAATCGGGCGCCGAAGGTATCGGAAAACCGCCTTGGCCTGATGGTCTCTTCGGTCAGCGAGCCATTACGCCGGCAGTTGAAACTGCCTTCGCGCCGAGGCGTGTTGGTTGAATCCGCCACGGGACAGGCGGCCAGGGAGGCTGGAATTCAACAGGGCGACATCATTACCATGATGAACAACCGTGAAGTCGAGGGCGTAGAGCACTTCAATCGGCTGGTCAAGGAGTTGCCGGCTGACAAGACCGTAGCCCTGCTGGTGCATCGTAACACGGGACCGATCTTCCTCGCCTTGAGAGTGCCTGAAGCGTGAGTTGCCTGCACTTCTACTATCGCCGGGACTGCCATCTCTGCGAAGACATGCTGGAGGATCTGGCGCGTTTGCGTGCGGAGTGGGTGTTTGACCTGGTTGAGGTCGATATTGACCGAAGGCCTGAGATACGCGAAAAGTACCATACCCGGGTGCCGGTCCTCGAGAATGCCCAGGGTCGTTGCCTGAGTGAGCATTTTCTCGATCAGGCGACGCTGCTGAGCTATTTGCAAGGCGCGTGATTTGGTATTATCAACCCGGCGACGGTTGAAACGCCCCGAAACGGGGCGTTTCTCATTTTATTGGTAGGTACACTAGCCCTATGGCTGACTTGCGACATATCCGCAACTTCTCGATCATTGCCCATATCGATCATGGTAAATCGACCATTGCGGATCGGTTTATTCAGCGCTGTGGCGGTCTTAGCGAGCGAGAGATGGCCGAGCAGGTCTGCGACTCCATGGAATTGGAGCGCGAACGGGGCATCACCATCAAGGCGCAGAGCGTGACCCTCGATTACCACGCCGAGGATGGAGAGACCTACCAACTCAATTTTATCGATACCCCCGGCCATGTGGATTTCTCTTATGAGGTTTCCCGCTCCCTCTCCGCCTGCGAAGGGGCGCTGCTGATCGTGGACGCCGCCCAGGGGGTGGAGGCGCAGAGTGTCGCCAACTGTTACACTGCCATCGAACAGGGCCTGGAAGTCCTGCCGGTGCTGAATAAGATCGATCTACCCTCTGCCGAACCGGATCGGGTGATCAATGAAATCGAGGAGATCATCGGTATCGATGCCGGGCATGCCATTCGCGTAAGCGCCAAGACAGGGTTAGGCATTGATGAGTTGCTGGAGCAACTGGTGGCCACCATACCACCGCCCAGCGGTGATGGTGATGCCCCGCTGCAGGCGTTGATTATCGATTCCTGGTTCGATCCCTATGTGGGGGTCATCTCATTGATCCGGGTTATGAACGGCGTCATAAGACTTAAGGATAAGATGCGGATCATGTCCAGCGGGCGGGTGTTCCAGGTGGAGAAGGTGGGGGTGTTTACTCCCAAACAGATGGACAAGCCGAAATTGGGATCAGGCGAGGTCGGTTATGTGATTGCCGGCATCAAGGAGATCGACGGGGCGCCGGTGGGCGATACCATCACTCTGGAAAACCGTCAGGCATCTGAGCCGCTGCCGGGTTTCGAAGAGATGCGCCCCCGGGTCTTTTCCGGACTCTACCCCGTCAACTCCGACGATTACGAGGATTTACGGGATGCATTGCAGAAGCTGCGTCTCAACGATGCCGCCCTGCATTATGAACCCGAGACGTCCCTGGCCCTGGGATTCGGCTTTCGCTGCGGTTTTCTCGGTATGTTGCACATGGAGATCGTGCAGGAGCGTCTGGAGCGTGAGTACGACCTCGATCTGATTACCACAGCCCCCTCGGTTGTCTATGAGGTGTTGAAGAACGATGGGGCACTGATCCATATCGAGAATCCCTCGGCGCTGCCCGATCCCGGCAAGATCGAGGAGGTGCGCGAACCGATCATCGTTGCGACGATTCTGGTTCCGCAGGACTACCTGGGCAATGTGATCACCCTCTGTATCGAGAGGCGTGGCGTGCAGAAGAACATGCAATACCTGGCGGGACAGGTGCAGTTGAGCTATCAACTGCCGATGAATGAGGTGGTGCTCGATTTCTTCGACCGCCTCAAGTCGGTGAGCCGTGGTTATGCCTCATTCGAGTACGAATTCACTCACTTTCAGGCATCGCCCCTGGTGAAGCTGGATATCCTGATTAACGGTGAGCAGGTGGATGCCCTGTCGCTGATCGTACACCGGGATCATGCACAGGGCCGCGGCCGTGATTTGACTTCGAAGATGAAGGAGATTATTCCGCGACAGATGTTCGAGGTTGCCATTCAGGCCGCCATCGGCAGCAAAATCATTGCCCGCACAACGGTAAAGGCCTTGCGTAAAAATGTCACCGCCAAATGTTACGGCGGCGATATCACCCGAAAACGTAAACTATTGGAAAAGCAGAAAGCGGGTAAAAAGCGCATGAAGCAGGTCGGCAAGGTCGAGATTCCGCAGGATGCCTTTCTTGCCGTATTGCAGGTGGGCAAGGATAATTAGTAACCCGGCAACTTATCACTATGATGAAATTTAACAGACTTAGCTTCGAAAAAATGATGGTGGTACATTGGGAGAGGATACGCATAAACCATGAATTTTGATTTTCCAACATTTCTTGTCGTCGCCAGCGCCCTGACGGGGGGTATCTGGCTCTTGGACAGCATTTTACTCGCACCGAAACGGCGTAAGCTCATTGCCGATGAAGGAAGAGAGACGGATCATGTTCAGACGGCGAGGAAGGAACCCCTGATTGTCGAATACTCACGCTCTTTTTTTCCAGTGATCTTTGCGGTCCTGATACTGCGCTCGTTTCTCGTGGAGCCCTTTCGCATCCCTTCCGGCTCGATGATGCCGACGTTGCTGATCGGGGACTTTATCCTGGTCAATAAGTTCAGCTACGGCATACGTCTGCCGGTGCTGAATGAAAAAATCATCGATCTGGGAGAGCCGCAGCGTGGCGATCCTGTTGTATTCCGCTACCCAAAGCAACCTTGGGTGGACTATATCAAACGGGTGGTGGCCGTGCCGGGCGATACCATCTACTATCGAAACAAAACCTTGTATGTCAACGGAGAGGCCATGCCGCAGACGCCCGTGGGACAATACACCGGTGTCGGCAGCGGTGAGCGCATGACAGGGGCCGTGATGGCCATGGAGAGCCTGGACGGCACGGAACACGCTTTATTGATCAATCCCCTGGCGCCGGACCTGCCGATGGGTTGCCGGGTGCTGGGAAACGGGCCGATCACCATCCCGGAGGGCCGCTATTTCGTGATGGGCGATAACCGGGACAATAGCAATGACAGCCGTTGCTGGGGACTTGTGCCTGAGGAGAATCTCGTCGGCAAGGCATTCGGCATCTGGATGAACTGGGATTCTGAGATCGGCGCCTTCCCCCCCATTGCCTGGGAGAGGATCGGCAAGGGTATTGATTGAGCAATAATCATCCTTCGGGTTAGTAACTTAGTCGAGGCAGTTCGAATGCACTCTATACGGAAACAACGTGGACTCACCTTCATCAGTTGGCTGGTTATCCTGATCATTGCAGGCTTTCTGGTGATGGTCGGAATCAAGATCAGCCCAGTTTATCTTGACCATTTTTCGGTGAAAACGGTCATGGAATCGGTCAAGCAGGAACCCTTCGCTGAGCGAAAATCGGTCAGGGAATTGCGCAGCATGATTATGAAACGCCTGGATATCAACAGCATACGCCATGTCAACAAGGACCATATCTCCATCAAACGGGCAAGCGGCGTCACCACGATCAATATCGCCTATGAAGAGCGCCGGCCGATCGTGGCCAATATCTCGCTGGTCATGACCTTCGATGAAACAGTCGAGTTGATTGCCAATTGAAAGCGGATGTCGATAGGCTCTGCCGAGATCTGGGCTATCACTTCCATGCCCCCCGGTTGATTGAACAGGCGCTGACCCATCGCAGCGCGGGGGGGGGGAACAACGAGCGTCTGGAGTACCTAGGCGATGCCATCTTGGGGTTTGTCATAGCCGATGCGCTGTATCAGCATTTCAAACAGGCGACCGAGGGTCAGTTAAGCCGTTTGCGCGCACACCTGGTCAAACGTGACACCCTTGCCGGGATAGCGCGTGAGTTCAAGCTTGGCGACTATCTCAACCTGGGGCAGGGCGAACTGCGAAGTGGTGGACAGAGCAGAGACTCCATTCTGGCGGACAGCGTCGAGGCGATTCTGGCGGCAATCTACCTCGATGGCGGTTATCCGGCGAGCCGTGAAGTGATTCTGCGGATATTCACCCGGCACCTTCGAGGATTGAGTCTGGAGGGTCATCAAAAGGATCCGAAGACGCAACTGCAGGAATACCTGCAGGCGAAGAGGATTGGTTTGCCCGGCTATGAAATCATGGATGTCAGCGGCGATCCCCACGACCAGGTATTCAGCATGTTTTGCGAGATCCCGGAGCTTGAGCAACGGACGATCGGTCGGGGCACCAGCAGGAGAAAGGCCGAACAGGATGCCGCATCGCAAATGCTGATGGTATTAAAGCATGAATGAAGGCGCTAACCATTGCGGTTATACCGTCATTGTCGGGCGTCCGAACGTGGGTAAGTCGACACTCTTGAATCGTCTTCTCGGCGTCAGGCTGGCGATAACCTCACACAAGGCGCAGACCACTCGTCACACTATCCTGGGTATCAAGAGCCTACAGACGGGTCAGATAGTCTATGTGGATACCCCCGGCATTCACGACCGCAGCGACAATGCCATGAATCGTTATCTCAATCGTACCGCCAAGACAGCCTTGGCGGATGTGGATCTGGTGATCTTCATGGTCGAGGCCCTGCGTTGGACCATAGAGGATGAAAAGGTGCTGGGCCTGATCAAACAGAGCGATATACCCGTTATCCTGGTGGTCAACAAAGTCGATCGGTTAAAGCGGAAAGAGACCCTGTTACCCTATCTCACCGAAATGTCGCTGCGCCATCCCTTCCTAGAGATCGTTCCGATATCGGCCAAGGGCGGCCATAACCTGCAAACCCTCGAGGATCTGGTGCTGAAACGCTTACCCGAGGGCGAGAATCCCTATCCCGACGATCAACTGACCGATCGGCCGGAAAAGTTTTTTGCCGCCGAGTTGATTCGTGAGCAGATCACGCGGCGATATGCCGAGGAGTTACCCTACGCCGTCTCTATCGAGATTGAACGCTTTGAGGAACAGACCGGCCTGTATCGCATCAATGCCGTCATCTGGGTGGAGAAACCAGGACAAAAGGGTATCATTATCGGCAAGCATGGGCATGCCTTGAAAGAGGTGGCCACCCAGGCAAGAAAGGCCATGCAACGCTTTTTTGATTGCAAGGTTCATCTCGAGTTGTGGGTGAAGGTGAAGAAGAGTTGGGCCGGCGATGAAGCCGCCCTGGTGCGCCTGGGCTATGGTGAATAACGCTTAGAGACATCGCCTGTGTCGCGGTTTGAACTGATCCCCGCATTTGTCATCCATCGGCGAGACTATCGCAATACCAGTCTTCTGCTGGAGCTGTTCACGCCCGACCAAGGCAGATTGCCCGCCATCGCACGGGGCGCGAAATCGGGACGCTCATCCCGCGCCATGCTGCTACAGCCCTTCGGGCCTTTACGGGTCTCACTCAGCGGTCGGGGCGAGGTAAAGAGTCTTGTCGGTGTGGAGGCCGATGGACGTCCCTATCGCTTGGCCGGCGAGAAGATCTATTGCGGATTCTATTTGAATGAATTGCTGATGCGTCTCCTGCAGCGGGAGGATCCCTATCCCTCCCTCTATCTTCTGTATCATCAACAGCTTGCACGGCTCGCTTCGGAGGAGCCGGCGGATCAATGCCTGCGGGATTTTGAGAGCCGGCTGATGAGGGAACTGGGTTACGGGTTGTTACTGGATCATACCGCCGATACAGGCGAGCCGGTAGAACCCGAACAGGTCTATGACTATCTCATCGAGCAGGGGCCGGTGCGATCCGTCGGGGGGCAAACCGAGGCCCGCATACATGGACGAACATTGATTTGCCTGGATAATGGAGAGCGGCTGGATGAGCAAGGCGCATTCGAGGCAAAATGCCTGATGCGTCGTATCATCAGCTTCTATCTGGGCGATAAACCTCTCAAGAGCAGGGAGCTCTTTCAATCCTTGAAATAGGCTGGTGTGCTGTCTCATACTAATGCACAATATCACGCATTTAGTATGAGACAGTACACTAGACATGGTTGAAAACGGGATTCTACTTGGCGTCAACATCGATCACGTGGCGACCTTGCGCCAGGCGCGCGGGACGCGCTACCCGGAACCGATCCAAGCCGCCCTGACGGCGGAGCAGGCAGGCGCTGACGTCATTACCCTGCATTTACGGGAAGACAGGCGGCATATTCAGGATAGGGATGTGGATATGCTGAGCGGTATGTTGCAGACGCGCATGAATCTGGAGATGGCGGCTACTGCCGAAATGGCGGCGATCGCTACCCGTTTCCGACCCCATGACTGCTGTTTGGTGCCGGAAAAACGTCAGGAGCTGACCACCGAAGGTGGCCTCGATGTGGCCGGCAACCTCGACTATATGAAGGACTATTGCAATGAATTGAACGATGCCGGCATACGCATTTCCCTGTTTATCGACGCCGATACAAAACAGTTGGAGGCCGCCAAGGAATCCGGTGCACAGGTGGTGGAAATTCATACCGGGCACTATGCCGATGCGCCGTCCGACCGGACTCGGCATGCCGAACTGGAACGAATCATCAAGGCGGTCGATTACGGCAATCGCATCGGACTTCAGGTCAATGCCGGGCATGGTCTCGATTACCACAATGTGCAGGCCATTGTCGCCATTGACGGCATCACCGAACTCAACATCGGCCATTCAATCATATCTCGTGCGCTCTTTACCGGTCTGGACCGGGCGGTCAGAGAGATGAAGCGATTATGCCGCAAATGAACACTCGTAAATTCTTATTAACGGTATTTGCGTCAATTTGTGGTGATTGGCGTCCATTCACGGCTAAAAAACAGCGTTTGCAGATCGTATAAAGCTATCAGCTACTGCTATGACTTCGATCAGTTTCATCGCTTACTCATGCTCTCTGGTAGCCAAATCAACTGCTTACAGATATGCGACAGGTCAATGCCTGTCCTTTGATGCAGGTTTTTCGCTCGTGAGGTCAGGATCGGGTTATTGGGGAGTGGCGAGGTTGAGCAGTAGAGTAGGATATTCTCAACCGCTGCCACATCGTACAATATCACCCAAGGGAATACCCTGCGTATCTTCAGAAGAATATCGACCATTTCGGCTTCAGTCGATGGTAGAAGGTTCAATGCCAGAACGCCCTCCTTGGTAAGCGCCTGTGCCGCATCCTGATAAAACGATAAGGTCCGCAATGGCGTCGCTGTGCCCCGTTTCAGGTGGATATCACATAAAACGATATCGAATTTTTGCTGATTCTTTTTCAGGAATCGTTCTGCGGAATCAAGACTTACCGGATGTGATGCAGGCAGATAAAAGAAGTCTCTGGAGAGTTCGATCATTAGCGGATCGATCTCCACCGTGACAAGTGCGATATCGGGAAGTTGTGACAATACAAAGCGTTCGATGGACCCACAACCCAGGCCGAGGTTGAGCAAGCTGCCGGGACGCGGCGAAAAAAGCAGGCAACAGAGCAGGCCCTTGATGTATTCGAGAAGCGGATAGGCGGGCTCGTTCAACAGCATCATCGACGCTATCGAGCCGTCATTGAGGCTGACCCAGCGAAGACCCTCATGCTCGAGGACCTGCCGGTCCGATCCCCGGCGATGGATGACCTTTGCCTGGGTATGTTGCAACCGCTCAATATCGATGCGAGGCGGTTTTGTCCTGAGCATAGGGTTCCTGCGACGAGAAACGCCTGTTGGGTTTCCGGCGCACTGAGAAATGCGGGCTAGTGTACTGTCCTATACTGGTTCAAGCATTGATATAACTGACAAGCTGTCCAATGACAAACTGTTGATCTTCGATGATCGCCTTGACCAGATCGCCGATGGAGATGATGCCGAGCAGTTTTCCATCCTCCATGACCGGGAGATGGCGGACACGTTTTTCCGTCATGATCGCCATGCATTCTTCTATACTCTGGTCGGGCTTGGCCACCGCCACATGGCTGGTCATGATCTCATTCACCTTGGTCTCTTTTGCGGTGCGCTCTTTCAGCGTGATATCTCGGGCATAGTCACGTTCGGTGAAGAGACCTACGATTTGATCCTTGTCCAGCACCACGAGTGAGCCGATTCCCTTATCGGCCATCAGCGTCAATGCCTCGAAAACCGAGGCATCGCCATCGATGGTTACGATATCGAACCCTTTGCCCTGTAATAGTTGATTGACTGTGCGCATGCCTACTCCTCTTTACAATTATTGTTCTTATTAACCCGGTGACACCTGATATGTTATATTCAGTCGTCGGGTCAATAACATTATTTCTGATCGGTTCAGAGCCTCCATGATAATGAATAATAGAACATCATATCGGCTTGGCGAGTTCATTGTTCTCGGCCATGAATCATCAGAAGCGTTCCGGAGGGTTCTTCATGCACTACAAAACCATTGAAGATTTTGTCGGCAACACCCCCCTGGTCAGGTTGCAGCGGCTACCGGGCGACAGCGCCAATACCCTGCTGGTGAAACTGGAAGGGAATAATCCGGCCGGATCGGTCAAGGACAGGCCGGCGCTGAGTATGATCCGCTATGCCGAGGCCCGCGGCGCCGTCAAGCGGGGGGATTGTCTGATTGAGGCGACCAGCGGCAATACCGGAATCGCCCTGGCCATGGCGGCGGCGATCAAGGGTTACCGCCTGATGCTGGTTATGCCGGAAAACATGAGCCTTGAACGCCGTGCGGTGATGAGGGCCTATGGCGCCGAATTGTTGTTGACGCCGAAAGAGGGCGGCATGGAGGCCGCCATCGACCAGGCCAGGGAGTTGGAGGCAGCGGGCGAGGGCATGATTCTGGATCAGTTTTCCAATCAGGATAATCCGCAGGCCCACATTGAAGGCACAGGTCCGGAGGTATGGCGCGAGACCAACGGCGAGGTGACTCATTTCATCAGCGCCATGGGCACCACCGGCACCATCATGGGTTGCTCCACCTATCTCAAATCCATGAATCCGGCGATTGAGATCGTCGGTGTACAGCCCATGGAGGGCGCCGCTATTCCCGGGATACGGCGCTGGCCCGAGGCCTATCTGCCGAAGATCTACGACGCCGGCCGGGTGGACAGGATTATCGATGTCTCTCAGGAAGATGCGGAAGAGACCACGCGGCAACTCGCCATCGGTGAAGGGATATTCGCCGGCATCTCTTCCGGCGGCGCCGTGGCCGCTGCCCTGAAACTTTCCGCGATGGTGGAAAATGCCGTGATCGTCACCATCGTCTGCGATCGAGGTGATCGCTATCTCTCCACCGATGTTTTTCCCGCCGGCTGATCATGGGCCGCAGGCGTAGACGCAAGCAACTACCGACAGAACCGGTCGAGGCGGAGATTGAATCCCTCACCCATGACGGCAAAGGGGTCGCGCATATCGAGGGCAAGGCTACCTTCATTCATGGCTCCTTGCCGGGAGAGCGGGTGCGTTTTCGCTACTCCGGGCGTCGGCGCAGGTATGACGAGGGTAGGGTGATTGAGGTGCTGAACGCCTCACCACAGCGCGTACAGCCTCGCTGTGATCAGTTCGGCATCTGCGGCGGCTGCAGCCTGCAGCATCAGGACCCCGAGGCCCAGGTGGTGAACAAGCAGCAGGCGATGCTTGATGCCTTGCGACACATAGGCAAAGTGGCGCCTGCCGAGGTGCTCCCGCCGCTGGTAAGCGGTTCTTCCTGGGGCTACCGCCGCAAGGCTCGCTTGGGCGTGCGTTTTGTACCCAAGAAGGGCGGCGCCTTGGTCGGCTTTCGTGAGCGTGGTTCCTCCTTTGTCGCCGATATTGAGCGTTGCCACATCCTGCATCCCAGGGTGGGTGAGTTGTTGCCGCAACTACGCCTGCTGATCGATCAACTCTCCATTCGTGATCAAGTACCACAGATCGAAATGGCCATGGGGGATGAAACCTGTGTATTGATTTTTCGCATCCTCGCCACGCTTTGTAATGACGACTTGTCGAAACTTGATCAATTCGCACGTCAGCACCGGCTGGAAATCTATCTTCAGGAGGGCGGGCCTGAGAGTGTCCGGCCGCTTGGTGAGGGAGGGGTGGCGTTGACCTATGAGTTGCCGGCGTTTGATTTAAGGTTCCATTTCGAGCCCAGCGACTTTACCCAGGTCAATAGCGACATCAATCGGCAAATGGTCCGTCGCGCAGTCGCCATGCTGCAATTGAACGGGAATGATCAAGTACTCGATCTGTTCTGCGGCCTGGGCAATTTCACCTTGCCGCTTGCCCGCAGCGCAGGCAGCGTGACCGGGGTCGAGGGGGATATCGGCCTGGTCGCCAGGGCCAGAGAGAACGCCGAGCGGAATGGTATCGATAACACCAGCTTCTACACCGCCAATCTTTATGAAACATTGGAGAACGAGCCCTGGTTGCAACGGCGCTTCAACAAAGTGTTGCTTGATCCACCGCGAAGCGGCGCCCAGGAAGTACTGCCTCAGCTACCGCTTGTCGGCGCTGAACGTATCGTCTACGTTTCCTGCTATCCAGACACTCTGGCGAGGGATGCCGGTATCCTGGTACACGACCTCGGATACCGGCTGATCAGTGCCGGTGTCATGGATATGTTTCCCCATACCACGCATGTGGAGTCAATCGCACTGTTTGCAAGGAGTTGATAAATGCCCTTAGAAATAGAGCGTAAGTACCTAGTTATTAACGATAACTGGAAAGATAGCGTGGTCAGGCAAGTGGCCATAAAACAGGGCTATCTGGCAACGACGCCAAAGGTCGGCATCCGGGTGCGCTTGGCTGGGGAGGAGGCCAACCTCAATATCAAAAGCAAGACCGTGGGGCTCAGCCGCAGTGAGTACGAGTATCCCATCCTCCTGGAGGATGCCCGGGAGATGTTGGAAAATCTGGTTGCCGGGGCAGTCATCGACAAGGTGCGGTATAAGGTCCGATGCGGCGACCACCTGTGGGATCTGGATGTGTTTCATGGCGCCAACCGAGGACTGCTGGTTGCAGAGGTGGAGCTGACCTCCGAAGAGGAGACCTTCCAAATGCCCGATTGGGCGGGGGAGGAGGTCTCGACGGATACCCGTTACTATAATGCCAGCCTGGTAAACCATCCCTTCTGCGATTGGTAACGGCGTATGAAACAGCGGAGTAACGCCATTCTGCCGATGCCCCCTGTTGCCCCATCAAACAGAGGAACCGCGAAATGAAAATGCCCGATCTGCAGTTGCGCATTGAGTTGTCGCTACAGCGGCTGTCCTGTATCGAAGCCGGTCGGGAGATCGACAGCTTTCCGGTCTCGACGGCGAAAAACGGCGCGGGAGAGCGCTACGACAGCGGCTGCACGCCGCGAGGCAGGCATAGGATACGATTAAAGATCGGCGAGGGGTGCGAGGAGAATGCGGTCTTTGTCGGGCGACGCGCTACTGGTGAGCGCTACAGCAGGGAACTGGCGGACAAGGAGCCCGGCAGGGACTGGGTTCTGACGCGGATTCTCTGGCTGACCGGGCTCGAGCGGGGTAAGAACCGGGGTGGTGAGGTCGACAGCTTGCGCAGATTTATCTATATCCACGGCACGCCGGATGAGGAGCCGATGGGCGTGCCCGCATCCCATGGCTGCATCCGTATGCGCAATCGGGATCTGATGGTGCTCTTCGATCGGGTCGAGAGAGGCGCCCTGGTGGAGATGGTCGACTATTGAACGAAAAAAGTGGTGAAGAAGAGCGCCTTGAGGCCCTCCTTTCCACTCAGTTTTTTCATTAGCCTGCCGATCTCCGACAGGGCCTTCTTGCGTAGCGCCTCTTTGCCGGCAGGAGTCTTGACCGAATTACCGTCTTGTTCCGATAGCAGCAACAGCAGGGCATGGCGAATGGCGGGGCCATGCAGTTTGAGGTCTGCGAGGAAGCTCTCATCGTCGGTCATCAGTTGGATGTCGCAACGGATATATTTTCCGCCCGTCGCCAGGTTGGCAACCAGCGCGGGTTTTATCTGATAGTAACTGATGACTGCCGGTTCTTTAGCTTCTTCACCTTCATCCTCAGCCGGCAGCAATGGAGCAAAAAGCATCAGAATCACAAGTAACATCCGGGATAAACGCATGGCAACAACCTTATCGCATACAATACTGGTTTTCACTTCACCTATGTTTGCGGCATACTGAAGGAAATATTAAATAGGGCAAAGCGCATGAGTTTGGGACCTGTCATGCTTGATCTGGAAGGGTCAGCGCTCAGCGCCGAAGAGAGGTGCTTGCTGAATCATGCAGCGGTTGGTGGTGTCATCCTATTTGCCCGTAACTTCGAATCGCAAGGACAGTTGACCGATCTGTGCGCGGAAATCCACGCCGTCAGAACCCCTCATCCACTCATTGCGGTCGATCATGAGGGTGGGCGGGTGCAACGGTTCAGGGAGGGGTTTTCACCGCTTCCGCCGGCAGCTTGGTATGGCAAGCAGTATCGGAAACAGCCGGAACAGGGTCTGAGGCTGGCTGAACTGGGCGGATGGCTGATGGCCTCGGAGTTGCTCGCTTGCGGGGTTGATTTCAGTTTTGCCCCGGTTCTCGATCTGGGATTCGGGGTCAGCGAAGTGATAGGGGACCGGGCATTTTCCAAGGATCCCGAAACAGTGGCCCGGCTGGCGCAAGGCTGGATGCAGGGTTGTCATAGTGCAGGCATGGCCGTGGTCGGCAAGCACTTTCCCGGTCATGGCGGTGTCGGGGCGGATTCCCATCTTGCGTTGCCGGTGGACCAGCGGCGTTTTGAAGACCTTGAAATGGAAGATCTGCGTCCCTTCGAACGGATGATAGACGCCGGGATGGAGGCGATCATGCCGGCGCATGTCATCTATGCGCACATTGATAGGGATCCGGCGGGCTTCTCCCGTTTCTGGCTGCGCAAGGTGTTGCGTCAGCAACTCGGTTTTCAGGGGGTTATCTTCAGCGATGATCTCAATATGGCGGCGGCGGAAGAGGCGGGGGACTATGGGGAACGCGCTTCGGCAGCCCTATCCGCCGGTTGCGACATGATCTTGATATGCAATAATCGTCCAGCCGCCTTGGAAGTGTTGGCGCGACTCATAAGTTACACAGATCCAGCCGCACATGTGCGGCTGGTAAGAATGCATGGTCGAAAACATACAACCTTACAACAAGTCCATCTCGATCCACGTTGGAAAAGTGCGGTCAACAGGCTGTCAATCGTTCCAGAAGAGGCCGGCCTCGATCTGGATCTTGAGTAGAAATCAAAGGAACTACATGAGTATCACACCACGACAGGCGGCCGAGGTATTGGCGACAGCGGACTTAATCTATTCACAGACCGAGGTGGAGCAGGCGCTTGATCGCATGGCGATTGAGATCACCGGAAAACTGTCCGGGGAAGATCCACTGGTGTTATGCGTATTGAATGGAGCCCTGATACCCACCGGTCATCTACTGACGCGATTGAATTTTCCCTTGCGTCATGATTACATCCACGCCACTCGCTATCGGGGGGGAACCTCAGGCGCCGAACTGGAGTGGATAGGTCGACCCAGCACTTCGCTGACGGGGGAGACGCTACTGGTGGTTGACGACATATTGGATGAAGGTGTGACCCTCTCCGCCATTGTGGCGGCATGCAGAGAGGCCGGAGCAAGGGTCGTCTATACTGCGGTGCTCGTCGAGAAACTGCATGAAAAGGGGAACGGTTTCGTGGCCGATTTTGTGGGTCTGACAGTCGAAGACCGCTATGTCTTCGGCTACGGCATGGATTTCAATGGATACCATAGAAACGCACCCGGTATCTTCGGAGTGCAGGGATATTAAGTGATTTCCCTTAGCTGTTTTGTCGAGAAACAAGGGTAGTCCCGAGTGTGTGTCCACATAAAAACAGGGGTATTCGTCCGGGCGGTATTAAAGAATAATCGCAGAAGACACTTATAATTTCAGCTATGATGTCCGACTAATGGGGTCCACCACTTAACCAAGTGGTCTTTCTCACACCTTCTAACCCATCAGAATACTGACGAGCCAAGCCGCGTCTGTTAGTAATGACGTATAATGTCAGTATCGCTGTGGAGGTATCATTGAAGACACCAGTTTCAGCGTTGCTATCAATCTGTTCAGCTTACCTTATCGGCATGCTGGCAGGACTTGACAACCTGTGACATACCCTGAAGCCTAAAACTCCAAGCATTTCAAGAATACCACTGTTTAAGTGGTGTAACAACGCAACTAGCCACCCAGGCTCAGTGATTCAGGTTTGAAACATAACGTCGCAAATAACCTGACCTTTTTTTGTGAGCACAGCGAATGAAAAAATGGTCAGGTTGATTTGCCTTGTGTGTGCCCGGCATGGGCATGATCTTATGGGGTGCAAGTCCCCTGTACATTGTCTGGAGAGTCGTCATTATTGACCACTTAAAAAGTACTAGCCGACGGCAAGGGCGGAAGGGCGACCGACGGTCTGAAAGAAGCCTGAGTGCAAAACTGCGAGCCGACGAACAGAAACTGCATAGTAAGGCCGAACCCCAGGGCGAGTCAGCACAACATGACGAAGCCCTTCCAGATCTCTGGGGGATGGTAAATGCAGCGGTTGTGCGCCCGAACGAAGTGACAAGTGCCCTTGGGGTGCAGGGAAGGATCATGCTCTTACCCGGGGAGATCTGCTCAACATTGCGCCCACCATTAGGTGGTAGCGCTTCATGCAGTAATGCATGGGGTGATTGAGCAGAAGTCAGCAGATGGCATAGTAGTGGATGAAGCGAAGGCCTGAAGCCAAAAGAGGAAATTTCGCATCATGCTCTATTCTCAGTTTGAGCCGACCGGTTCACGTAAGAGGTGATAGGCGCGCTGGTGACTACGTAATTTTCAAAGTTAATCAAGCTTCTGTACCTTGGTTTGCTTGTCCGACTACGGTCCGACACTTTTGGTAACCGCCTTGGTACGGACCCGTATGCCAGGTGGTGTGGGAGGGAGGGGGATCAAAACCCCCTTCCTATCCCTCTTAGGAATGGGCACGTAATAACTTCCCGATTTATGTGACTGGATTTACGGAATAATTCAAGTGACCCAGTTTTTCATCAAATAGTATATTAGCCCATTCATAAAAATTGTCGGCGACTTTCTTTCCTTTTTCATACACTTTCTTTGATATTTTTGCAAAAACTTTAAGCCCCGATTTTGTCGTTGTTTGCTCAATTAATGTTTTAGCAAGATCAATACTTCTCAACACAACACCAGACATGGCGCGCGTGATATGTGGGAAAACTCGGTGCTCAACAGGATTCCACTTAGACGTATAAGGTGGGTAATGCGCCACCCTTAATTCAATATCCAGCGTGTTTGATAACTCAAGTTTCGGAGTTCATATTTACATGCGAATAGCCTCTAATGGTATGATAAATATGAATAATTACGATCTCTCCTTTAAAAGCACTGTGTTTTTATGTCAACAATGAATTTGCAGGTATTTTGCTTGTGTGTTGGTTTCCCGGCACATTTACGAACACTTGCATATGGCTCCAAATAACGGGTTACCGTGCGAAATGCTTAGAAAGCAGCACTTTTTTGCAAATTTTGAACTCCGAAACTTGAGTTAATATGTCAATTCGATTGGGAGGGTAACCAAGTTGAATAACGTTGCCAGGAGTTAAGAAATCATTTTCTTTCAAACCAAGTTCAGAGAACCCAAAGTCGTTCAGTGCTTGGATAATACTCTTTGCATTTTCTGGATCAATCAAAATCCAAACATCAATATCTTTGGTGTAACGTGGATGACCATGTATAGCCAAAGCGTAACCACCTACGACCAAGTATTTGACATTATTTGAGTTTAGTAACTCTAAAAACTCTTTGAAATTCTTGTTTAACACCGTATCTCCAGTTTATGTATTCTGATCTTATTTCTTCCAATGCTTCCAATCGTTTCGAGTAAGATTGAGATCTCCAATATGAATAATCATCACTCTTATCTGTAATCTTGATAATGTTCACTAAAGTGGACCCCATAGTAAAGACAGAATTGACCTGAATTTAAGTTATACATTCCACTTCACATGCAGCTGCACGGTGCTGCCCCAAA
>JAHXHR010000008.1 GCA_025656505.1 Candidatus Thiodiazotropha sp. (ex Epidulcina cf. delphinae) | reverse complement strand
ATTCTATTGCAACGAATCGCAACGCCGCCGGCGCGGAAAAGGGCCGGAATCACGCCGCGAACGATGATTGAGAACACCCCCTAGTGTACTGCCTCATAGTAATATCAGCGTGACACCGGGCCATTGGCCGCGCCCCGCAGGAAGCGCCCTTGGGGTGCTAGGCGCATGGCGCAGGGAATGGCGCGCCCTTTCCAAGCCACGCAACAACGCGGACGACGGCCCGGCGTCACACCCGGAGGGAGGCACGCATTAGTATGAGACAGTACACTAGGGCCTGTCGGCAGACCCTAAAGAGTCACAACAAACCCAACCCCCTATCGACTCGCCGGAGAGACCGGCCCTGTTTATCAAACACCTCCCACAACTGATCGTAGGTGCGACCTGTCCGGGGATGCACTTCACTGCCCGCCACTTCTGAAAGAGGCAGCAGCACGAAGGCATAATGGAGTATTTCATCCCTCGGCAGTTGAATGGAGCCGTCGTTGATGACCTGATCACCATAAGTGAGTAGATCGATATCGAGGGTCCGCGAAACATATTTCTTATCGGATCGATGCCGACCATGCCGCTCCTCGACCTGCTTCAGACTCGCCACCAATTCACGAGGCGTGAGGGTGGTTCGGATGCCCACGACCAGATTGAAAAAGTTGTCGCCGGCAAAACCGACCGCCTCGCTCTCGTAGACCGGGGAGACCGACAGTTCGCCGAACAGATCGCCCAGATCGCGCAACGCCTCTGGGAGATGTCTCGTCGGCGCCATATTGCTTCCCAGGCCGAGCCAAACACGCACCCCCGGATCCTCAGTCATGCCGCCCCCTTTCAATAATCACACCCACATCGCGGGCCGCACTGACCGCTCCAACCTTGTTGAGGGTCATCCTGACCCAGGGTACGCTGAATTCCCTCAGCACAATCTCGGCGCAACGCTCCGCGAGGGTCTCCACCAACTGGAACTCACTCTCCCTCACGAACTCGATAAGTCGCTTAGCCACCGCTTTATAGTCCAGGGTATCCTGGATGGCGTCACTCTCTGCCGCCTTGGCGATGTCGGCCCCCATCTCAAGATCTAAAACCACTGTCTGCCTGATCTCCCGTTCCCAGTCATAGATGCCGATGACCGTATCGATGCGCAGATCCCGGATGAAAACTATATCCATATCGATAAGCCGTGTGTGATTGAAAAATATTGTTGATGAAGCTACGGATTCTGGATTATCTCAGGGAAGTATGCAAAAAGAGCAGAAACCTGTCGCTCATCAAACGATGATTATGCGGATTGGGAGCTGCCTGCAAGGAGTGCCGGGCGCCTGAAATCCCAGGCATCTTCTCCGCCCGGCTTGACCTGCATGGCGCATAGGGTTCCAATTGAAGCATGATTACCGATTTCGCACTCGTCTTCGGCGCCTACCTCATGGGCTCCATCTCCAGCGCCATCATCGTATGCCGCCTGATGGGGCTACCCGACCCTCGCAGCCAAGGCTCGAACAATCCCGGCGCCACCAATGTGCTGCGTATCGGCGGAAAAAAGGCCGCCGCCATCACCCTGTTGGGAGATTCGATCAAAGGACTGATTCCCATGCTCACGGCCCATCTGTTCGGTGCAACACCGCTGATCCTCGCCCTCACCGGCATGGCCGCCTTCCTCGGCCATCTGTATCCGGTTTTCTTCGGTTTCAAAGGCGGCAAAGGGGTCGCCACTGCCTTAGGCGTGCAGTTTGGTCTGCACTGGGGTATAGGCGGAGCAGTCGGACTGGTTTGGCTGTTCATTGCCAAAGTCGTCAATATCTCCTCACTCTCCGCACTGATCTCGATGGCCTTGGCGCCACTGATCGTGTGGGCGATCTGGCCCAAGGCAGAGTTGGTGGCGATGCAGATTGCCATGTCGACCCTTCTGTTCTGGCGTCACCGCTCCAATATCGCCAACCTGATCAAGGGATCCGAAGAGGCGATCGGCGAAGGCGAAAAAGAGGAAAATTAGCTAATGACAATGCCGGATATCCCCACTATCGGCTACTCACACGACATTACTTGTATCGATACCCGTTATCAGCGGCCCGCCCTCGCCGCTTGCTATCTACTGGAATCGGCGGGCGAGGCGGTGTTCATCGATACCGGCACCAGCCATACCGTCCCGCATTCGATGGCCGCACTGGCTTCCCGAGGCATCCCGCCATCACAGGTCAAGTACGTCATTCCGACCCATGTGCATCTGGACCATGCCGGCGGAGCCGGGACGTTGATGCAGCATCTCCCCAACGCATCGCTGCTGATTCACCCCTACGGGGCCAAGCACTTGATCGATCCCTCAAAATTGATCGCCGGTGCAACGGCGGTCTACGGAGAGGAGAAATTCAAGGCGGATTTCGGAGAACTGGCAGCGGTGCCGGAAGAGCGTGTCATTGAGGCGACGGACGGCGTACGGGTGAGTTTCGGTGACAGAGAGTTGCTTTGCCTGGACACCCCCGGACATGCGCGTCACCATATCTGCATCTATGACAAGTTAAGCGGCGGCATCTTCAGCGGCGACACCTTCGGCCTCTCCTATCGGGAATTCGATACCGATAAAGGTCCTTTCATCATGCCGACCACCACACCGATTCAGTTCGACCCGGATGCGTGGCACACCACCCTATACAGACTGATGGCGCTTGAGCCGGAGCGGATTTTTTTAACCCACTATGGTGAAGTCACCGAACTAACCGTATTGGCTGAAAGACTTCACCACTACCTCGATGATTTCGCAACCATCGCCAGGGAGGCAGATGCCGAACCCGGCCCGAATCGTGTTGCCGTCATACGCAACAGGCTTATGCAATGGCTGGCGCAAGAGCTGCGGACACACGGCTGCCGACACAGCACCCGGACCATTGAGCAACGGATGTCGATGGATCTGGAACTGGATGCCCAGGGACTCGAGGTTTGGTTGGCGCGTCAGGAGGAGGCAAAGGCCACGGGTTAGCCTGCATTCAATGCAGAAGTGGAATGGATTTTACGCACCCTATCTACTCAGGCCGTAGGTCAGGTTGGCGCGGAGCGGCTACCTGACTTACTAGCCCGAAGGGTGATGTCACGTAGCTGCGCAACATGACCTACGGGCTATCTACTCAACAGGGCATTGAACCGCTCTGGTCCCACGCAAAGGTGCAATCCAATCGAGAGAGCACATAGATCATCCCCTGTTCCCCGTCACCCATCATCATAGAGAGCGGACTGTGCTTATCGAATTTATGGCTGCGCTGACGCAACCAGCGCTTACCCATGGCGGGGTTGGTGGGATAGCTGGTGCGAAGCGCATCATCAATGCGCACAAGATACTCGATGCGTTTCATGATATCAGGACTATCAGGCAGCGGCTTATTATCGCGGTACTTGGCGAAATGACGCGCCTTGCCCGGCATGTCCAGCAGGGTCATCATCTCATCCGAATGAAGGCCCCAGCTTGCGAACAGCTTCATCACACCTCGGGTAATGTCCAGACGATCGTTCATCGAGCGAGCTGCACCGCCGTCACTATTTTCACTCATGTCCCAGTAATTCCCTACAAAACAACTAGGTTATTAAGCATAGCATGATTCATTGCTCGATTCCCCGCAGGAAATCAGGGTTATCCAACCTGGGATCAACCATTCCACAGAGCCCACCACCCTAGTCGTCTTGCTCGTTCATATTGACGGTTCCGGGTATAATGAGTTTTTTCTCTAGGCGATCAACGACATGAATAAAGCCACCAACTCCCTTTTCGAATCCGATCTGGATCTGAAACGTCTCAATCGGGGTAAGGTGCGCGACATCTACGAAGTGGACGAGAAGCTTCTGCTAATTGTCACTACTGACCGATTATCCGCATTCGATGTGGTGCTCCCCCAGCCGATTCCCGGGAAGGGAGAGGTGCTGACACGGGTGGCGAATTTCTGGTTCAAGCACACCAGGGAGTCGGTGCCCAATCACCTCACGGACACCCCGCTTGAAAAAGTCGTCACAGACCCCGGACAACGCGCCATATTGGGAGACCGTTGCATGCTGGTGCGAAAACTCAAGCCGCTGCCCGTGGAGGCTATAGTCAGAGGCTACCTGATCGGATCGGGTTGGAAAGACTACTGGCGAACCGGCGGAGTTTGCGGCATCCGGCTACCCGAAGGCCTACAGCAGGCCGACAAACTGCCCCAACCGATCTTCACCCCTTCGACCAAGGCTGGGATCGGTGACCATGACGAGAATATCGACTACCATCAAGCCGTGGAATTATTGGGCAATAAGATAGCCGCACAGGTACGGGATCTAAGTCTCGAAATCTATACCAAGGCGGCAAGCTATGCCCTTAGGCGAGGTATTATCATAGCGGACACCAAGTTCGAGTTCGGTTTGGATGGCAACGGCTCTATCCACCTCATTGATGAAGTACTCACGCCGGATTCGTCTCGTTTCTGGCCGGTGGACAGTTATCGCCCAGGTATCAGCCCTCCCAGTTTCGATAAGCAGTTTGTACGTGACTACCTGGAGACACTGACCTGGGATAAAACACCTCCAGGCCCTATACTGCCCCAAGAGGTCATAGACAGAACGGCGGAAAAATACAGAGAGGCCGAAATCCGCCTTACAAGACTGTAGAGCGCGAGAAAGCAAGCTGAAAAAATTCAACAATTCGCAACACCTTGAAGTTCAATTAATTCGTTAACTTGCCGCTCTATTCAATGTATCCGGCTAATTATTCCGCCTTCACACACAGCGCTACCGATTTGCAGAAGTACATGACGCAACATGCTTTGATTCGATATGCCACAATTAAATATAAAAACAGCCCGGGTAGTCATCTACACAACGTTAAGATGTCCCCACTGCCAACACCTCAAGAGGTGGCTGAAGAGGAACAAGGTTCCATTTTTAGACTTCAACGTCGGCAAACCGGGCAAGATTCAGAAGAAATTCTTCGAAATCGGCGGGCAAAGCGTGCCTTTGATTGTTATCGGTGAGCAACAGTTTGTTGGGTTCAATCCCAATCTGATAAAGCGGATTTTACAACAGGAAGGTCTGATCTAGCCCGGATGTTTCACCCGTGAACGTGATGATCGTGCCGAACGCTTAGCTACGCCCCCGTTCGTTAGTCACTCGAATAAGGGAAATAACCCACAAAAAGGAGGCGTTTAGCCCCCTTTTTAGGTCGAGCATCCGCTCTGATCAGTTGATCTTTGGATCCAGCTCACCGCTGTCATAGCGCTTCTGCATGTCTTCCAAAGAGATCGGCGTGATCTTATCGGCCATCCCCGCCGAGCCAAAAGCCTCATAGCGGGACTTACAGATGTCGGACATCCCCTTGGTCGCCTCTTTGAGGAACTTGCGCGGATCGAAGTTGGACTTGTTGTCGTTCAGATGCTTACGGATGGAACCGGTGGAGGCCATGCGCAGGTCGGTATCGATGTTGACTTTACGCACACCGTGTTTGATGCCCTCGACAATCTCTTCCACCGGCACGCCATAGGTCTCGCCCATGTCACCGCCGTACTCATTGATAATCGCCAACCAGTCCTGGGGCACGGAAGAGGAGCCGTGCATAACCAGGTGGGTATCCGGGATACGGGCATGAATCTCCTTCACGCGCTGAATGGCAAGGATATCGCCTGTCGGCGGACGAGTGAATTTATACGCGCCATGAGAGGTTCCGATAGCGATCGCCAGGGCATCCGCACCCGTCTTCTTGACGAAATCGGCCGCCTCATCGGGATCAGTCAGCAGTTGGCTGTGATCCAGGGTGCCTTCGGCGCCGACGCCGTCCTCTTCACCCGCCTGACCGGTCTCCAACGAGCCCAGGCAACCCAACTCACCCTCGACCGAGACACCACCCGCATGGGCCATCTCCACCACTTTGGCGGTCACATCCACATTGTACTCATAGGATGACGGGGTCTTACCGTCCGTCATCAGCGAGCCGTCCATCATCACCGATGAGAACCCGGACTGAATGGAACGCAGGCAGATGGCAGGCGATGTGCCGTGATCCTGGTGCATGCAGACCGGAATGTGCGGATACATTTCGGTAGCGGCAATAATCAGGTGACGCAGAAAGGGTTCACCGGCGTAAGAGCGGGCGCCGGCTGATCCCTGCAGGACCACCGGGCTGTTGACCGCATCCGCAGCCTGCATGATGGCATGCACCTGCTCCATGTTGTTGACATTGAACGCCGGTAGACCGTAGCCGTGTTCCGCGGCATGATCCAGTAGTTGGCGCAAGGAAATCAAAGCCATGATAGCCTCCTCGGTTTATTGTCATTACTCATTACAATTATTCCAATTTGTCGGCAAGCACATGTTCACCGACACGCATCACTTTCATGATATTGGTCTGACCCTCCACACCGGAACGGTCACCCTTGGTGATAAGCACCAAGTCACTTTCGCGCACCTCGCCGCGGCGCAGCAGTTCATCGATCACCTCCGCATTGACCTGATCGGTATCGGTGCCGGCCACGTCAAAACTCACCGGGTAGACGCCACGGTAGAGGGTGACCTTGCGCCGCGTCTGTACATGCCGTGTCAATGCATAGATCGGAATATCCGAACTGATACGCGACATCCATTTCACGGTGGAACCCGACTCGGTCAGCGCTGCAATCGCTTTCACGCCTAAATGATTGGCGGTATACATAGTGGCCATGGCGATCGCTTCGTCCACCCGGTCGAATATGGTATCGATTCTGTGGTGGGAGCGCCGGGCTGTTTGATGCTTCTCCGCTTCGAGACAGACGCGATCCATCGCCTTGATCACCTTATGGGGGTACTTTCCCACCGAAGTCTCGGCAGAAAGCATCACCGCATCGGTGCCGTCCATGACGGCATTCGCCACATCGAAGACCTCTGCACGAGTCGGTATCGGGCTCTCGATCATCGACTGCATCATCTGTGTTGCGGTAATCACGACACAGTTCAGCTCCCGCGCAGTCTTGATCAGCTCCTTCTGTACTGCGGGCAATTCCGCATCGCCGATCTCGACACCCAGATCCCCGCGCGCCACCATAATGGCATCGGAAGCCAGGATGACCTCTGCAATGCAATCAAGCGCTTCGGCACGCTCGATCTTGGCTATGACGCCACCCTTTCCGCCGGACGCCTCCAGGAGTCGGCGCGCTTCTTTGACATCCTCAGCATTGCGTACGAAGGAGACGGCAATGTAGTCGACATCGATTTCCGCGGCAAACTTGATATCCGCCCGATCCTTGTCGGTCAGCGCCGGTGCTGAAAGACCCCCACCCTGCTTGTTGATGCCTTTATTATTGGAGAGTTTACCACCCACAACGACCTTGCAGCGAACCTCGCTGCCATCCACTTCGGAGACCCAAAGCACAACCGCGCCGTCATCCAACAGCAGTGTATCACCACGGCTAACATCATGCACAAGCTCCGGATAAGTCAATCCTACATGTGCGGCATCGCCGGCATCCTGCGCGCAGTTCGCATCCAGGATAAACGTCTCGTCCTCTTGAAGGTCGACGGTGCCCTTTTTGAAACGCCCGATACGAATCTTCGGCCCTTGTAAATCGGCTAGAACGCCTATCTGTCTGCCACAGGCGCGCGCCCGGTTGCGAATACGGTCGGCGCGCTGGCGTTGTGGCTCATGGGCGTCATGAGAGAGATTGAGGCGAACCACGTCCACCCCGGAGTGAATCAGTTTATCGAGAATCTTGGGATCGTCCGTAGCAGGTCCCAGGGTTGCAACAATTTTTGTTCGTCTTGGCATACAGCTCCAGTTACATGCTTAACATGCATGATAAAATCCGGCCGGGCCGTTGCCCAGCCAAATGAGATTGATCCCTGCCTCTTACTACTCCGCAGCGCGGGCTTCCAGCATCGCCACCGCCGGCAGGGTCTTGCCTTCCAGATATTCCAGGAAGGCGCCGCCGGCCGTTGAGATGTAGGAGACCTTGTCATAGATATCGTATTTCTGGATCGCGGCGATGGTGTCCCCGCCGCCGGCCAATGAAAAACCAGCGGATTCGGCGATCGCCATCGAAACTATTTTTGTGCCCTCTCCGAACTGATCGAATTCAAACACACCGACCGGTCCGTTCCAGATAATCGTACCCGCCTGCTTGATGATATCCGCCAACTCATTGGCGCTATCGGGACCGATATCGAGAATCATCTCATCATCGGCGACATCACCGGCCCCCTTCAGCACTGCGGGCTCATCTTCGGCGAAGTTCTTTCCGACCACCACATCGGTGGCAATCGGAATATTGGCTCCGCGAGTCTTCATCTTTTCGATCAGTGCCTGTGCGGTGGGAACCAGATCGTCTTCGCAGAGTGACTTACCGACATTGTTTCCGGTAGCCTTGAGAAAGGTATTGGCGATACCGCCGCCGACGACCAACTGATCAACCTTCTCCGAAAGGGCTTCCAGCACCGTCAGTTTGGTCGATACCTTGGAACCGCCTACGATGGCCACCATCGGACACGCCGGATCGGCCAGCGCCTTTGCCAAATTGTCTAACTCGCTGGCAAGCAGGATTCCGGCACAAGCGATCGGTGCGAACTTGCCTGCTCCATGGGTGGATGCCTGCGCACGATGAGCCGTACCGAAGGCATCCATCACATAGACATCGCACAATGCCGCGTAATTTTTTGCCAGTTCTTCGTTATCCTTCTTTTCACCGGCATTGAAACGGACATTCTCCAACAGCACCGCTTCGCCCTCGGCGACTTCAAAACCACCCGCCAGGTAGTCCTTGATCAAACGTACGGTTTTACCCAGCTTGGAGGACATATCCTCGGCAATCGGCGCCATCGAATTCTCTTCCGAATAGACACCCTCTTCCGGCCTGCCGCGGTGTGACATCACCATCACCTTGGCCCCTGCGTTGATGCAATGCTCGATCGTTGGCATGGAGGCGCTGATCCGCGCATCCGAGGTCACTTTGCCGTCTTTGACAGGCACATTAAGATCGGCGCGAATCAAAATGCGCTTCCCGGCAAGGTCAAGATCGGTCAGCTTGATAAAAGACATAACGAACTCCTTCGTCGTTCGAGTTTTAAACGTTGAATGTTGAGTTTTGAATTTTGTGTCGATGACAGGCTCTTAAGTATCCCGTTCACTTCGACTCAAAACTCAAAACTCAAAACTCAAAACTGTAATCGGGTTTCACCCGAAACGGTCTTTCCGCTTCGGGCGAATGCCCGATTACTTAGCTACGTGCTCAACAATCCGCAACATGTTGCAGGTGTAGCCATACTCGTTGTCGTACCAGGAAACCACCTTGACGAAGGTGGAGTCCAGCATGATGCCGGCGCCGGCATCGAAGATGGAAGGCGTACCGCGACCACGGAAATCGGTGGAGACCACCTTCTCCTCGGTGTAGGCCAACACACCCGCCAGATCGCCCGACTCGGAGGCGGCCTTCATGGCGGTGCAGATAGCTTCATAGCTCGTTTCCTTGTCCAGCTCGACGGTGAGATCGACCACGGAGACATCGGAGGTAGGCACGCGGAAAGCCATGCCGGTCAGCTTACCGTTCAGTTCCGGCAACACTTTGCCGACGGCCTTGGCGGCGCCGGTAGAGGACGGGATGATGTTCTCCAGGATGCCTCGACCGCCGCGCCAGTCCTTCATGGAGGGGCCGTCGACGGTCTTCTGGGTGGCGGTGGCGGCATGCACGGTGGTCATCAGACCACGCTTGACGCCCCAGTTGTCGTTCAGCACCTTGGTGACGGGCGCCAGACAGTTGGTGGTGCAGGAAGCCGCAGAGACAATGGCCTGACCGGCATAGGTGTTGTGATTGACACCGTAGACGAACATCGGCGTCGCATCCTTGGAGGGTGCGCTCTGCACAACCTTCTTGGCCCCTGCGTCGATGTGTTTCCGGCAGGTCTCCTCGGTGAGAAAAAAGCCGGTGCATTCGATAACCAGATCGGCGCCGATCGCATCCCACTTCAGGTCGGCCGGGTCGCGCTCTGCGGTGAGGCGGATCTTCTTACCGTTGACCACCATGTCGCTGCCATCGACTGCGATCTCGCCGTTGAAGTTACCATGCACTGAATCGTACTTCAGCATGTAGGCCAGATAGTCAGGTTCCAGGAGGTCATTGATGCCAACGACTTCGATGCCGGGGAAATCTTGAGCGATTGCACGGAACGCCATGCGGCCGATGCGGCCAAAACCGTTGATACCTACTTTGATAGTCATTTCGATTCTCCGTATTTAACGATAATTTGAGTTGTAATCTGGTTGGATCGTCCTAGAGGGCGCCTGCGGCGACGCCCCTTATCCAATCTCAGGCGGATACCTCATTGATGGCTGCCAGCACATTCTCCGCGGTGAAGCCGAACTCCTTGAACAGATCACCGGCCGGAGCGGACTCACCGAAACGGTCGATGCCGATTACCTTGCCGTTGAGGCCGACATACTTGTACCAACCATCGGTGACGGCGGCTTCCACCGCTACCCGGGCGGTCACATTCAAAGGCAACACCGATTCTTTATAGGCCGCGTCCTGCTCATCGAAGATCTTTGTGTTGGGCATGGAGACCACACGCACGCGCTTAGCCGAGTCAGCAGCGGCCTGCACGGCAATCGCCACTTCGGAGCCGGTGGCGATGACAATCGCTTCCGGCGCGCCGTCGCAATCGGTGATGACATAACCGCCCTTGGCGATATCGGCGATCTGCTCGTCGGTTCGTGCCTGGTGGGCAAGCCCCTGACGGGAAAAGATCAGACTGCTGGGACCGTCCCGTTTCTCGATTGCCGCTTTCCAGGCGACTGCGGTTTCAACTGCGTCACATGGGCGCCACAGATCCATATTGGGGATCATGCGCAGGGTCGGAATCTGCTCGATGGGCTGGTGGGTGGGACCGTCCTCGCCCAAACCGATGGAGTCGTGGGTATAGACGAAGATTGACTGGATCTTCATCAACGCGGCCATGCGCAACGCATTGCGTGCATACTCGGAGAACATCAGGAAGGTGCCGCCATAGGGAATGAAACCACCATGCAGGGCAACACCGTTCATGATCGCGGACATGCCGAATTCACGCACCCCGTAGGAGAGGTAGTTGCCATCCGAATTCCCGTCCGTGATCGACTTGGAGCCGGACCAGGCAGTCAGATTGGAAGGTGACAGATCGGCCGACCCGCCCAGGAACTCCGGCAGATGCGGGCCAAAGCCGTTGAGGGCGTTCTGCGATGCTTTACGGGTTGCCGGAGACTCGCCCTTGCCATTCACCTCGGCAATGAACTTGGCCGTTTGCGTCTCCCAGTCGGCGGGCAGGTCACCTGCCATGCGGCGCTTGAATTCACCGGCCGGTTCGGGAAATGCCGCCTCGTAGGCGGCAAACTTATCATTCCAGGCGCTTTCAGCCTCGGCACCGGCGGATTTGGCGTCCCAACCGGCATAGACCTCGTCCGGCACCACGAAAGGCTCATGCGTCCAACCCAACTGCTCGCGGGTCGCAGTAATTTCGTCGGCGCCCAAGGGAGCGCCGTGACAGTCGTGACTGCCGGCCAGGTTCGGCGATCCGAAGCCGATGGTGGTCTTGCAGCAGATCAGGCTCGGCTTGCCGGTATCAGCCTTGGCGGCTGCGACAGCCTGATTGACGGCATCGGCATCGTGTCCGTCGACATCACGGATAACCTGCCAGCCATAGGCTTCGAAGCGACTCGGTGTGTCATCGGTAAACCAGCCCTCGGTCTCGCCATCGATACTGATGCCGTTGTCGTCCCAAAAGGCGATCAACTTACCCAGACCCAGGGTGCCGGCAAGGGAGCAGGCCTCATGGGAGATACCCTCCATCATGCAGCCGTCACCCAAAAAGGTAAAACTGTAGTGGTCGACAATCTCGTGTCCCGGCTTATTGAACTGGGCTGCCAACGTCCTCTCCGCCAAGGCCATACCGGCAGCGTTGCTGATGCCCTGGCCCAACGGACCGGTGGTTGTCTCCACACCGGGGGCATAGCCGTACTCCGGATGACCTGGGGTCTTGGAGTGCAACTGGCGGAACGCTTTCAGATCGTCGATGCTCAGCGCATAGCCGGTCAGATGCAGCAGCGAGTAGATCAGCATCGAGCCGTGACCGTTTGAGAGCACGAAGCGGTCACGATCGGCCCATTCCGGGTTTGCCGGATTGTGCTTCATGTGGCTGTTCCACAGCACTTCTGCGATATCGGCCATACCCATGGGCGCACCCGGATGACCTGAATTGGCTTTCTGCACCGCATCCATACTCAGGGCGCGAATGGCATTGGCGAGTTCTCTTCGTGAGGACATTGACCCCTCCTGATTTGATAATGACTAATTAATCTGCATACATCAGACAATATGTTAGTGGCGTAAGACCGCCGGATTCGTTTTTCAGCACACACCCCTTTGCCGACATCCGCTCCCCATCGCCGCCGCATAGACGGATGACCCGGATAGCGCACGGAAGACCGGATCAGGCAAAAGCCCGATATTTTGAACCAAGGCATGCGCCAGGGCAAGGTTGATAACTTTACGAAGCGATAGGCCGGCTTGATGAAAAATCATAATATCCCAAATAAACAATATGCTTTCAGTTAGCCGGCGTTTCCCGCCACTTAATGGAGCAGCCCATGCTGGGAATCTGTTCCTGCGGGCCGTCGCCTGTCTCGGCCACCTGCTTCATCGCCTCGAAGAGATCCCGACGAACATCCCTGGCGGCCGCCTCTTTCCGGCTCTCATCCAAGCGCCCTCGGTACTGCAGCTTCAATTGAGCGTTGTAACCGAAGAAATCGGGTGTGCAGACCGCCCCATAACGCTTCGCCACCTCCTGGCTCTCGTCATAGAGGTAAGGGAAGGGAAACTGCTGTCGCTCCGCGACCAGACGCATGTTGTCGAAGGAATCCTCCGGATACTCGGCAGGGTCATTGGACAGGATCGCCACTGAATTAACGCCAAGACCGGCCAACTCCCCGGCATCCCTGACAATTCGATCCAGTACGGCCTTGACATAGGGACAGTGATTACAGATAAACATCACCAGCAACCCCTTCTCCCCCGCGCACTGCTGCAGGGACCAGTCCCTGCCATCCACACCAGGGAGGGTAAAATCAGGAGCGATGGCGCCGAAATCGCAAATGGGGGTCTGTAAAGAAACCATTATTGGTCCATTCAATAGATAAAATTGATTAGCGGTGGGGCATTATGCAAAAAGAGGACTGATGTGTAAAATCCCGTTTTCACCGACGGTTGACCGCTCGATTGCACAACCAAGGTTTTTTTGCCGGGATCTACCGGCAATCAGACAAACAACTGCTTTAATTTAGGAAGACAATGGCTAAAGAATATATTTTCACCTCTGAGTCGGTTTCTGAGGGACACCCTGACAAAGTCGCAGATCAGATCTCGGACGCTATGCTGGATGCCATCCTGGCCAAGGATCCGCAACCGGATAGAGCCCGCGTGGCCTGTGAGACCCTGATCAAAACAGGTGCGGTGATCGTCGCCGGCGAAATTAGCACCGAGGCTTGGATCAACCTGGACGAACTGGTCAGGGGCGTGGTCTGCGACATCGGCTACACCAGTTCGGATGTCGGCTTTGACGGTTCCACCTGCGCCGTCATGTCCCTGATCGGCAAGCAATCAAGCAACATTGCCCAAGGCGTAGACCGCGCCAATCCGGAAGAACAGGGAGCCGGTGATCAGGGTATGATGTTCGGTTACGCCACCAGTGAGACCGATGTGCTGATGCCGGCCCCGATCACCTATGCGCACCGTTTGGTGCAACGTCAGTCGGAAATACGTAAGTCGAGGGTATTACCCTGGCTGCGCCCGGATGCCAAGAGTCAAGTGACCCTGAACTATGAAGACGACGAGGTCACCGGCATCGGCGCCGTGGTGCTCTCCACCCAACACGACCCGGATATCGATTACGACCATCTGCGCGAGGCGGTGATGGAAAATATCATTCAGCCCGTTCTACCCAAGCAGTGGCTCGACAAATGCCCGCAAGAAAAGATCCACATCAATCCTACCGGCAGCTTCGTCATCGGCGGTCCGGTGGGTGACTGCGGCCTCACGGGACGCAAGATCATCGTCGATACCTATGGCGGTTCGGCGCGTCACGGGGGTGGCGCATTCTCCGGGAAGGACCCTTCCAAAGTCGACCGCTCCGCCGCCTATGCCGGCCGCTACGTGGCGAAGAACATCGTTGCCGCCGGTCTCGCGGAGCGCTGCGAAATCCAGGTCTCCTACGCCATCGGCGTAGCGGAGCCCACCTCGATCATGATAGAGACCTTCGGCACGGGAAAGATAGCCGACGGGAAGATCGCCGACTTGGTGAAAAGACACTTCGACCTCCGCCCCTACGGCATTCTGAAGATGCTCGACCTTTTGAACATTGAGCGGATCCAATACCGTAAGACGGCGGCGTACGGCCACTTCGGCCGCGAGGATGCGGGCTTTACCTGGGAGGTGACCGACAAGGCCGACGCCCTGCGGGAGGACGCCGGTCTTTAGGCCCTTACAGGGCAATTCTGAGTTATTGAGCTTCCGAGTAAAGGCGTGCGCCTCGCGCACTCATTCAACTCAAAACTTATAGCTCAAAACTCAGTAAAATCCCTCTCTTCCGAGGAGCGCTGCAACGGATCGATCA
This sequence comes from Candidatus Thiodiazotropha sp. (ex Epidulcina cf. delphinae), assembly GCA_025656505.1. Classification (GTDB taxonomy): domain Bacteria; phylum Pseudomonadota; class Gammaproteobacteria; order Chromatiales; family Chromatiaceae; genus Thiodiazotropha. The sequence continues at coordinate 34,949 of JAHXHR010000008.1, read as the reverse complement.
TCCGCCAGGCTCGGAAAAGGGCATGACTTAACGAAAACCGCGCTCACTCACGATCATCAGGAGATGACTACCATGAGTGAGTTTAACGATTATAAGGTTGCCGATATTTCACTGGCCGAGTTCGGCCGCCGCGAGATTGCGATCGCCGAAACCGAGATGCCCGGACTCATGGCGATCCGGGGAAAATATGCCGCACAACAGCCCCTCAAGGGCGCGCGCATCACCGGCTCACTGCACATGACCATCCAGACCGCGGTGCTTATCGAGACCCTGGTGGCGCTCGGCGCTGAAGTCCGTTGGTGCTCATGCAACATCTTCTCCACCCAGGACCATGCCGCCGCAACGATTGCCGCCGAGGGCATTCCGGTCTATGCCTGGAAGGGTGAATCCCTGGAGGAGTACTGGTGGTGCACCGAACAGGTGCTCAACTGGCCCGGCGGCGGGGCGCCGAACATGATCCTTGACGACGGCGGAGACGCCACCCTGCTGGTGCACAAAGGGGTGGAATACGCCGACGCGGGCGCCGTGCCGGAACCCCAGGCTGATGACCCGGAAGAGTGGCAGGTCATCCTGGGCGTGCTGAAACGCAGCCTCGATGAAGATCCGCAACGCTACCATCGCATGGCGGAGTCGATCAAAGGGGTAACCGAGGAGACCACCACCGGTGTTCATCGCCTCTATCAGATGATGGAGCAGGGCACGCTGCTGTTCCCAGCCATGAATGTCAACGATTCCGTCACCAAATCCAAGTTCGACAACCTGTATGGCTGCCGCGAGTCACTGGTGGACGGCATCAAGCGCGCTACCGACGTGATGATCGCCGGAAAAATCGCCTTGGTCGCCGGTTACGGCGACGTGGGCAAGGGCTGCGCGCAATCCCTGCGCGGCCTCGGCGCCACCGTCTGGGTCACGGAAATCGACCCGATCTGCGCTTTGCAGGCGGCGATGGAGGGTTATCGGGTGGTCACCATGGAAGAGGCGGCGCCCATCGGTGATATCTTTGTCACCACCACCGGCAACTTCAAGATCATTACCCATGATCACATGGCCGCGATGAAAGATCAGGCGATTGTCTGCAATATCGGTCACTTCGACAATGAGATCGACATCGCCGGCATCCACCAGTATCAATGGGAAGAGATCAAGCCCCAGGTTCATCATGTCATCTTTCCTGATGGAAAACGCATTATCCTGTTGGCTGAAGGACGATTGGTCAATCTGGGTTGCGCCACGGGACATCCGAGTTTCGTCATGTCCAACTCCTTTTCAAATCAGGTGTTGGCGCAGATCGAGTTCTTTACCCGATCAGAGCAGTATCAAAACAAGGTCTACGTGCTACCGAAAAAACTCGACGAAGAGGTTGCCGGACTCCATCTCACAAAAATCGGCGCCCACTTGACCACCCTCAGTGAGGAGCAGGCGGACTATATCGGTGTACCGGTTGAAGGACCCTATAAGCCCGATCGCTATCGCTATTGATGATCTCCGATACTGGTTGTAGTTCGGTGCGGCCCTGCCGCACCGAACGCTGACCGATCGGCATGGTGCGGCAAGACCGCACCCTTGTATGATTTACCTTCAGTAGCAAATCGTCCAGCAAGAGACATCCAATACAACACAAGATTCACTTACCCATGCAAACACAACATCATCGACAAACATTCAGCTTCGAACTCTTCCCGCCCAAGACGGAAAAGGGGTTCGGGAACTTAAAAAAGACAGTACAAGAACTGCAAAACCTGCAACCGGCGTTTTTCTCCGTCACTTATGGCGCAGGGGGCTCCACACAGCAGCGTACTTTCGACACCGTCGGCTGGCTGAGTGGCGAAGAGATCACTGTCGCACCGCATCTCTCCTGTATCGGCGCCGTCCGCAATGAGATCATTGAGATACTTGAACGCTACCGATCACAAGGTATACGTCGATTGGTGGCGTTGCGTGGCGACCTGCCCTCAGGCGCCGGACTCGGCGGCCCGGGTGAACTGGATCATGCCAATCAGTTGGTGGCGTTGATCCGCGACTCGTTCGGTGATCACTTTCATATCGAAGTCGCGGCCTATCCGGAGTTTCACCCCCAGGCCGACAGCCCCGAACGGGATCTTATCCATTTCAAGCGCAAGGTTGAGGCCGGGGCAAACAGCGCCATCACCCAGTACTTCTATAATGCCGACGCCTACTTTCGTTTCATCGACGACTGTCAACGACTGCGGATCGATATCCCCATTGTGCCCGGGATCATGCCGATCACCAACTTCATCCAGCTAGCGCGGTTTTCCGATGCCTGCGGCGCTGAACTCCCTCGCTGGTTGAGAAAGCGCCTTGAAGGGTTCGGAGATGATCTGCCAGCCATCCGCAGCTACGGCGCAGATACGGTAACCGCTCTCTGCGAGCGCCTGTTGGAAGGCGGCGCGCCGGGTTTGCACTTCTATACCATGAACCAGGCTACGCCCAGCCTGGACATCTGGCAAACACTGGGACTCTAACCCGGATATTTCACCCGGGCTAGACAGGCGCAGGCCCGTAGGTCACGTTGCGCAACTACGTGACATCACCGTTATGTCAGGTAGTCGCTTCGCGCCAACCTGACCTACGACCACTACGAAAATTCGTAGGTGATATCTCTAGACAGGCGCAATCAACGGCTGTTCCTGTACGCCCTTTAACGAATATCGATTGATGATGACATCCAGGATTTCAGGCTCCACGGGCTTGGTCAGAAAACCGTCCATACCCGCCTGGAGGCAGTGGTCCATCATATCCTCTACGGTATTCGCCGTCAGCGCATAGATCGGCATGTAACGATTCTTCGCTTCGCTGCTCCGATATTGCCGGGTGAATTCGATACCGTCGACATGCGGCATGCGCAGATCGATAAAGGCCAACTCATACTCATCTTCCGCGACAGCCTGTAGGGCCTCACTGCCGTTTTTGGTTACCCTTACCTGATGCCCTCGCTGCCTCAGCAGGGTCGACAGCACTTTCGCCGCTATCGCATTGTCTTCTGCCAGGAGTACGTTAATCCCAGCGATTTTTATGTCATTGGACTCTGAACCCTCCTTGCACTCTTCCTCCCGTGTCTTGCACGGACTCAGGGTATCGATAATCACCTGAGACAGATCATCGGCAAGAAAGGGTTTTACCAGCATTTTGCTCTTTACCGTCATCGCACCCGGCGTACGTCCCCGATAGCCCGCCAAAAGAACCGGTGGCGATCCATCCAGCGCATCCAGGCAGCGTACGGCCTGCCTGATCAAAGCATCGACCAGTGAGTCGCATACCAACACGACATCCATGGAGCGTTTCAGTTTTGCGCTAAATTCGCTTAAATCGGTTGCCGCAAAGACCTGCATCCCGAGTTCATGCGCGACATTCAGGTGCATCTGCATAGCTAAAGGATCGCACTCGAAGATGAGAATGCGCTTACCCCTGAGGAGGGGAGGCTCAACGGACCTGCACTCCCCATCATTCTCCATCCGTAGCGGCAATCGGACACTGAACAGGGATCCCTCGCCGACCTCACTGGAGACCTCTATCCGCCCTCCCATCAATCGGGTGAAGTCACGGACAACGGTTGTGCCGAGACCGGCCCCTTCAAAACGCCGGCTGTTGGACGGATCCGCCTGCCAGAAGAATTCGAAAATCCTCTTCTGCTCCTCCTGCGGTATGCCGATACCGCTATCCTCGATCTCGATCAGGATATGAGGCTGGTTGAAATCCTCACAAACCAGGACATGGCACACCCGTAGGGAGACATGGCCTGAATCGGTGAATTTGATGGCATTGCCCAGCAGATTGAACAATATCTGCGAGATCCTGAGTTTATCGCCGTACAACCTGCTTTGAATTCCCGGATCGACCCAACAATAGATCTCGAGCTGCTTCTCCTGCGCTCCCGCGGCCAGACTCGATGTCACGTTTTTCACCAGCTCACGAATATCAAAGAGCTCCGACGCCAACTCGAGTTTATTGGCGTCGATCTTGGAAACATCAAGCACATCGCTGATCAGTGACCGCAAAAGCTGTGCAGAGGAGCGGATGGAGTGAAGATACTCTTTCTGTTCGGCATCCAACGGGGTGGCCTGTAGCAACCTCGCCATGCCCATCACGCCGATCAGCGGCGTACGCAGTTCATGGGTCATGGTGGCGAGAAAATCGCCTCGGGCCTTTTTGGCGCGCTCCGCCTCCTGTCTGGCATGGTGCAGCCTGCGCAACAGACTGTATTGATAGAGTGGCAGTATCACCAGCAGGAATACGAAAAAGAAGGCATCGAACGAGTGCGTCTGCCACTGATGCAGGTGAAGCAACACCAGATTATAGGCGCTAAAGCTGAGTATCGATGCGGTCGTCAATAATCGCTTACCGTAGCGCGTGCCGTAAGAGATATATATCCAGTGGTAGAGCAGATAGAACGGGCTGATGGCATCTCCGGCCAGGACGATGATCAGGCTGACGGAGCTGATGTCGACGACCAGACTGATGAGTGTCCGATGAGCCAGAGCAGGCTTGATAACGATGCTGATCAGCATCAAGAGGAAGAAGACGAAGTACCCCCCGAACAAAGCAATAGTAAGAGGGACATCGACGGGATAGTATCCTGTTCGAGTACCGAGCCATACGAACACGGTACAGAACAACCAGATCAGCAGACGCAACAAGGCCTGCTGATACTCCGAATTAGCGCGCAAATCACGGCTGAAGAGTTTATTCACCATGGCATCGTCCATTATCTATGACCTGCCCCCCTCGGATTCAGGTCTGAAATTCCGTGTAAAACACCACCCTAGCGCTTCAGCAAGGGCAACGGGGTGTCTATTATAGAGAAAATGCCACGGCAGGTAACGCCCCAATTTATCCGCTATTCAACCTATTGATGAACAAATATAATCCATTCGAACCGGGAGACTAAACATCAGCATCGGTTGCGAATTCCATGGCAGACACTATGCTCTTAACTGATAAGATGTAACACATTGTCCGACGATTTCAAAGACCTGCCCGCCAAGCAATATCAGTGAAGGCCGAAAAGCATGTATATCAAGAGACCCAGCCAGCACAATCGGGAAAACAGCCTGAGACCTGAGGATCGCCGCACCATCAAGCGCCGACATCTGATCTACTATCTGCGCGTCTGGGAGGTCGACAAGAATGTTCCGCTTGGACATGTGGTCGATATCACCACCGAAGGTATGATGCTGATCAGCGATAAACCGATCCCCATGGGAGAGGCGCTTAGCCTTGAGATACGCCTTCCCGATACCGAAGGCGCGCTGACACCGCTCAGTTTCAGGGCCGTCTGTCGCTGGAGCGACAAAGACATCAATACCGCTTTTTATGACTCGGGTTTAGCGTTTGTGGAAAAGACGCCGGAAAAAATCGAAAACTTACAGCAGATGATCGAAGAATACGGCTTCAACGATTAAGTCGCTTCGCCCCGTAGCGTGGTTCACCCAACCGGTGAATAGGCAAATCGAAGTTACTAGTGTACTGCCTCATACTAAGTGGCCGGGTCAAATATCCGGGCTAGGCGCGTAGCGCAGAGACTGGCGCGGTCAACTGCGATTTTTAGGTTCAGCAACCCCAGAAGGCGCTGATTGCCGCAATGCCCTGAGCGCCTGACCCCGCAGCTTTCGGTAGATACTCTAAGCGCATACCGCCCAAGGCGTAAACCGGTAAATTGACCCGCTCAACCCAGTCACTGAAACGATCCCAGCCGAGGCAAGGGGCATGAGGATGAGAGGCGGTGGGCAGCACAGGAGAGAGTAGCGCATAATCCAACTGCAGTTGCCCGGCCAGCCGGAGCTCAGACGGATTATGACAGGATGCTCCCAGCAACCCGTCTATTCCGGGTCGTTCGGAGAGAGCCCTCAACTGTCGGGCCGTCAGGTGGACGCCATCAGCCTCTCCAGCCCAATCCAGCACTCCCTGCGGCCGATTGACGAGCAGCCCCACCCCCCTGGAACGACAGATTTCCAGGCTGTTCAAGAGTAGGTCCCGGTAGCTCGGATCCGTCAATCGATGGGCGCGCAACTGCACCAGGCTCGGCCCCGCTTCCAAGGCCTTATGCAACCTCCGCAAAAACTGCGCCGGCTGTGTCGCATCTTCGCCGCTTATCAGATAGCGCCGGGGCAGCCGCAAGGCACTGATCACCGGGCGATCGGCCGCCGGGAAATCATCCGGCTCCATCTCCGCCGGCAACAGCCAGCGAAGAGGTTGCCCTTCCAGACCCTTCGGCACACCCTGATAGGCCGTCACCCGATAGACATCGAGCAGCACCCTGCGATCACCGTAGTCATGCCTGATCCGAATCAGGGGTTCGCTGCGGAGTGGCTGGATGCCCAGCTCTTCTTTCAGTTCACGGGCCAAGGCCTGTTCGACGGACTCAGCTCGCTCGAGTTTGCCCCCGGGAAATTCCCAGAGTCCTCCCTGATGGAGGTGATCCGGACGCTTGGCCACCAGCACCCGGCCTGTGGAATCAAGGATCGCTGCAGCGGCTACATGGGTCGTCATGTCGATAGGATATGGCAGTGACCAAACAATGGAAATCCATTTATTCCCCTTAGGTGCGATACTCGGCATTGATCCTGACGTAATCATAGGAAAGGTCACAGGTCAGAACCCGGGCATTCGCACTGCCACGATCCAGACTGACCCGAATCGTGAACTCCCGACGACTCATCACTAACGCCCCCGCCTGTTCCGTATAGTCGGGGGCTCGCCCACCGTTATGCACGATACAGACATCGTCCAGCCAGATCTCAACGCGATCGATGGCCAGCTCCTCAAGCCCCGCCCGCCCGACCGCGGCAAGGATTCGTCCCCAGTTGGGATCGGAAGCGAAGAGTGCTGTCTTGACCAGGGGAGAGTGGGCAATGGTATAAGCCACATCCCGCGCCTCCTCTTCATCAGCCGCTTGCTCAACCACAACCTCCACCAGTTTGGTGGCGCCTTCCCCATCACGTACGATGTCACGGGCCAGCTCCATGCAGACATCCCGGACGGCCTGCGCAAACCGCGTGTAGACGGGGGCATCGGCATCCGTGACAGGCGGCAGAGACGAAACCCCGCTGGCGATCAAGACACAGGCATCGTTGGTGGACGTATCGCCGTCCACCGTAATACTGTTGAACGATGGCTTGACCGCCGCGGCCAAACACGCCTGCAACAAGCTAGACTCCACCGCCAGATCGGTGGCCAGATAGGCCAGCATGGTCGCCATGTCGGGACGAATCATGCCCGACCCTTTTGCCATCCCGGTGACGATGACGGGTGCGCCGTCAATCTCGAAACGGCGCGAGGCGAGTTTGGGGTGGGTGTCAGTGGTCATGATGGCGCGGGAGGCGCGTTCCCAACCCCCTGGCTCGAGATCGGCCAGTGCCTCGGGGATGGCTTGGCGCAGTCGCTCCACCGGGAGGTCTTCACCGATCACTCCGGTGGAAAAGGGCAAGACCTGCTCCACGCCGCATCCTGCCGTCCGCGCCAGGTCTTGACAAATGTTCAAGGCATCCTGCCGACCCTGCCTGCCGGTGCCCGCATTGGCGTTGCCGGAATTGACCAGCAACAGGCGCGGACTCCCCTGCCGCAGATGGCTCCTGGCCAACGCTACCGGTGCGGCGCAAAAGGCGTTGCGGGTGAATACAGCCGCGCACTCGGCCCCCTCCGCCAGCTCGATTACGACCAGGTCGTCCCTGCCGGGCGCCTTGATGCCCGCCGCCGCAGATCCCAGCCTGACGCCCGGAACGGCATGCATACTCAGTTCAGACTGCCATGGCACTGTTTGAATTTCTTACCTGAACCGCAAGGGCAGGGCTCGTTACGCCCGATCTTTCGCCCATCACGCACAAACGGCTGCTGCTGAGGCGCATGGTCTTCTTCGCCGGTTGCGGCAGGGGCCTCCTCCGGCAGGCCTTCGAAGGTATCGTGCTTGAACTCGAATTCGTTCACACGGGGTTGCGGCTCGTGCATCGCCATCTCTTCCGGAAGCTGCACCTTGACCTTGGAGAGCAGGCCGATCACCTCCCGCTTGATACTGTCGAGCATGTCGGAAAACATGGCAAAGGCCTCACGCTTGTACTCCTGTTTCGGGTTCTTCTGCGCATAACCGCGCAGATGAATGCCCTGGCGCAGGTAGTCCATGGCCGCAAGGTGTTCCTTCCAGTGGCCGTCCACCGTCTGCAACATCATCGCCTTTTCGAACTGACGCATATTCTCCGCACCGACCAGCACCTCTTTCTCCCTATAGACATCGAGCAAGGATTGAACGATTTTCTGCTTCAGGGTCTCCTCGTGCAGCTCCTTGTCCTCATCCAACCATTGCCGGATCGGCCATTTATCGCCAAACAATTCGCTCAGCGACTCGCTCAGACCGGGAACGTCCCACTGCTCTTCGATGCTCTCCCGGGGAATATGGCTGTGGAAGATCTCATTCAGCACATCCTCCCGCAACATGGTTATGGAGTCGGATATATCCGATGTCTCCATCAGTTCGTTTCGCTGCTCATAGACCACCCGACGCTGGTCGTTCGCTACATCATCGTACTCCAGCAACTGTTTGCGGATATCGAAGTTGCGCCCTTCCACCTTGCGCTGAGCGTTTTCGATGGCCCGGGAGACCCAGGGGTGTTCGATCGCCTCGCCCTTCTCCATGCCGAGCTTCTGCATCAATCCGCCGACCTTGTCGGAGGCAAAAATCCTCATCAGATTGTCCTGCAACGAGAGGTAGAAGCGGCTCGAACCCGGGTCGCCCTGCCGACCTGACCGGCCGCGCAACTGATTATCGATACGTCGGGATTCATGACGTTCAGTGCCGATGACATGCAAACCGCCGGCATCCAGTACGTGTTGATGCCTTTCTTTCCAAGCCTCTTTGTGTTCGTCTACGACTGTCGGAGCTGATTTTTCCCCCAACGCTTCCAACTCAGTCTCCAGATTGCCGCCAAGCACGATATCGGTGCCGCGTCCCGCCATGTTGGTGGCGATGGTGATGGACCCGGGACGACCGGCCTGAGCGACGATGCCCGCCTCCTGCTCATGATGTTTGGCATTCAGCACCTTATGCTCCACCCCGGCCTTTTCCAGCAACCCGGAGAGCAGTTCTGAGGTCTCGATAGACGCAGTGCCCACCAACGCCGGTTGTCCTCGCTGCACGCAGTCCCGGACGTCTTCCAGGATCGCCTGGTACTTCTCATCGGGCGTCAGGTAGACCAGATCACCCATATCCTTGCGAATCATCGGCTGGTTGGTCGGGATGACCACTACCTCCAGACCGTAGATCTGTTGAAACTCGAAGGCCTCGGTATCTGCGGTGCCGGTCATGCCGGCCAGTTTTTCATAGAGGCGGAAATAGTTCTGAAAGGTGATTGAAGCCAGGGTCTGATTCTCGTTCTGAATCTCGACCCCTTCCTTCGCCTCCACCGCCTGGTGCTGACCGTCCGACCAGCGGCGACCGGGCATGGTGCGACCGGTGAACTCATCGACGATGATGATCTGACCATCCTTGACAATGTAATCCACATTGCGCTGAAACAGGGCATGGGCCCGCAACGCGGCATTCGCATGATGCATCAGGATAATATTGGCGGAATCGTAGAGACTGGCCCCCTCCTCCAACAGACCGGCCTCGGTGAGCATCTCCTCGACATGCTGGTGTCCCTCTTCGCTGAAGTAGACTTGGCGCGCCTTTTCATCCACCGAGAAATCACCGGGGCCGAAGTCGGGCTTGCCCTCCTCGTTGGTGATCGGGGACTGGCGGGTAAGGCGAGGGATGATCTTGTTGACCGCCTTGTAGAGATCCGAAGAGTCGTCCGTCGGCCCGGAGATGATCAACGGCGTGCGCGCCTCGTCGATCAGGATCGAGTCCACCTCATCGACAATGGCGAAAAACGGCGGGCGCTGCACCCGCTGATCGGCGCCGAAGGCCATATTGTCGCGCAGATAGTCGAAGCCGTATTCATTGTTGGTCCCATAGGTGATATCCGCAGCATAGGCATCCTGGCGGGCCACCGGCTTCAGATGGGGATAGCCGCCGGCCTTCCCGTCATACCCCGGATCATAGAGATAGGAGGCGCTGTCCGGCCCCATCCCACCTGAAGAGTTGATCACACCGACGCTGAGACCGAGAAAATCGTACAACCGTCCCATCCAGGCGGCATCGCGGCGGGCCAGGTAGTCGTTCACCGTCACCACATGCACGCCCTTGCCCGGCAGGGCATTCAGATAGGCTGCAAGGGTCGCCACCAGGGTCTTGCCCTCACCGGTCCTCATCTCGGCGATCTTACCCTGATGCAGCACCATGCCGCCGATCATCTGGACATCGAAATGGCGCATCTGCATCACCCGACGACCGCTCTCCCTGACAATAGCGAAGGCCTCCTGCATCAAATCATCCAGTGCCGCACCCTCTTCCAGACGAGAACGAAACTCAGCGGTTTTGCTCCTCAATGCCTCATCAGAGAGTTTTTCGATATCGGCTTCCAATCGACTGATCTGAGAGACCGTCTTTGCCATCCGCTTGATCAGGCGCTCGTTTCGGCTGCCGAAGATCTTCTTGAAGATATTGCTAACCATGAATCGGTGTTTCCGTCGGAGATGCGAAATTTCGGAATCATACAGCAAGCCGCAGGATTGCTGAAGGATGGGCTTGGCATGTAAAGAATCGGGCAACTATTTCAGCCTATTTTATCGCTGTTTACCACCCTCTTTTTTCCGAGAGGAACAGCGTCCCGAAGGAGCACCGATCAGCGCCATGGAATCAACGGCCGTTAAAGTGATTGATTACTCCGTTTTATTGATCGTTATTCCCGACCACCCTGTTTCCGCCATGGATTGCATCGAGGGAGAAAAATCATCCCTGATTGCGTTTATTGAGGATATATTTGGTGGGATCAACTGTCTTACCGTTGCGTACCACTTCGAAGTGGACATGGGGCCCGGTGGAGCGGCCGGTGGAACCCATGCCGGCGATGGCCTGCCCCTGTTTGATGCGGTCTCCAACCTTCACCTTGATCTCGCTGTTATGTCCATAGCGGGTGATGTAACCCTTGCCGTGATTGATTTCGACCAATTTGCCGTAGCCATAGCGCTCTCCGGCCCAGGTAACCACGCCGGCAGCGACCGCCACAACCATCGAACCCGCTTTTCCGGCGAAGTCCATGCCTTTGTGCATCGCACGCTTACCGGTAAAGGGGTCGTTGCGCATGCCGAAATAGGAGGAAATCCATCCCTTCCGTATCGGTCTTCCGGCCGGATGGACGGCATCCTCCAGGTTGGAATTCATGATCAGATCCTCCACCAAGGCGAGTTGCTGCCGGCGGTGTTCGATCATTTGTTCGAGATGCTCCATCCCCACCAGGAGATCCGGCAGTGCCGATGGCTGATTGAGGGATTGCACGGCTTCGGGACCACCCAGGGCAGGCGGTATGTCGAAACTGAATTCGCCCTTATCGAGACCGCCCATATCCACCAACCGTTCTCCCAAGGCATCCAGGCGCAGCAGTTGCGATTGGAGTTGTCCGACACGGATGGCCAGGGCGTCGATTCCGCCATGGGTATCTGACTCGGCGTCCTCCAGCAGTTGACGCTCCCGATCAAAGGTCTTTTTCAAACCAGCTACCAACTGATGTTCTGGAAACTCCGTGTCCCCGACGCCCATCTGATAGCCGAACCACATCATACTCAGACCGAAAACGGTCACCAGACCCAACACAATCGCTGCATGAAGGCACCGCATTGCCCTACCGCAGGTCTGCCCAATTCCACGTAAATAGATGATTTTCATTGCCAAAACCGGATATCCCCGCGCTCTACCTAAGCCTTTTGTCGGTCGAAAACTTTTGAACTTTATCACTTTCCACCGGAAATGTGATGTTTTTTGTCAATATCTCCTCTAAGCTCAACCGATGGACCCAGTCACCAAAATACTCGCATCCCACGCCGCACCGGCCAGGCTCGGGGAAAAATTATCCGCCCAGAAAGCCCTCTTTCAGCGGGTCAGGCAATACCTCCCTCCACCGTTGGACTCACAACTCAAAGCGGCCGTATTGCAAGAACAGACCCTCAGCCTGTTCGTCACCTCCCCGGTTTGGGCCAGTCGCCTGCGCTACCTGATACCTCAATTGCAGCGACAGTTGCGGGAAAACGGTCTGAGCGTCGATCGGTTACGCACCCGGATACTGCCCGGCGGCGCGGCCGAGCCCGCCAAGCCCAAACTGAAACGCCGATTGAAACTGAGCCGCAAGAGCGGTGATCTACTACGCCAAACTGCGGCATCCATCGATGACCGACAGCTACGGGACGCCATGCTCAGACTCAGCAGCCACGGTGACGGCGATTGAACCGGCTCAGGAGATGGTGAGGTGAACGGGCTTCATATATGAGATCGGGGCATCGGCCGGTTCATCAAAGGTAATCTCTTCCCAGGCATCCTGCTGACTGATCAGTTCACGCAGCAGGCGGTTGTTCAGGGCATGCCCCGACTTATGCCCGCTGAAAGCGCCGATCAGACTGTGCCCGAGCAGATAGAGGTCACCGATCGCATCAAGGATTTTATGCTTCACGAACTCGTCTTCATAACGTAAGCCGTCGTCATTCATGATCCGGTAGTCATCCAGCACCACGGCATTATCCGGACTGCCGCCCAACGCCAGCTCTTTCTGCCTCAGCATCTCGATGTCACGCAGAAAACCGAAGGTGCGCGCCCGGCTGACCTCCCTGACGAAGGAGGTGGAAGAGAAGTCGATCTTTGCGTATTGGGGACGTTCCTTGAAGGCCGGATGGTCGAAATCGATGGAGAAGGAGACCTTGAATCCGTCAAAGGGCTCGAAACTGGCGCGCTTGTCACCCTCCAGGACCTCGACCTTACGCTTGATCCGAATGAACCGCTTGGCCTGGTTCTGCTCTTCCACGCCTGCGGATTGCAGCAGAAAGACGAAAGGACCGGCGCTACCGTCCATGATCGGCACCTCTGCCGCACTCACATCGACATAGGCGTTGTCGATACCGAGCCCGGCAAGCGCGGAGAGGAGATGTTCCACGGTGGAGACCCTGACGCCTTGCTGCACCAGGGTACTCGAGAGTCGCGTATCCCCGACGTTCTCGGCGCATGCGCGTATTTCAACCGGTGGATCGAGGTCGACGCGTCTGAAAACAATCCCGGTGTCCGGGGCTGCCGGTCGCAGGGTAAGATAGACCTTCTCCCCCGTGTGCAGCCCCACTCCCGTGGCGCGTATCACGTTCTTCAACGTACGTTGCCAAATCATCGACTTGCAGCTCCCGAGCTGAGACTAACCGTTAAGGCCCAAAAGGCGCGCATGCTAACACAAGCGGAGCGCCTGTTGAAACAGTTAACGCACCAATCCGATCCCCCGCTATTTATCGCCTGCCGCCTATCTATAACCCGGCCGATTCTACACTAATCGGCCTGACGACGTAAAAAGGCCGGAATATCGAGATAATCGAGATTGCCGGCAGCCGTTGCGGCCGACGCAGAACGACCCGCCTGGCCGTTGCGCAGCACCGTCGGCCGATCCAACTCGCGGTAGTCGTCCGGTGGTGCGGCCAGGGGATCGCCCACATCGGCCAATTTCACCGACGAGACCTCCTCTACCCGCACCGGTCTGGGCAGCTCCGCCTTGACCCGTTCACCCAGTCCGGTGGCGACCACCGTGACCCGCATATCATTCTGCATATCCGGGTCGATGACCGTACCCACCACCACGGTGGCGTCGTCATCGGCAAACTCGCGCACAGTATTGCCCACCTCGTCGAACTCACCAATCGCCAGATTAAGCCCGGCGGTGATATTCACCAGGATACCCTTGGCGCCGGATAGGTTGACATCCTCCAGCAGCGGACTGCGAATCGCGCGCTCCGCCGCTTCGCGGGCCCGGTTATCGCCGGAGGCCTCGCCCGACCCCATCATCGCGGCGCCCATTTCGGACATCACCGTCTTCACATCGGCGAAATCCACATTGATCAGGCCGGGGCGGGTAATCAACTCAGCGATCCCCTGAACCGCGTGCAGCAGAACATCGTTGGCCGCCTTGAAGGCATTCAACAGGCTCATTTCCTTGCCCAATACCGCCAACAGTTTTTCATTCGGGATGGTAATCAACGAATCCACATGCTTGCCGAGTTCGGCCATACCCTGCTCGGCGATCTTCATCCGTTTGCCGCCTTCAAAACCAAACGGTTTGGTCACTACCGCAACCGTGAGGATACCGAGTTCCTTGGCGACTTGCGCCACCACAGGCGCGGCGCCCGTCCCGGTGCCTCCCCCCATACCGGCGGTGATAAAGATCATGTCCGCCCCGCTGAGCACCTCTTCGATGCGATCCTTGTCGTCGACCGCTGCCTGACTGCCGATTTCCGGGTTCGCCCCCGCACCCAGGCCCTTGGTGATATCGGAACCGAGCTGAAGCAGGGTTCGCACTCCGCTATTGCGCAGGGCCTGCGCATCGGTGTTGGCGCAGATAAAATCCACGCCCTCAATCTCTCCCGTCAGCATATGGTTGACGGCATTGCCGCCGCCGCCGCCGACTCCGATCACCTTGATCACCGCATTCTGGCTATGCGTATCCATTAACTCGAACATTATCCACCTCCTCGTCTGTCGTGCCTACGTGCCCAACAGATGAATTATTTAAAAATTGCCTTGAAACCAGTGCTTCATACGTTCCCAAATCGCCTTCACGCCACCTTCATTGGCCAGTTCCCGACCTCCCTGAGAACGGTTCCGCTGACCGAACAACAACAGCCCCACGCCGGTGGAATAGATAGGATTGCGTACTACGTCAGCCAGTCCGCTGACATACCGCGGCACACCCAACCGCACCGGCATGTGAAAAACCTCTTCCGCCAAATCGATCACCCCTTCCATTTTCGAACTACCGCCTGTCAGCACCACGCCGCCGGCGACGACATCCTCGAATCCGCTACGGCGCAGTTCGGCCTGAATCAGGGTCATCAACTCTTCATATCTGGGTTCCACGACCTCCGCCAGTGTCTGGCGCGAGAGCCTGCGCGGCGGACGTTCACCTATGCTGGGCACCTCGATGGTCTCGTCGCTGGTAGCCAGTTGGGTGAGCGCGCAGGCATATTTAATCTTGATCTCCTCGGCATGCTGGGTCGGGGTGCGCAAGGCCACGGCGATATCATTGGTGACCTGATCTCCGGCGATGGGGATCACTGCGGTGTGGCGGATCGCGCCGCCGGTGAAAACAGCGATATCAGTGGTGCCGCCGCCGATATCCACTAGGCAGACACCCAATTCTTTCTCGTCTTCGCTCAGCACCGAATGGCTGGAGGCAAGCTGTTCCAGGATCAGATCATCCACCTCCAGGCCGCAGCGGCGGATGCACTTGACGATATTCTGCGCTGCGCTGACCGCCCCGGTGACCATATGCACTCTCGCCTCGAGCCGAACCCCTGACATGCCGATGGGATCGTGAATACCCTCCTGCTCGTCGATGATGAACTCCTGGGGCAGGATATGCAGGATCTTCTGATCCGCCGGAATCGCAACCGCCCGAGCGGCGTCGATCACCCGCTCCACATCCCCCTGGGTCACCTCTTTGTCCTTGATGGCGACGATGCCGTGGGAATTGAGGCTGCGGATATGGCTCCCGGCGATCCCGGCATAGACCGAATGGATCTCACAGCCCGCCATCAGTTCCGCCTCTTCCACCGCGCGCTGAATCGACTGCACGGTGGACTCGATATTCACCACCACACCCTTTTTCAGTCCTCGTGAGGGATGGGAGCCGATACCGATGATCTCTATCCCGCCGTCGGCTTTGATCTCGCCGACGATCGCCACCACTTTGGAGGTGCCGATATCGAGTCCGATGATCAGGTTTTTCTCACTTCGTTTTGTCATTCATTTACCTGCGATTGCCGTGTCATTCCCAAGCACGCTGTTAAGCATGGAATGCCCGGGGCGGAGCACTACCCCTATCCATCCGCATCGATCGACTGTTGATTCGCATTGCCTGTTCGGCCCCACTCTGCCAACGCACGGTAAAACCATTGGTGTATCGCAAATCCACACGCTCCGGTTTACGCCCCGTCTGAGTGATCAGATAGGGGTAGAGCTGCACGAAACGGGTCAGCCTCGGCATCACTTCCCGGCGTCCAAGCTGCAGCAACAGTCCATCGCCTGTTTTGAGCCGCCACGCCTGCCGCGCATCCACCCAGACATGGGTCAGACCAAGTCCCACCGTACCCAGCAGGGTGCGCATGCGTAGATAGTCCCGGGAGATGTTCCCGGCGCTCCCCGTCTTTCCCGATAAGGTCACCAGACCCGGTAGCTGCGGCAGAACCTCCGGTGTGAACACCTCGCCCCGCTGACTCACCATGGCGTCCTCGCCCCAATAGGCGAGGGGCTCCTGCTCCACAACCTTGACCCGCAAGGTGTCGGGCCAGACCCGGCGGATACTGACGCTCTCGACCCAGGGCAACTGTTCGATCCGTTGCCGCATCCGCTTCAGGTCCAGACTGAAGAAACTGCCGTTTACCGCCTGCGCCACCGCCTTTTCCAAGCGATCCCGCTGTAGGAACCGGATTTCGCCGTCTACACCGACCACCCGCACCGGCATCACTGCCGCATCCTGTAGCATCAGCACACCCCAACCGAGCAGACCGGCCGTCAGCACCGTCAACAGCAAGGGAAGGGTCTGGATTCTTGCAAACAGCATCAGGCGATCGGCCTGCTGCGGGGCCTGCGTCACGGAACGTCTCATAGCGCTCCCCTCCGTTGCCGACTGGTGGCCAGGATACGCAGCACCAGTTCAGGGAAGCCGATACCGGCCACTTCGGCCGACATGGGAACCAGGCTGTGATCGGTCATCCCCGGCACGGTGTTGACCTCGATCAGCCAGGGTTGTCGTCGTTGGTCGAGCATCAGATCGACCCGGCCCCAACCACTGGCCCCGACCGCTTCAAAGGCCTGCAGACAGAGGGTCTTGAGTCCGGCGTCCTGCTCCGCCGCCAGTTCACAAGGACAGTGATAGCGGGTGGTGGTTGAGGAATACTTGGCCTGGTAATCGTAAAAAAGATGGGGCGTCTCCAGTCGGATCAGCGGCAGCACCTCTTGATGCAGAATCGTGGCGGTATACTCTTCGCCGGTAATCCAGCTTTCCGCCAATACCATGGCGTCATATCCTGCTGCCTCTTGCCAGGCCTGGCGCAACTGATCCCGATTCCCGACCTTATTCATGCCGATGCTCGAACCCTCGCAATTCGGCTTTATGATCAGGGGATAACCCAGCGCCTCGGCCTTATCCAGATCGGACAATTCGCTGATCAGCACGGATGCCGGGGTGGGCAATCCCAATCCCCGCCACAAGGCCTTGGTGCGGTATTTGTCCATACCTAGGGCGGAGCCGAGCACTCCGCTACCCGTATAGGGCAGACCGATACGTTCGAGGGCGCCTTGAATCACACCATCCTCGCCGCCGCGACCGTGCAACATGATGAAGGCCCGCTCGTATCCTCCGTCATTCAGTCGCTCCAGCAGGTCTTCCCCGACATCCAGGCCATAGGCATCCACTCCATGACCCCGCAGAGCAGCCAGAACGGCTCCGCCGCTGTTGAGGGATATCTCCCGCTCTGCCGAGCCGCCGCCCATCAACACAGCCACTTTGCCGAACGCCTCATCTGTTGCGATGTTGCTCAACTACGATCTCCGATACGCCGTACTTCCATCACCAATACCACTCCACTATGCTCCTCCACCTCTCGCTGCACCGCTTCGATGAGCGCCTCGATATCGGCCGCGGTGGCGTTCCCGGCATTGATGATGAAATTGGCGTGCTTCTCCGATACCTGAGCACCGCCCATTCGCCTGCCTTTCAATCCTGCCGCCTCGATCAGTCGGGCGGCATGATCGCCCGGCGGATTTCGGAACACCGATCCACAACTGGGCCATCTCGTCGGTTGGGTCTCGGCACGTCGCTCCAACAGCCGCTTGATCTGCAATTGCGCGGCGGCGGCGTCGCCGCTCTCCAGGGCCAGATCCGCCGACAGGAACCACTCACCGGCGGGACCGGCCAGATGCCGATAACCGATATCGAAATCCCCTGGAACGCGGCTGTGTACTGCGCCGTAACGATCCACCGTCTCCACCCGAATCACCCTTTCCCAGGTCTCGCCACCAAACGCGCCGGCGTTCATCGCAAGCGCGCCGCCCAATGTGCCGGGAATCCCGGCGAGAAACTCAACACCGCAAAGGCCCGCCCTGGCCGCCGTGCGGGCGATCTTTGCGCAGGAGACTCCCGCCTCGGCATAGAGCCGGTTATCTCCCCGCCAGTCGCTAACCCCCAGACACCCCTGGATGGCGATCACCGTGCCGTTGAAACCGCCGTCCCTGACCAACAGATTACTGCCCAACCCGAGCCAGAACAGGGGCTCGTCCGGATCCAGCCGCCCCAGAAACCGCAACAGATCCTGCCGGTCCGCCGGGCGGTAGAAGCAGCGCGCAGGCCCGCCGACCCGCCAAGTGGTGTGCCGGGAGAGGGGCTCGTCGAGGCGCATCTCACCTCGCAGATTCTGTTGATTCAGTGCCGGCATCATCCGCAGTGGCTCTCATCCCGCCGGTTAGGTTCTTCACGTCTCACCTTGCCCTCCATTTGACCGGGCTTGATCCGCAGAAGAGATATCGGGAATCGTCTTATCAGGGTCAGGCCGGGCAGGTTCGACCGCAGGGACTCGCCACAGCCCTGATGCAGTCGTTTCATATCGAATGCCTGTGTCATCAGTCCACCTCCTCACATAATCGTTTGGGCAATTCGGCCGCCACTGCGCCGATGCTGCCTGCCCCTACTGTTAGAACGATATCGCCATCCTTGAGCAGTCCTTGCAACAGATCCGGCAGTTCCTCCACCGGTTCCACGAAAATTGGGTCGACCTGTCCGCGAATACGGATAGCGCGACTCAGATCGCGCCCTGTCGCACCCTGGATCGGCTCTTCTCCGGCCGCATAGACCTCGCTCAGAATCAACAGGTCCGCCTTCGACAACACCTGTACGAAATCCTCGAACCGTTCCTGGGTGCGGGTATAGCGATGGGGTTGAAAGGCCAGCACCAAACGGCGCTCGGGCCAACCGTCACGCACCGCCTCCAGGGTGGCGGCGATCTCCCGCGGATGGTGGGCATAGTCATCCACCAACATCACCTGACCGCCACCCGTCAGACAGCCGTTCCGGGTCTGGAAACGTCGGCCGATACCGGCAAAGTCGTGTAACGCGGCCTGAATACTGCCGCTATCCAGATTCAACTCCATCGCTACGCAGATAGCCGCCAAGGCATTCAGCACATTGTGCCTTCCCGGCAGATTGAGGGTGATCTGGAAAGGCTTCCCGAGCGTCTTGGCATGCAGGGTGAAATGGGTCTTCAGGCCTTCGCTACGTATCCCTGCCGCCCTCACGTCGGCATCTTTGCCGAATCCGTAGGTGATGACCGGCCTTGTGATCTCAGGCAACAGATCGCGCACCACGGCATCATCGGTGCACATCACCGCCTGACCGTAAAAAGGCAGGTGATGCAGAAACTCGAGAAAGGCGCCGCGCAGGCGGTTGAAGTCACCGCCGTAAGTAGCCAGATGATCCGCATCGATGTTGGTCACCACCGCCAGCATCGGCTGTAGATAGAGGAAGGAGGCATCACTCTCGTCCGCCTCCGCCACCAGGTATTCGCCCCCCCCCAGCCGGGCATTCGCCCCGGCGCTGTTAAGCAGGCCACCGATGACGAAGGTCGGATCCAGACCGGCCTCGGCCAAGATACTGGTCACCAGGCTTGTCGTGGTGGTCTTTCCATGCGTACCGGCAACGGCGATACCGTAGTGAAAGCGCATGATCTCGGCCAACATCTCGGCCCTGGGCACTACCGGTATGCGCGCATCACGGGCTGCTTCGACCTCCTGGTTATCCTCTTTCACGGCACTGGATATCACCACCGCATCCACATGGTTCACATGCTCCGCCTTGTGACCCAGACTGATCTCCGCACCCAATCGGGTAAGTCGCAGGGTCACACCACTCTCTCGCTGATCCGAGCCGGAGACTTGATAACCGAGGTTGATCATTACCTCGGCGATACCGCTCATCCCCGCCCCGCCGATACCCACGAAATGGATACGGCGCATGCGACCCATGCTGTTCGGGGCATAGCGGCGGCGCAGTTGCTCACTCATGACTTGACCATCTCCAGACAGTAGCGTCCCACCTGCGCAGCCGCATCGGGCCTAGCCAGGTTTCGCGCGGCCTTTGCCATCCTCAGCAGTTTGTCTCTGTCGGCGCACAGACTGCTCAGCAGCCGCGCCAGATTCCGCGCATCCAGGCTCGGCTGCGGCAGCAGTTCGGCCGCACCCGCCTTGACCAGAAAATCGGCGTTATGGGTCTGGTGATCATCCACCGCATAGGGATAGGGAACCAGCACCGCACCCAATCCGGCCACCGCCAGTTCGGAAACGGTCAAGGCGCCGGCGCGACAAATCACCAGATCGGCCCAACCGTAGGCCTCGGCCATCTCTTTTTCGAAGGCCTTGATCTCCGCTGTCACACCCCTCTCCCGATAGATGGCCAGGGTTTCATCAAACAGCTTCTCACCGGCTTGGTGGCGCACTAGGGGACGCTGCTCCTCTGCCAGTAATGCCAGCGCTTCGGGTATAATCCGGTTCAGCGCCTGAGCCCCTAGCGAACCGCCAAGCACAAGCAATCTCACCGCCCCTTGACGCCCGGTGAAGCGCTGTTCCGGCGTCTGCAAGGCAACGATTTCCCTGCGCACCGGATTCCCCACGGTCTCTGCCTGCGCTTCGGCGCCGAAACTGCCGGAAAAAGCCTCGAATACCTTGCTGGCGAAACGCGCCAGGATACGGTTGGTCAGTCCCGGAACAGCATTCTGCTCCTGAATCACCAAGGGTACGCGCATCAATCTGGCCGCAACGCCTCCGGGTCCGGTGACGAACCCCCCCATCCCGAGCACCAGGTTCGGGCGGATGCGGCGAAACACCTTATACGCCTGCCATAGCGATCTCGATACCACAAAAGGCGCAGCCAGACGCTGCTTGAGGCATCTTCCACGCACGCCTTTGACTTCGAGGGTTTCTAACGGGTAGCCATATTCGGGGATCAGACGCCTCTCCATCCCCGCCGTGCTGCCCAGCCAAGTGATGCGGCAACCCTGGTGTTTCAACCAATCAGCCACCGCAAGGGCAGGAAACAGATGTCCGCCGGTCCCCCCCGCCATGACCATTATATGAGGCGCCATGACCGCCTCCCGATAGTGGGCCTGCCTGCCTTCTGTCGCGATTCGAAATCGATCCGCAGCAACAGCGTGATCATCAAGCAGGCGACAATGATGCTGTTGCCGCCGTAGCTCATGAACGGCAGGGTCAAGCCCTTGGTGGGCAGCATGCCGACGTTGACGCCGATATTGATAAAGGCCTGCATCCCGACCCACAACCCCAGGCCGTAGGCGGTATAGGCGGAGAAGCGTTGCCCCGCCATCTCTGCCTTGACACCGATCTGAAACGCCCGCCAGGTGATGAAAACGAACAGCAGGATCACCCCCAGGGTGCCGATCAGACCGAACTCCTCTCCCACCACGGCCATGATGAAGTCGGTATGGGCCTCCGGCAGGTAGAACTGCTTTTGAATGCCGTTGCCGAGACCGACCCCGGAAATCTCGCCCCGTCCGAAGGCTATCAGCGCCTGGGAGAGCTGAAAGTCGGTATTGAAAGGGTCGTCCCAGGGATTCAGATAGGTGGTTATGCGCTGCCATCGATAGGGGGAGAAATAGACCAGCGCCCACCCAGCCACCCCGGCGAAGACGATCAGGATGGCGAATTGATAGAGCACCACCCCACCCAGAAACAGCATCCCCAACGCCGTGGCGAACAACACCACGGTGGCGCCGAAATCAGGCTGTAACAGAATCAGGGCGCTGGTGACTATCAGCAACAGCATCGGCTTGGCGAATCCCCAGAAGGAGCGCGCAACCTCATCCTGACGACGCACCAGGTAACCGGCGACATAGAGCACCATGAAGAGTTTCATGAATTCGGAACTCTGCAGGTTGAAGATACCCAGCGGAATCCAACGGGTCGCTCCGTTCACCGTCTTGCCCACCCCCGGCACCAGCAGGATCAACAACAGCAGCATGCCCAGGAAGGCCAGCAGAGGCCCTGCATCGCGCCATTGCACCATGGGTACGCGGAAAAACAGCAGCGCGCCGGCCAGACCCAGCAATATGGCAAACAGGTGGCGATAGATATAGAAGAATGGTGACCCGGCCATACGGTCACCGACCGTCATCGAGGCCGATGAGACCATGACCAAACCGAAACAAAGCAGCAGTAGCGCGGCACAGAGCAGCCAGCGATCGATGGTCGGCTGAACAGGTCTGCCGGAGCGGGCGTCGAGCGCCTGGGGTCGTTGCAGGGCGCTCATGCGGGCAATGCCTCCACCGCCTGAACAAAGGCATCTCCCCGAGCCTCGAAACTGCTGAACATGTCAAAGCTGGCGCAGGCCGGCGAGAGGAGGATCCGATCCCCCGGCAAGGCCAGTTCCAACGCCCTTGTCACAGCCTCCTCCAGGGTTGCTGCATACGCCAGTTTCGCATGTCCGGCCAGGACGGACGCCAATCTCGGCGCATCACGTCCGATCAGTATCACTGCCCGTGCAGTCTTTTCGACAACCGGCGCCAGTTCAGTGAAATCGGCCCCCTTACAGTCACCGCCCGCGATCAGTACGCTACGGCTGTTGCCACCCTCAGGATGCAATCCCTCCAATGCGGCGACGGTTGCGCCCACATTGGTGCCCTTTGAATCGTTGTACCAGCGCAGACCCTGTTTATCAGCCACCCACTGGGTGCGATGCGGCAGCCCCGAAAAACTGCGCAATGCCGCCAGCATGCCGTTTTGCGACAATCCGGCAGCGCTGCCCAATGCCAGGGCCGCCAAGGCATTCGCCACATTGTGCCGTCCGGGTATGCGCAACTCACTGACCGGCATCATCGGGGTATTCCCCTTGCTCAGCCATTTTACCCCGTCACGCTCGTGCAAACCGAAATCATTCCCTGAAGGGGTATCCAGGGTGAAACCGACCATCGTCGCCCGTTCATCGGCCATCGCCGCGACCCTGGGATCATCCCGATTGATCACCATGATCTCTGTATTGGCGTAGAGTGTTGCCTTGGTCGCGGCGTACTCATCCAGATCCCGGTAGCGATCCATATGGTCAGGTGAAACATTCAGCACCACCGCCGCCTTGGGCTTGAGTGAACGGGTGCGCTCCAATTGGAAGCTGGAGAGTTCCAACACATAGAGTTCCACCCGGTCATCCAGCAAATCCAGCACCGGCTCGCCCAGGTTGCCGCCTACGGCCACATTGACCCCCGCTATTCGCGCCATCTCCCCCAACAGGGTGGTGACGGTGCTTTTCCCGTTCGATCCGGTGATCGCCACAACCGGCGCATCCACCGCCCTGGCGAAAAGCTCCACATCGCCGAGTATCTCAGCGCCCTGCCGCCTGGCTGTCTGAATCAGGGATTCATCCAGTGGTATGCCCGGACTCACCACCAGTTGACGGGCTGCCCGGAAGACCTCGGCCTGAAAACCGCCCAGGAACAGGGCTGTATCGGGGAAATCCTTGCGTAACGCCGCCAAACCGGGTGGCTGTTTCCGACTGTCGGTCACCGCCAATGAGACGCCTTGCGCCGCCAGATGACGCGCACAGGAGAGCCCGGTCTTACCGAGACCGACAATCAGCGTTTTACCTGTCTGTGTCTCTTTTTCCGCCATCAGCGTATCTTCAGACTCGCTAGACCGACCAGCACCAAAATAACGGTGATGATCCAGAATCGCACAATGACCCGAGGTTCAGGCCAACCCTTGAGTTCAAAATGGTGATGCAGTGGAGCCATGCGGAAGATGCGCTTGCCTGTCAACTTGTAGGAGACCACTTGCAGCATGACTGACACCGTCTCCAAGACAAACACCCCACCCATGATGAACAGCACGATTTCCTGACGCACCGCCACCGACACCACGCCAAGAGCGGCGCCCAAGGCCAACGCCCCCACATCCCCCATGAAGACCTGGGCGGGGTAGGTGTTGAACCAGAGAAACCCCAACCCGGCGCCGACCATAGCCGCACAGAAGACAATCAATTCGCCTACCCCCGGCAGGTAGGGAATCTTCAGGTAGGCGGCAAAATCGGCATGTCCGGTGACATAGGCGATGACTCCCAGCGCCCCTCCCACCATCACCGTCGGCAAAATGGCCAGGCCATCCAGACCATCGGTGAAGTTGACTGCATTGGATGAGCCGACAATCACCAGATAGCTGAACAGGATAAACATCGGTCCCCAGTCGAGTGAGACATCCTTCAGGTAAGGGATCAGCAGGGCCGTCTCCATGGTTGAACCGGCGGTATAGTAGAAGATCAAGGAAGCGCCCAACCCAGCTACCGATTGCCAAAAGTACTTCCAGCGCGCCGCCAACCCCTTGGGGTCGTTCAGGACCAGCTTCTTGTAGTCATCAACCAGGCCGATCAGTCCGAAAATCATGGTCACGATCAGTACGATCCATACATAGCGGTTTTCGAGATCGGCCCAGAGCAGGGTGGCAACGGCGATGGCCACCAGGATCAGCGCCCCGCCCATGGTGGGCGTGCCCGCCTTGGAGAAGTGGGTCTCCGGTCCGTCGTCGCGCACCGGCTGGCCGATCTGATGGAAACTGAGACGGCGAATCATCATCGGCCCCAGGGCAAGCGAAATCAGCAATGCGGTCAATACCCCCAGGATGGTTCGCAAGGTCAGGTACTGGAACACCCGGAATGCGCCATCGAACTGGACCAGCCAATCGGTCAGGTAGAGCAGCACCGTCAGCCCCTCCCATCGTCCATCAAACGATGCACAACCCTTTCCATAGCGGCGCCTCGGGAGCCCTTGATCAACAGCGTGTCACCGGGACGGACGGCGGCGTGTAACGCATCCGCCAAGTCATCCAGTTCGGAGAAGGCCCGTCCCCCATCCCCGAAACTGTCCGCCGCATGCCCGCTCAACCTGCCCAGGGCGTAGAGATGGCGCAGGCCCGCCTGTCTGGCCTGTGTACCGATATTGCTGTGCAGCGCAACGGACTCATCACCCAATTCCGCCAGATCGCCCAACACCAGATATTGCTCGCCAGGCGCTTTCCGCAACACTTCGATCGCCGCATGCACCGAATCGGGATTGGCGTTATAGCTGTCATCGATCAGGTAAAAGCCTGAGGGGGCGAACAACAACTGCAAACGGCCTGCAACAGATCGCATAGAGGCGAACCCCTGCTGTATTTCGCTGACCGAACATCCCATTGACAGGGCGGCGGCGATGGCAGCCAAGCCGTTCATCAGGTTATGACGTCCGGTCAGGGAGAGTTTCACTTCGAAGCGCTCATCCCGGAAGCTCACCGTCATGTGACTGAGGAAGCCTTCCTCTGTCCAGCGCATCTCCGCCTGAGTCAGATCGCTCCGCACTGCGGCACGCTCCGAGGCGCCGAACGACAGCATACGGCGTTCGCCCAACAACTCGCGCCACAGGGGGAAATAGTCGTCGTCCGCATTCAATACCGCAATACCCGAGGGCTTGAGGCCGTTAAGGATCTCGCCTTTTGCCCGGGCCACGCTCTGCAGATCGCCAAATCCCTCCAGATGGGCGGCCCCCGCATTCGTGATCACCGCCACGTCGGGGTGGGCGATCTGGCTCAGGTAGCCGATTTCACCCGGATGATTGGCGCCCATCTCCACCACGGCATAGGACTCCTCCTGTAGACCCAACAACGTCAGTGGCAGGCCGATATCGTTGTTCAGATTTCCCTGGGTGGCGAGTACCGGTCCGTGCATCCGCAGACAGGCGGCAAGCAACTCCTTGACCGTGGTCTTACCGTTGCTGCCGGTGATCGCCACCAGAGGGACGTCAAATCTCTCCCGCCAAAGTCCTGCCAATCGGCCCAGACCCAAGCGGGTATTCGCCACCTGGATTTGAGGAATTGTCCTATCCAGGGATTCGCTCACCATCACCGCTGCGGCTCCCTTGTCGATCGCCTGGTCGACGAATCGATGACCGTCAAAGTTCAGACCCCTCAGGGCCACGTAGAGATCGCCTTGCTGCAGTGTGCGAGTATCGCTGCTGACTGAACTGAAATCGATGTCTTCACCGATAATCCGGGCATTGAGGCCTTCCACCACCTGAGAGAGTCGCAGGCTATTCATCACACTTTTCATCCCAATCGGCCAAAGCCGCTTTGACCTGTTCGCGGTCGTCGAAATGGAGCACCAAGTCTCCGACCAGTTGGTAGCTTTCATGGCCTTTGCCCGCCACCAGCACCAGATCATCCGGCGAGGCAGCCGCGACAGCCCGGTGAATGGCGCGACCCCGATCAGGCTCGACACAAGCTTTTTCAGGCGCTTTCATGCCGGTGAGGATTTCATCAATGATCTCAGCACCCGGTTCGGTGCGTGGATTGTCATCCGTCACATAGGCAAGATCGGCGAGCCGTTCAGCCACTTCCCCCATCAGAGGTCGCTTACCCCGGTCGCGGTCTCCGCCACAGCCGAAGACCAGGATCAAACGGCCGGCAGTATGCATCCGCAGCGCTTGCAGCACTTTCTCCAAGGCATCCGGGGTATGGGCGTAATCCACTACCACGCCGGGCCTGTTTGCGCCGCCCAGCGACTCCATGCGTCCCGGAACGATGTGTAATTCCGCCATCACCTTCAATGCCTGCCGCAGATCCCATTCCCGGTGCAACAACACCAGCAGCACCGCCAGCAGGTTTGCCGCATTGAACCGGCCCGGCAGCGGGCTCTCGACTACGCCCGATCCGTGATGGGTCGAGACCTGGATCCGCATTCCCTGAACACTGGGTTCGATCCGCTCGGCGCACGCCCATCCCGCCAGACCGGCCGGTATCCGGCAGGCCGGATCCAGGGTATAACCCATCGCTTCCGCATCCCCGGCCAGACCAGCGATAAGCTTTGACCCGAAGGGGTCATCCAGATTGATCACCGCACTGCTGAGATCCGGCATATTGAACAGCCGCTGCTTGGCGGCCGCATAGTTCTCCAGACTGCCGTGGTAATCGAAGTGGTCGCGGCTGAGGTTGGTAAAGATCGCACTATCGAAATGCACTGCAGCGGCGCGATCCTGGTCCAGCGCATGGGAAGAGACTTCCATGGCCACCGCCCGAGCCCCCTGTTCGCGCAGTTCGTTCAACAGCCGTTGCAGGTTCACCGCATCCGGCGTGGTATAGCCGGTGGCGCTGAGCCTGCCCGGCAGTCCTGCCCCCAACGTGCCGATGACGCCGCAGCGCACTTCACGCTCCAACGCCTGGGCCAACAACTGGCTGATGCTGGTCTTGCCGTTGGTGCCGGTAATGCCGTAGACCGCCATCCCGCGACTGGGGTGACCGTAGAAGCGGCCGGCAATCAGGCTCACCCGTCGTGACAGCTCGGGGATCGCTAACAGTGGTATCGGCAGATGGGATAGATCTGCCGCGATACGATCTCCCTCAGCGTCATCAGACTCCCAGGCAATGGCGACAGCACCCAATACTACCGCTTGTTCGGCAAAGGCCAATCCATGGTTTTGGCCTCCGACACAGGCCAGAAATAACGTACCAGGCACTACTTGGCGGCTATCCAGGGTGACCCCGACAACCTTCCGATCCTGAGTCACAGGGATGGAAACCAGCCCCTCCAGCAACGAAGTGAGCATGTGTGGCGCTGTCATCTGTTCGACGGCCATCATTCCTTCTCTCCCAGCCGGGCCATCAGGGTATTCTCATGCCAGGGTTTATCGGGGGGAATATTCAACAGACGCAATCCTCCGCTCATCACCTTGGAAAAGACAGGACCCGCCACCAGGCCGCCGTAGTAATCCTCGCCCCTCGGTTCGTCGATGAACACCGCCATGACCAGGCGCGGATCGCTGGCTGGGGCGATGCCGACGAACAGAGAGAGGTATTTGTCCACCGCATAGCCGCCCGCCACCGATTTCTTGGCGGTGCCGGTCTTACCCGCCACACGGTAGCCGGGAACCGCCGCCAGAGGCGCTGTGCCCTCGCTGCTCACCACCGCCTCCAACATCTTCATCAGGGTCCGGGCGGTGCTCTTGCGAATCACCCGCTCACCCTCCGCCGGCCGTTCCAACTTCAACAGGGATACCGGCAGGCGCACCCCGTCATTGGCCAATACCGCATAGGCTCGGGCAAGTTGTAGCGGTGTCACGGAGAGACCATAGCCGAAGGAGAGCGTCGCTTGTTCGAAGGACGACCAGTCGGAATAGTGCGGCAGTCTTCCGCTCGACTCCCCTGGGAACTGACTGTAGGGACTCTCGCCGAAGCCCATTTCGGCATAGAGTTTCCATAACGACTCGGGGCGCATCGACAGGGCGATCTTGCTGGCTCCCACGTTACTCGACTTGCGCAATACCGTAGCCACGTCGATCATGCCGTAGTTGCGGCTGTCCCTCACCAGATAACGCCCCACCTTCATCTGGCCCGGAGAAACATCGATGGGTGTGGTGGGCTTGAACCGCCCCATTTCCAGCGCCGCGGCCACGGTAAACGGCTTAATCGTAGATCCCGGTTCGAAGACATCGGTCACCACCCGATTGCGCAGACTGCCGGAACGGCGGCCGCGATGGGCATTCGGATTGTAGGAAGGGCTGTTGACCATCGCCAATATCTCGCCGCTACGGGCATCCAGAATGACCGCCGAACCTGAACGGGCGCTGTGTTTACCGACTGCGGCCTTGAGTTCCCGATAGGCGAGGAACTGCAACCTGCGATCGATACTCAACACCAGATCCTTGCCTGGAGAGGGGCTGCGGATATTCTCCACCTGCTCCACCACCCGGCCTTTGCCGTCCTTGATCACCCGCTTAGCCCCCGGAACGCCGCTCAACCATTCGTCGTAGGCCAGCTCCATCCCTTCCTGTCCCTGATCGTCTATGTTGGTAAACCCCACCATCTGGGACATCACCTCGCCGCTTGGGTAGAAACGCCGATACTCCGAAAGCAGATCGATACCGTCCAGATCGAGCGCCCGCACCTGCTCCGCAAGATCGGGGTTGATGCGCCGTTTGAGATAGACAAAGCTTCTATCGCTGGAGAGCAGACGGCGCAGACGATCCGGATCGAGGTCCAGGGTAGAGGCCAAGGCGCCGATGGTCTGATTATCGCTCTTGATCAGGCGCGGATTGACGGCAACACTCTTCACCGGAGTGCTGATCGCCAAAGGTTCGCTATTCCGGTCCGTGATCATGCCTCGACTGGCGCTGACCTTCATGGTGCGCAGATAACGACGCTCTCCCTGCTCCTGCAGAAAGGCGGTCTGAAACACCTGGCGATCCAATGACTGCCAGGCCAGGGAGGCGTAGGCCAAGCCGATTACCGCGAGCACGGTATAACGCCGGGCGCGATAGCTCGGTAGCCTTACGATTTCAGCCTGATTCGCCTTTCTTTTCTTCGCACCCACCATTTTCAGCGCCTGATCACAACGACTTCACTAACAGCGGGCAGATGCATTTTCAATCCATCCCGCGCCCTTTTCTCCACTTCCGAATGGGTCGCCAAGGTGCTCTCTTCCAACTGCAAGCGCCCCCACTCGATAGCTATGCGTTCCTGTTCCGCATGCAACTCCTGCAAGGCCGCAAAGTGTTTGCGACTGAGATACTTGCTGTATACGACCGCTACCGCCGAGGCCAGCACTGCCGCGATCAGCAAGCCGAACAACCCGTAACCCGTGCGACTCAAGAGCGTCGCTCCGCCACGCGCAAAACCGCGCTACGAGCGCGCGGATTCGCCGCCACCTCCGCCTCCCCGGGGCGCAAGGCCTTACCCACCAGGCGTAAGCGTGGCTGTAGCTGATCCCGTGTCACCGGCACACCGGGGGGAAAGCTGTCGCCTCTCGCCTGGTCGCGCATAAAACGTTTGACGATGCGATCCTCGAGTGAGTGAAAACTGATGATTACCAACCTGCCGCCCGACGCCAACACATCCAGCACACGCTGAAGCGATATCCGCAGCGCATCCAACTCACCATTGATGAAGATGCGTATCGCCTGGAAGCTTCGGGTCGCCGGATGTTTACCCTTCTCCCGAGAGGGATTGGCGCGACTTACCAGTTCCGCCAACTGCACGGTAGTGGTGATCGGCCTGACCGACCTGGCTTCCACGATCGCCCGTGCGATGCGTTTCGCATGACGCTCCTCGCCATACGTCTTCAGAACCCCGGCTATCTCCGTCATCTCCGCTCCGGCCAACCACTCAGCCGCCGAAACACCGCTGCCCGGATCCATACGCATGTCCAGCGGTCCGTCCTTACTGAAACTGAAGCCGCGTTCAGCCTGGTCCAGTTGGGGGGACGACACCCCCAGGTCCAACAGAATCCCGTTGACCCGTCCCATCACACCCGTCTGCTCCGCCACATCAGCCAACATGGAAAAGCTCTCCTGTACGATGCTGAAACGAGCATCATGCCCAAACAGATGCCGTCCATAAGCCACAGCCTGCGGATCCCTGTCGATGGCTATCAAACGCCCCTGTTCGCCCAGCGCCTCCAGAATCAATCCACTGTGTCCGCCGCGACCGAAGGTGCCGTCCATATAGACACCCGCCGGATCGACTCTCAGCGCCTCCACCGAGGTCTGCGGCAGTACCGAAAGATGCTTCTGTTTCATCAGATGGAAAGCGACTTGAACTCTGCCGGCAGATCGAGATTAGTGAGATCCACCTTCTCTAGCCAGGCCTCCTGTCTTGCGTTCCAGATCTCTTCGTCCCAAAGCTCGAATTTATTGATCTGCCCAACCAGCGCGACCTTTTTGTCGAGCTTGGCAAACCGGCGCAACTCCTGGGGCAACAGAATGCGGCCCTGGCCGTCCATATCGATCTCATGGGCATTACCGATGTAGAGCCGTTGCAGATTCCGCGCAGATTCATCAAAGGACGGCAACGCCTTGAGTTTTTCTTCGATCTCGAGCCAAATGGGTTTGGGATAGATCAACAGACAGTGATCTTTATCGACGGTGATCACCAATTCAGAGGCGCAGGTTGCCGCAAGCTGATCACGGTACCTGGTCGGTATCGCTATGCGTCCCTTGGCATCCAGATTGAGTGATGAAACCCCTCGAAACAAAACAGCGCCCCTCTAGATGAACCAACCCCTCCCCTAATTCTCCACATTCTCCCACTTTAAACCATATTAGGACTCGACTCACCGACTTGTCAAGATTGATGCCGTAATAGGACTCGACTCACCGACCTGTCAAGATTGATGCCGTAAAAAGTCTTATGGCTCAGTAGCTTAGGCGCAATAACCGAAAGGGATGTCAGGCAAGATTTACTACTGGAAATACAATGGGATGACACCGTAACCTAAAGTAAAATATGGAGATTGCAGAGGGCCTATCGGCAAGTGGAAAAAAGTGGATGCGGGAGTCGGCCTGTAAGCCGGGTTCTGTCAAGGACAGTCATTCATCTGGGATGTACGTCGCCGCACACCTCAAGCAACCTACCCGGGAACCGTGCGGGCCGCACGCTACTCACCCGAAGGTATGTATGTTCCTCTATTCGGTCTTGCTCCAGGTGGGGTTTGCCCTGCCACCGCTGTTGCCAGCGGTGCGGTGCGCTCTTACCGCACCTTTTCACCCTTACCAGTCGTCAAAAACCACTGGCGGTATATTTTCTGTGGCACTTTCCGTAGGCTTGCGCCTCCCAGGCGTTACCTGGCACCCTGCCCGCCGGAGCCCGGACTTTCCTCCGCACCGCTGAACGGTGCAGCGACTGCCCGGCCGACTCCCTGACTCCACTCTAGGGCTTTGTCCGGCCTCTGGCAAGTCTCACGATCAATCCATCGCCAAGCGCTCAAAGCCCGGATGAGCGGCGTAACCCGGTGAGGCCCAATGCCACACTGTTTTTAATCGGGGGACATTGGAACCGCAATCGCACACTTCACTAAAATATGTGAGATTTGCCTCCTTTTTGCGCATAACAGGTGTTGAATTGCGAATTCTCAATGCCAAGGGTGAATTATCCGCCTATTTTGCCGCAATATAGAGAGAAGTTCCTGCTTATCGGCACCCAAAGGCGGTCACTTCCCGATAACAAGGATGGCCAACTGAGAGATCAGGCTCATGGAACCGACTTTGAACGTTCGCCCCAGTTGTCGTCAGTAGTTTGGATCGGGGCTTTGGCACATAGCAGTATCGGTCTACCGAGAGTAGTTGGGAGGTAAAACCATGAAAGCGCCAAACCAAACCTTTGTCTCCATGGACACCTTAATCCTTGCCGCAGCAGGAATCTGGATCGTTTCCGTCCTCGTCAGCCTGTTTAGCTAAAGCGGATTTCACCTGAGCGTCGGCCTCCTCCTTCACCCAGGGGGAGGTTGGCCATCGACCCGTGCCTGCCCGCTTCGGCATCCACGCTTCAACGCTCCCGCCACCCTACCCTTTCTCCATTGAAGACGCCGGCTTTCCCTGCCAAGAGCTATTTCCGCTACACTACTGCGAATAGCAGCGTTTCCAGCGCCGAATGACCACTAACCATACATTTCAATCTCATGGCAGATGATACCAGCGACAAGCGGCCTGCGCCCATCCCGAAAAAACCGCCCAAAAGGCCAACCCGCGACTACTCAA
This sequence comes from Candidatus Thiodiazotropha sp. (ex Epidulcina cf. delphinae), assembly GCA_025656505.1. Lineage (GTDB taxonomy): Bacteria > Pseudomonadota > Gammaproteobacteria > Chromatiales > Chromatiaceae > Thiodiazotropha. Next base: position 2,279 of record JAHXHR010000008.1, on the reverse strand, counting down.
CCATGCCGCAGCGGCCTATTACCCTGAAAGGCAAGAAGAAGAGAAAAAATGCTCAAGCCCATCCCAGCCAGACGGTCAAGACCAAACCCACCGCAACCCACAAGAAACCTCCACCCAAGGCGACGAAAACGAATAAAACAAGACCGGCCCAGCAGTGGAGCTTGGAAAAGGTTTCAGCCGAAGCCAAACGGATCACCCAGGCGGCGGCGGATCTGCAGGGGATTACGATCAGCGAATGGCTGGAGCAATTGATCATGGATAATCAGCGTCCCTCTTCCCAACCAACTGACGAGCAACTCTCCAACGCCTTGCACACCATCGAACAGCGACTTGACCGGATAGAAGAGCAACGGGGTTTCTGGAATCGTTTTTGGGATCAGGTCATGAAGCAGCAATGACACTTGATCAAGGCCTGAATTCCTAGCGCTATGAGAGTATTGGACACACCAGGCTCGCTGATCCATCCTTAATTATACTTCCAGCCAGTTCTCCACTTTTAGCCCAGGCACACGGGAGGACTCACCAACATTGGCAGTAATCACGACATAATCCAGGGCATGGGCAGCGATGAGCATATCATTAGGCCCTATAGCTATCCCCCCCCGCAGCTCCAGGTGGGTTCGTAATTCGCCATAACGACGATCTGCCGGTGTGGTACAAGGCTCCAGCAAACTCTATCCGTGTAGTGGTCTAGCCATGTTCTGAGTCTCCCGCCTCCTGGCGGAGGTTACAATGCGAGAACTGGCCCCTTGCTCCTCTCTCTAGTGCTCGCTAGAACTTATGCTGTTCGCTTTCCTCTATCGGCACTGTCCTCAGTGATAGACAGTGCTCCTGTGATAGACGGGATCTCCCGGGTTCCGCTCAAAAGACATCTGCACATGCACCAGGTCTACGACTCCGGAGAGTCAGCCTTATCGCTCACGGTTACGCGATAAAGCTGTGTTGCCTTCCCTATCACCCAACGAGGTCGGCACTCTCGATCTTGTTTTCGGAACTCAATACTGAGCCTATGCTTTCCCCTGTCAACGCTTAACCCCAGCCCTTACGGAATGCGGCCCATGACTCGGGGCCCCGGCGGCTCGCTACACCTTTCCGGGTAGAGGGCTTTCACCTCCAATCTTTTGCCGATTTAGCTCGGCGCACTGGATGTCTGGGTTCACGATACTCATTACAAGATCTCATTTTGAGTGGGTATCAAGCTAAGACCGTAAGCACAAGAGTATCGCTACCTCGTGATAGATTTTGGGACATCCCAGCCCCCAAAATCGACTCGCCAACGCGACAGCCTTTAAGGCCCCGGCCGCCCTGCGTCCGTGCCGCTTCGCAGCACTCCCTCAAATGGCTAGACGGCGTGTCGGATGCGCTTGCATATGATCTACGGCGTTCGCTTACGCTCTCACCTTCGATCATACGCCCGCGCCTACGCCTACCGGGGACTAACCGCCTTCGCTTCGCTCTCCATGGCGGTTAGCGAGAGAGTTAAGCATCATAAATTTCAAGAGGTTTGAATTTCCCATCAGAATTCTTGATCCCATTGTCAACCACATTAACATCTGTATTGTGGCGTTTGGAATACTTGACTGTTTCAACCCAAGATTCATGCCCAGCTTTGCTAAAGCTATATTGATTTCCATTGACCTCAAAACTGAATTTTGAACAGTCATCTCCCAAAATCCCAGCCGCGCCACGTACTGTATTTCGTGCCGCTGCTTGGCCACCACGAATTGACGCAGAAATTTCTTCAGTCAAGAATCGAAGCTGTTCCTTTGAGAATTCAATTTTTCGATGATCATAGCAGCTAATCGTAGGTGGATTACTGGTGCAATCCAAAATTGGAGAGTGCCCAGGCGGGCAATCTATCGGGTCAACCTTTGTATCTCCACATTTTCCTGAACAAGTCCGAGTTGCCGTTCCATCCTTAGATGATGTTTCGGTGACTTCAGCCGTGGTATTGCAAAGGGTTTTATCATTCTTTTCCATTCCTAACACCTCCTTCATTTGAGCGACCCTACATATCCCCATATAACATAATATTTAAAGCATGACTGGCCGGGCTGTCACCCAGCCCCTCATAACACGCACCGTTTCGGCAACCGTGCGCGGCACGTGTTAGGGAATAGTCTCCTACAACGGCTTGTCGAAAGAGAGGGACAACCGCACACTGGCTTTGTAAAGTATTCACTTGAAAACAAGAGTGTCGTGACGCTCAGGATGCGAAACGGGACATCCCAGTCCCCCTTTCGCCCTCGCTTGTCACGACAGCCTATTATGCCCCGGCC
>JAHXHR010000007.1 GCA_025656505.1 Candidatus Thiodiazotropha sp. (ex Epidulcina cf. delphinae) | reverse complement strand
TAATAGTCATTCTATTGCAACGAATCGCAACGCCGCCAACGCGGAAAAGGGCCGGAATCACGCCGCGAACGATGATTGAGAACACCCCCTAGTTAGCAACGACATTCACCAGTTTGTTCGGCACCACAATCACCTTCCTCACCCTCCCTTCACCGATAAAGCGCTGCACTTTGTCATTCTCCAGGGCGATACGCTCAACCACCGATTTGTCGGTATCCGCCGGCGCCTGGATGGTTGCCCGCACCTTGCCGTTGACCTGCACCACATAGGACAGGCTCTCCTGTTTGAGGGCGGCTTCGTCGGGTTGCGGCCAATCGCTCTCAAGGATCTCACTGCCATACGCCAGCTCGCGCCACAGCAGATGCGTAATATGGGGGGCGATGGGACCCAACAGCCGCAGTATGAACCCCATAGACTCATGTACCATCCACATCCACACACGCAAGTTTGGTGCTTTGCTCTCTGCGTTAGGATGATAGGGAGTCACCCCGGGTAGCCTAATTGTAAGATTCAGTATTTTCATACAAGCGGCGACAACCGTATTAAAATGTTGCCGGTCGTAATCAAAGAGCGCTTGCCTCAGTACGCTATGCATTTCTCTGCGCGCTTCCCTTTGCTCATCAATCAAATTACTCCAATCAGGCTCAAGCCTATTCTTGGCCAAATGACATGAAGCGTTAACAGCCTTGATTATTTCAGCTTTCTCAGCTGCAAATAACCACAACCTTTTTAGAAACCGATGGGCTCCCTCCACCCCCTCATCATTCCACTCCAGGGACTGGTCCGGCGGTGAGGTGAACATGGTGTAGAGCCTCACCGTATCGGCGCCGTAGCGATCGATCAGGCCCTGCGGATCGACGCCGTTGTTTTTCGACTTCGACATCTTCTCGATACCGCCGATCACCACCGCCCCGCCATCCGCCGGCAGCCGGGCCGATAGCGGCCGGCCCTTCTCATCACGCTCCACCTCGACTTCGGTCGGATTATGCCAGTGTTTGGCGCCGTCACCCTGTTCCCGGTAGTAGGTTTCGGCCACCACCATCCCCTGGGTCAGCAGACGGGTGAACGGCTCGTCGCTCTTCACCAGTCCCGCATCGCGCAGCAGTTTGTGGTAGAAGCGGGCATAGAGCAGATGCAGCACCGCATGCTCGATGCCGCCGATGTAGTGGTCCACCGGCAGCCAGTAGTCGGCGCGCTCATCGAGCATGGCGCCGGCGCCCGGACAGGTATAGCGGGCGTAGTACCAGCTCGACTCCATAAAGGTGTCGAAGGTGTCGGTCTCCCGTTGCGCCACATCGCCACACTGGGGACAACGACAGTCAGCAAAGGCGGGGTTGTCCTTGAGCGGATTGATGGTGTGTTCGTCGTAGACGATATCCTCCGGGAGACGCACCGGCAGATCCGCCGGCGGGACCGGCACGAGACCGCACTTCTCACAGTGAATCATCGGGATCGGCGCCCCCCAGTAGCGCTGGCGCGAAACCCCCCAGTCGCGTATACGATACTGTTTGGTTTTCTCGCCCTTGCCGCGCGCCTGCAACCACTCGGCAATGGCGTCGAAAGCGGCCTCGGATGTGAGACCGTCGAACGGACCGGACGCCTGCAACACACCTTTCTCGGTATAGGCGGCGTGTTGGATATCCACATGAGAGCCGTCCCGCGGATGGATCACCTGTTTGATCGGGATACCATACTGCCTGGCGAATGCATGATCCCGTTCATCATGGCCGGGGACGGCCATCACCGCGCCGGTGCCGTAACCCGTCAGCACGAAGTTGGCCGCATAGACCGGCACCGCCTCACCGCTCACCGGGTGGACGGCATTGATGCCCAGGGGCATGCCCTTCTTCTCGATGGTCTCCAGTTCCGCTTCCGACATCCCCCCCCGGCGGCACGCTTCGATGAACTCGGTCAGCGCGGGATTGCCGACAGCGGCCCCCAGGGCCAACGGGTGTTCCCCCGCCACCGCGACATAGGTGACCCCCATCAGCGTATCGGGGCGAGTGGTGTAGATGGACAGGGTCTCATCCGAACCCTCGATCCCGAACCTCATCCGCACACCGAATGAGCGACCGATCCAGTTGCGCTGCATGGCGCGCACCTGCTCGGGCCAGCCCTCCAGGTTATCGATTTCGTCAAGCAACTCATCGGCATAGTCGGTGATCTTGACGAACCATTGGGGAATCTCGCGGCGCTCCACCAAGGCGCCAGAGCGCCAGCCACGGCCATCGATGACCTGCTCATTGGCCAGCACCGTCCGGTCGACCGGATCCCAATTGACCAGCGCATTTTTACGATAAACCAAGCCTTTCTTATAAAGCTCGATGAACAGCCACTGCTCCCACTTGTAATAGTCGGGCCGGCAGGTGGCCAGCTCGCGCCGCCAGTCATAGCCGAAACCAAGCCGGTTGAGCTGCCCTTTCATATAGGCAATGTTGTCATAAGTCCATCCGGCCGGGGCCACCTTGTTCTTGAGGGCGGCATTCTCCGCCGGCAGGCCGAAGGCATCCCATCCCATGGGCTGGAGCACATTCTTGCCGAGCATGCGCTGGTAACGGGCGATCACATCGCCGATGGTGTAGTTGCGCACATGCCCCATATGCAGCTTGCCGCTGGGGTAGGGAAACATGGAGAGGCAGTAAAACTTCTCCTTGCGCGAGTTTTCGCTGACCTCGAAGGTCTTGGCATGTTCCCAGTGTGACTGGACCTCTGCCTCGATGACGGCAGGGTCGTAGAGATTCTGCATGATCTGGCCCGAACGGATGGTTATGTGCGACAATCGCGGAAGGATACCGCACCCGGCCCGTTACAGAAAGGCGGATGCTGCAATGACCTGCGTTACGCCGGGAATGGCGCGCCCTTTCCGAGCAACGCAACAACGCAGGTGGAGGCTTAGCCCGCATTTCTCACCAAGATTTGGATTTTTGGTGCAACCAGGCCGAAGCAGGTTGGATGATCGGGCGCAGAAGCATAGCCGGGCCTATGGTTCAAGCCCGATCATTCAAGAGGCTCGGCCTGGTTGTTCCAAAAACCAAATAGGACAGATTGTCCGATGAATGCCATACGGTGAGAGATACTAACCTGTTCAACTTTCATAAGTTTTCCTGTTAGTACGGTCCGTCTGGTGAGCAATGCGGGTTAGCATCTCTCCCGCAGGGAGGCCCGGCGTGACGGACAGGTCAGAAAGCCACCTTCTCCACCCCGTCCAAGGCGATGAACATACGCTCTGCCACCATGCCGATCACCAGCAGCCAAGCGGCCAGGACCTGTTTGCTGTACTCTTCGTCATACACCCGCACTGCCTCCAGCAGGGCGTCCTCCCACATGGTGAAATGCCTGCGTTGTATATTCAATCGCCGATGCACGCGCCCCAGCATCTCGATATAGAGTTCAAGACCGGGTTTTCCCTCCACAGTTTCCACCAGCATCTGCAGCGTATTGCGCAATTTACGTTTCAACTGCGGCATGTCCCTGTTACGAAAAAGAGCGGTGATTTCCTCTGACTGATCGATGAAATTGTGGTAAAAACCGTCGTAAAAGCCCGGCTTGGCAGTCACCCGTTGAAGGCTCTGCCGAAATAGTTCAAGATTGTCGAGTTGCAAGCGTAGCATAGCGGATATCCATCGACCCCTTTGCACGGTTAACGGCCTCCATACCCCGAACCTTAGCTTGCTGAGCATTAAATTCCCAGTTTGTCCGAAAATGAAGCTGATAATTCAGATCCCCTGCTACAACGAAGAAAAGACCCTGGCCCTGGCGCTGGCGGAACTCCCACGAGAAGTCCCGGGATTCGATCAGGTCGAATGGCTGATTATCGATGACGGCAGCACCGACGCCACCCGCCGTGTCGCCCATCAGCAGGGGGTCGACCATATCGTGGGCTATACCCGGAACCAAGGGCTGGCCAGGGGCTTCATGTTCGGCCTGGACGCCTGCGTCAGACATGGCGCGGATGTGATCGTCAACACGGATGCCGACAATCAGTACGACACCGGCTTTATACCCAGCCTTACCCAACCGATTCTGGATGGCAAGGCGGACATGGTCATCGGCGCCAGACCCATCCGGATGATCGAGCACTTCTCTTTCAGTAAAAAGATGTTACAACGCCTGGGAAGCAGCGTTGTGCGCAAGATCAGCCACACGGACATCCCTGACGCCCCCAGCGGCTTTCGCGCCTTCAGCCGTGACGCCGCCATGAAACTGAACGTTTTCAACGAATACACCTACACCCTTGAAACCATCATCCAAGCAGGCATGAAACAGATGGCGGTCACCTCGGTGCCGGTAGAGGTCAACGAGGATCTCCGGCCTTCCAAACTGGTCAAGAGCATCAGCAGCTATATCAAAAAATCGATCATCACCATGCTGCGGATCTTTGTCGTCTACAAGCCGTTTCGCTTTTTTCTGACGATAAGTCTGGTGCTGTTCAGTCTGGGCCTGGCGCTGGGCCTGCGGTTCCTTTACTTCTACCTGAGCGGAGACGGACAGGGACATATTCAATCCGTCATCCTCGCCGGGGTGATGATGGGCATCGGCTTTCAGACCTTTCTGGTGGCCTTCGTCGCGGATCTGCTGAGCGTGAACCGTAAGCTGCTTGAAGAGGTGCAGTACCGGCTGAGAAAACTGGAGTCGCAACCGGAGCATGGCAAATAAACCTAAAAACCGTGATCGCCGGGCAAAAAACTGAAATCACCCATCCCGGCCTGCGCCCAGCCCGCATTTCTCACCAGGATTTGGATTTTTGAGGTAAACCGGCGAAGAAGGTTGGACGATTAGCCGCCGGAGCATAGCCATCACCATGGTTCAAGGCTAATCGTTCAAGATGCGCCCCGCAGGAAGTGCCCTTGGGGTGCGAAGCCGGATTGCTCCAAAAACCAAATAGGACAGGGTGTAAATGTACTACCATCATTTTTCGATGCTAAGTCGGTTAAATTTCATCATGTTATCCGTTCTTCCGGTCCGTCTGGTGAGAAATGCGGGCTAGCCGCCAAGCCAGTAGCGACAACGGTAGAAATGCGATAAGCGTCAAGAGCCATCCGTAGGAAGGCGCGACGGACGCCAGCCATGCCAACGGCAACAGCCAGAAAAGGTTGATCAGAAGCATCCTCAGAACGACCCATTTATGCGCTTCCGCCCGGGCTTGCTCGATGGGCATACCGGCATCGTCGTTGAGGGCCTGACGGCGTCGCGCTAAGATCTGATAGGCATGGTCGGCATGCGCTTCATACCATCGTTCTCCCCTCAACACTCTCACCCCCAGGGTCCAGGTTGCATCCACCGCGAATACCCCGAGCAGTATCAGCCAACTCCAGATCGAAATGGGGTAATGGTTCGCTGTGTAAAGCGCGAAAACCCCCAGGGAAAAGCCTATGAAGCCGCTCGCCGCATCACCCATGAAAATCTTCGCCGGCGGCCAGTTCCAAAGCAGAAAGCCGGCTACCGCCGACGCCGGCAGCAACAGCCAGTACGCCGCCTCAAGAGCGGATTGGTTCAGCATCAGGATGGCCGCGCCCTCGCAAAGAACGGCAATCGCCTGCAGGCCGGCGATGCCGTCGATGCCGTCCATGAAATTATAGAGATTCAATAGCCATGCCAGGGCGACCACAAACAGCACCCTCAACCACCAGCCATCGGTTGCTATCCAGGTTGCGATAGTGATCGGCGGCACACCCAAGACCCAAACCGCAACCACCGCCGCCGCCACATGAACCGGAAATCGCAGTCTGGCCGGGAGATGCCGATGATCATCGATAAAACCGATCAACGCGACCAGCCCACCGCCGAACAGCAATGCGACAAGAAACTCCTCAGCAAGGCGCACCCCGTCAAGGGGAAAGAAAAATGACCCTATCAGCGCAGACAGGTAGACGAGGACAAACGCCACACCGCCACCGCGAGGGGTTGCAATCGTGTGGGCGCTGCGACTGTTGGGCCGATCCATCAAGCCCCGGCGAAGGGCATAGGCGCGCGCCACGCCGGTCAAGGCCGCCGAGAATAAGAAAACCAGCGCCGTCACCCAAAACAAAACCGGACTCCCTGGTGAAGCGATTCATTCAGGCGCATCTTTCACCATTGCCGCCAGGGCCTCATCCACGTCGATCACCGGCAACCATCCCAACAGTTCCCTGTTTTTTTCGATATCCACCTGCAAATCACCCGTTAATCGTTCAATCACGGCGGAGCGCCCCGTCAAGCGCCCGGCAAACCGCAGCAAACCCACCGGCACAGGGATCAGACGGACGGACAGCCCCATCGCGCCCGCCAGCTTGCGAAGCAGTTGCGGCGTCGACAGATCACTGCCGTCCGCCAGTAAAAACACCTCACCGGCCGCAGTAGGATGGTCGATACAGCAATCCAGGAAATCGAGCAGGTTCCGGATACTCAACAGACTGCGCCGATTATTCACTCTTGCCAGAGGCAGGGGCAAACCACGCCGGATCAGCCCGATTAATCGCTGTAGATTGCCTTTCACACCGCCGCCGTAGATCAGCACCGGGCGAATGATCACCAGCTCAAGCCCCGTCTCTGCGGCGATCTGTTTCAAGGCCAGCTCCGCCTCCCACTTGGACTGTCCGTAAGGGTCTTCCGGCCTGGGCGGATCATCCGCACGAAACGGCGTCCCAGCGGTCCTCTCACCATTCACCTTGATGCTGCTCAGATAGATCAGACGCCTCACCCCGGCAACCGCCGCCTGCCTGGCAAGGGCAGCGCTGCCCGCCACATTGACCCGGCGGAAAGCGGCTAACGGATCGGCCTCGGACTCCTGCATGACATGCACCCGCGCCGCCAGATGGATGACCGTATCCACACCCTCCAGGGCGGTTTTCCAATCCGTATCACCGTCGACGCCACCGATAGCAACCGGCTCACACAGGACCCAATCAGGGCTGTAACGCCTAAACGCGCCACGCACCGTGCGACCCCGAGAGAGCAGATAACGACAGAGGCGCCGGCCGACAAATCCGTTGGCGCCGGTGACCAGCACGCTGTTCACGAATCGAATGCTCGCCGGTAGATGTCCAGATGGCGCTCAACCACCTGATGAATGGAAAATTCCGCTTCGGCCATGGCCCTCGCCCTTCGCCCCATGGCGCGGCGTTTTTCAGGGTTGTCGATCAGTTGTCGTAACGCCTCGGCCAAGGGCTTGCTCTGTCTGGCGGGTATCAGGAGGCCGTTCTCCCCCTCGATCACCACTTCCCGGCAACCCGGCACATCGGTGGTGACGATCGATCGGCCGCACGCTGCCGCCTCCAACAACACTTTCGGCAACCCCTCACGATAGGAGGGCAAACAGATAATGTGTGCAAGACTGAAGACGACCGGCATATCCTGCCGATTGCCCCACCACTCCACAATCCCCTGCCGCGCCCACTCCGCCAAACGACCCGCCGGCACCGATTCGGGGTTGTCCGGGTCAATCCCTCCCACCAGGGCAAACCGCGCCTTGACGCCCATCCGGCGTAACTGCCGGGCCGCTTCGACAAACTCCTCAACCCCTTTGTCCCAGAGCATGCGGGCAGGCAACACCACCAACGGCGCATCATCCGTTTCCGGGCGCATGGTGAAATGTTCGGTATCGACCCCGGATCCCCGTATCAGCTCAATCTTTTCCCGGCTCAGGCACCCCTGCTCCAGCAGATAGCCGTAATCATCCTTGTTCTGCACAATTACCCAAAGCCGCCTGCGTGAAAACAACCAGCGATAGCTGGTCAATACGGCTGAACGCGCCATGGCGCTGAACCAGCCTTGCGCCAGAAACACGAAGCCGAGGCCGGAGATGGCGTTGACCACCGCCGGCACCTTCGCCAGACGCGCCGCCAAAGTGCCGTAGAGCACCGGCTTGATGGTCACGTGATGGACCAGCGAAGGCCGCAGCTCACGATAGAGTTTGTAGAGGCCCCAGATGGTCCGCAGTTCGGCAAAGGGGTTTGCGCCGCTCCGGCTCAGCGAGACCCTGCGGTAGCTGAGTCCTTCCGCCCTGATCTGCTCCACCCCATCGCCTGACGGTGTAGCGACACAGACCTCATACCCCTGCTCCCTGGCGGCGATCGCCAGCGGCAAGCGATGGGAAAGAAAAAAACCTGGGTCATTCACGACAAACAGGATAAGGCGATTGCTAGCCCGCATTTCTCACCAGGATTTGAATTTTCAAGCCCAGCGCCAACCGTGTTTGTGATAAAACACGAAGGCCGACTTGGCGAACATGATGATGTGTTTGAGCCCTTTTTTCGAGGCGTTCCCCCCCCCATGTACGATACGCACTTCAGGCACATAGGCGATTATCGAGCGCTTGGCGATCCTGATGGAGAGATCGAAATCCTCGAAATAGACAAAGAAATCGGGTGAAAAGCCTCTCACTGTATCCAAAACGCTATGCCGCACGAACATGAAACAGCCGCTCGCCATGACCTCCTTGCTGAGCGCCTGATGCTCCAGTTCACAGCGCATTTCGTATTCCTGCAGCCGTGCTGAAAAAAAATGCTTGACAAACCGTGGCGCGAAACCGCGAAGGAACAGGTCCAACACGGCGGGATAGCGCTTACAGAGATAGAGCTTAAAGCCTTCAGGGTCTTCCGAATAGGGCGACAGCAAACCGACGTCCGAGTGCTGCTGCATATAGTCGATCGCCTTGGTGAAGGCATCTTCAAGCACCTCCACATCGGGATTGATCACCAAGTGGTAATCGCTCGGTTCATTCAGGATCACCAGATTATGCGCGGCGCCGTAACCGATATTGCCCCCGGTCCCAAGCACCATCCAGCCATGCCGGCTCGCGCCGACGACCTGTGACGCCAGCCCCTTCACCCGGTTGAGAATGCCGCCGTTATCGACGACGACGACCTTGGCGCTGAGGTCATTGGTATTATCAACGGCATGGTCAAGGGCCGCCACAATACTCTTCAGCGTATCTTCCAGCGTGGGTAGACCGCTATCATAGTAGACAATAGAGATAACCAATTTCATTGAAATACCAGGACTTTCGATCAGGCAAGAAAAGCACATCCAATACCCTTATTCGGTGGGTATGTCTTTACCTTCACTGTGGATGGTTTGGCGTTTTAGCTCCTGAATTTTGATCACTTGGTTGCGATACGCATCCACCACTTTGTCGACCCCGCTCGGCCTCAGGCAGCCATCATTGCCCGCCGCGACATAAGTGCCATAGGTTGCCGAGGCCGACATCAAGGCGGCATTGATCATCGGTAAAGGCTTTCCGGCGCCTTTCATCTCATTGGCCAGTTGAACGAAGCGTTCAACCAAGGCAGTAAATTCGGCCAGTTGCTCTGTTTTATCCGACATCAGTCAATTCCATCCACAACACCCTTCCAATTGAGAGAGAAATCTTCATGGCATCGGGTTAGGTTAGGATTGTACGCGGGATCCCTCGCCAACAGAGGACCCCATTTCTCCAGCATGTATGCCGCTTCGCGGCTGAAACGATGCTGTTTCTCAGGCGTATCCTCAGCGCCTCGGGAAGCAGACTCGTGATGATAGAGTTCCGCATACGGGGTCCAAAGATTATAATAGCCCTGCTGGTAAATGCGTATGCAAAAGTCCACGTCATTGAAGGCCACCGCCAGATGTTCGCTGTCGAAGCCGGAAACGGCATCGTACACATCCCGCCGCACCAGTAAACAAGCCGCGGTCACAGCCGTGTAGTTCTGGATCAGCACCGAGCGCCCCATGTACCCTCTATCGCCCTTGGGACTGTATTTCATTGCGTGACCGGCCACGCCGCCCAACCCCAGCACCACGCCGCCATGCTGCAGGTGGTCGTCGGGATACCACAACCTTGCCCCTACGGCCCCAATCTCCGGCCGGATGCCGTGGCTGACCATTTCGCCCAGCCAATCAGGGTTAATCACTTCAATGTCGTCGTTCATGAAGCAGAACAGTTCACCCCGGGCATGTTCAACCGCAAAGTTGTTGATTGCCGAAAAGTTAAACGGGTGATCATAGTGCAATACCGTGACACCCGCCTCATTCTCTAGGCGGGAGAGATATGCTTGCGTGTTCGGATCATCACTCTGATTATCCACCACTATAATTTCATAAGCGTCATATTCGGTTCGGTTACGGATGCTGTCGATACATTGACGCAATAGTTTTTCACCGTTGCGGGTCGGGATAATGATCGAAACCAATGGCGATCTCTCCGGTAACCGGTAGCACACCCTGATCATACCTTCGATCAGGTCGGATTCCGTTACATCGGCCTCAACACCGCGAACATTCAAGTCATCCTTCACCGCACGTATGGCCGCATCCAAGGCATAGGACTTGGCCTCCGCCCCCGATGCGGTGCTCTCCGGAATCGCCCGCCAGTGATACAGCACCCAAGGGATATGGCGTACTTGCTTGCGGGGATCGATTTCCCGCAGGCAGCGCAAGGCGAAATCATAGTCTTGCGCCCCTTCAAACCCTTCCCTGATACCACCGACCTTTTCCACCAAAGACCGGCGATAAACGCCGAAGTGACAGATCATGTTGTGTGAACGCATCAGGTCGGGACTAAAATCCGGTTTGAAATAGTGATCGCAGCGAACACCCTCTTCATTCAGTTTGTCTTCGTCCGAATAGATCAATTCGGCCTGAGGATTGAGCACGATCTCCTGAGCGATGAAGAAGAGGGCATGGGGCGCCAACCTGTCGTCATGATCCATGAATCCGGCATAATCTCCGACGGCCAGGGCAAGCGCGGAATTCGTCGCAGCGGAGATATGTCCGTTCTTCTCTCGATATGCGACTTTGATGCGTTTAAAGCGGCGCACATACTCCTCCAGCACCCGTTTGACATGCGGCTCCGTTGACGCATCATCGGCAACACAGAGTTCCCAATGGTGGTAAGTCTGCCCCATCACGGAGTCAATGGCGGCGCGCAACCAGGGCTCATCCACATTGTAGACAGGCATGACAATAGAGATGAGCGGCGCGTCACTTCGTTCATTGAGGGCCTCGATCACCTCACGGGTGGGCAACCCGACCGGCTCCACATCCCTGATCCAAAGCGAATAGTTATAGGTCGGCGTGGATTTCGCTGCCAGCCGATTGCCGATGGCGGATATGCCACCCGCTTTCCAGAGACGCCCGGCTTCTCTGCCCCAAATGAGCAGAAGGCGCGGCTCATGGAGCAAGCGCTTTAAATGGGGGGCCAGATTGCGCCAAACACGCAGTGGCAAGGTTAACGCCATATAACCCCGCCACCCACGACTGTTCAGCACATGCCCAAGATGCTCTTTCAGCCGCTGCAACTCCCGTGTCAGTCGATTTCGCTCTTGATTTATCGATTGCAGATTTGTGTCGAGGGCATAAACCCGCTTTTCCAGTTCACCACGCACACGGGATTCTTCAGCCAATGCGTTCTGAGTCTCATTCAATCCATTTCGGGTCTCCTGCAAGGCCTTGTTCAGCGCTTCCCCATGGGTGGTCAATTGATCACGTATATTATGCAGTGTGGTCAGGTGTTCCTGCTGTTCTTGCAGCAGACGATCCCTCTCCTCGACCATCTCCAGGCGAGTCGCCGCCGTGGTTCCCGCCTGATGCAACGCCTCAAGCAGATTTCGGTAGACCTCCATGGAGGACGCCATCGGCTTATCCGTCAATGCGGGAAAATCTTCCGCAGAGACCTCGCTATCCGGCGCGGCAGATACAATAAACTGAAATGCCGCTGCCTCTGGAGTATGGAACAGAGCCAGGCCACGCTCACTGACCTCGAAACCAAGACGTTGAAGACGATTCTTGACCTCGGAATCAGCCATATCATGGAAGGTATAAGAGAGTTCCTCTACCCTGAATCCGCCGCGTGTAAAAAGCTCCCGCAGTGAGTGATAGGTAAACAGGTGCAGGTGAGTCCGGTCGAGCAGGCCGGTATCTTCGTAGCTAAAACGTCCCTCAAGCAGTTCGAGGCGTAAAGCGGCATGGGCGCCGTTGGGCAAAGAGGCCAATAGACGGCCATCATGATTCAGCAGCTTTGGGAGTGTTTTCAGCAGCCCGACCGGATCACGCAGATGCTCCAGGATATCGGCGCAGGTAATGATATCGAAGCGCTCATCCCCGAGACTCTTGCGCCAGTGTCCCTTTTGTACATCGCCGACGATGACCCGGTCACATACCGATTCGGCTTTGCGGGCCATGGCCCGATCGATCTCCACGCCAACCACGTAGCAATCCCGTTCACGGCGCAAGTAATCCGACATATAGCCAGTGGCGCAACCCAGCTCAAGCACCCGGCTCCCCGGCGGGATGCGCCGCACTAACTGGGTGTGTGAGTTATTCTCAACGCGCAAATCGAGTTTGAAATCGTATTCCGCCACAAGGAGATTCTTCCCGGCTTATTGACCCTGTAGAGTGAATCGTATTTCTATCACGGCTAGTGAGGGGGCATCATTTACATCAATCAATGCCATATCGATTTACAATCGTGAACTTCCCGCTGTACCAGCCACCAGATTATTCCTCGATCTGCTGCAGACGCTTTGAAACATACTCTTCAAGTAGATCTTCATAGATGCTCGCCTTGTTCTTTTTCAACAATTCATCGAAATAGACTTCGCGTCGCTGTTGAATAAAATTCTTTTTCAATTGCTCGACAATGTTCTCCTTTGCCTGCTCAAAGGGGAGTTTTTGCGCGGCATAGCGGCCGACCAGCTTGACCAGATGGTAACCGAACCGGCTTTCCACAATGTCGCTGATCTGGCCCGGCTTGCGCATGGCGAAAGCGGCTTCCTCAACCGGCTTGACCATGCCCCCCCGGCCGAACAGACCGAGTGAACCCTGATTTTTCTTCGAAGCGGGATCTTCCGAATAGGCCGCGACCAGGTCTTCGAAGGAACGTCCGCTATCGGCCTCGGCTTTTACCTTTTCGATGATTTCCAATGCCTCCTCTTTCGAATGGTACTGAGGCAGCCTGTCGGTCGTCGCGATCAATATGTGTTTTGCGCCAACCCGCTCCGGAATGGTGTAAGCCTCCGGGCTCCCCCGGTATTGCTCTTTTGCCGCCTGCTCAAAATCCGGCAAAGGCTGATCATCGATCTGCTTCAGACGTTCAAGATAAAGCATGCGTTCCCTTTGCCGGCGAAGTCTGGCTTGAAAAATCTTATCTTCGGATAATCCCCGCTCAAGCGCCTCTGACGCCATGGCCCGGATCAGGTAGGCCTGACGCAAAAGCTGCAACATCTGCTTTTGGTTATTGAGCACATCCTTCTGCGCCTTGGCCGGACCATCGGCCAACAAGGCGTCGATGTCGACACGCTCGACTTCGATATCACCGCCGAACATCAAAACATCGTCCGCCGCATACAATGACGGGATTACAACAAAGGCCAATACCCAAACCCAGACCCAAATAAGTCTCATCGAACACCTCATACAAAAAATGCATCCACGGCATAATGAACCTAAAAACCGCAGTTAACCGCTCCATTCCGATACTAACCTACTGATAGGCAAATCATTGACTTCGATTTACCTATTCACCGGCCGGGTGAACACGCCACGGGGCGAATTGCGCCCCATCCAACTACGGTTTTCAGGATGAAGCATTGGATTATACGCAACCAATCCGTTGACTGTCACTCGCCCTATCGCTTCTCTCGCAAAGCACGCCAAGAAAAGATTGCCTTAGGGCCTACCCATCAGTGCCCCGCCCTGCCGGGCGCACATAAAAAAAGGCAGGCCTTCCGGCCTGCCTTTTCCACGGTTCGCTTGCGCGAGCTGTGATTAGTTACGGTTAACGCTACGGATCAGGTCAACCGTCTCACCCAACTGGGCGGGACCGACATCACCCGCCATGGCGGAGAAACCAATCACCGGAACGCCTGTCCAGACACCGGCGCCGGCACCGTCCAAGCCACCGACAACCTCAGTCATCGCTGCAATACTGGCATTGGTGTTGTAGTCGTATATGGCCGCGCTAGTAATGGTCACCCAACCAGCCTCGAAACCAGTATCAAGAGTCCAGTTGAAGACGTTGGCCGCAGGCGTACCGAGCACGGAGACGTTATCCAGGGTGGAGCGATTGACCGAGATCACATTGACTTCGCGCTCCAGGGCGATGACCGTAGGCGCATCGATCGGCACAGGAGAGAAGTCATCACTACCCGCGACAACCGAAGCAGTCCGCTCTTCGTAGTCGAAGTAGTTCAGTCCGACCTGCACATCGGGAGTGGCATTATCGGCATAGCCGGCGTTGGCACAATATGCGCCGCCACCATCGTTAGGATAGTCATTGCCGGTCGTACCCACGGTCGGCACGGGGACGGCGGCGCCGTCACTGACGATATCGTTCAACGTGCCGGCACAAGCAACCAAGGGGCCAACGCCATCAAGGTCGTTGGTCAAGGTGCCACTGTTGTAGATGCCGTGCTTACGCATTGGGAAGGTCATCACGATATCGGTCTCGCCGTTGATCCCGGCTTCCACGAAGTAAGGCGCGGAGACTGCATCAGCGCTGAGGATGATTGCCATCGGGAACGGGTTGGAGCCCATGGGGATCGACGGGTTCGGTGCGATGTCGTTGAGAGCGCCGGTATCATACTCGACCAGAGGCGCGGCGGCGATGGTCTTCACCCCGAGGCCGGTTGCGTCCAGCATGCTGGCGGTCTGTACATCGCCGGAGGCCAAAGACGGCAGCAGGTAGTTGGAAGGGTCATTGGAGCGGTAGTGCTGAGGCACGGTTGTGTAATCGTTGATGTGGGTTCCCTGCTCGACGAATGCCGCGCCGGTGCCGACGTTAATCATGATCGCGTAGGCGTTGAGGCCGCCGGTGGGCGCAACCAGTCCGGCATTGGTAGCGTTGGGATAGGGAAGAGCAGGTACGGCATCGCTTGCCACCCCGGTCGCGGCCATGGCGCCCGGCTCGAAACCGTTGGCGAAGGCATTCACTGCACCGGCGGTCCATGCGTCACTCACGACGGAGCAGTCGCCCGGCATACCGGCTGCATCATGCAGGAGGCCGGCGATGATGGAGCGATCACCAGCGGCGATATCCGCTGCAAGCACGGCCCCATCAGCATCAGCGGTGGTATCGGAATCGATCTCAGCCGTCAGGCCGCCGTCAACGGCGGGGCCTGCGCCATCGGCGATAACGCCCATCTCGATGATCTCGACATAACCTTCGGTCAGATCGGCATCGTTGGTCGCCGTGTAGATATTACGGAAGTCAACACCGGCCTGCAGCGCAGCCTTGCCCGGGAAGGTGCAGGTCTCATCCTCGGTGATGATGTTGGCCACTGTGCCGTTAAGGCGGATGGTGCCGTTCCACACGTCAAAGGGAGACATATAGACATTAAAGTCGAGCACGTCGGCAGAGATCCGCGACTCACGAAAACGCACCTTGACCGCCTTATAGAGGCCGGTGGTGTTGGTGATGTTGATGTTGGTGATGAAACTGTTGTTTACGTTGTAATACGGCAGCAGCGCAACTTGACCTGTTCCGTCGGTATTGACGTAGGCCGCATTGACTCCGGCAGTAGCGGTAGCCATTAGCATGGCTGCAGCGATCTTAGATTTTCTCAACACAGTTGTGTCTCCTATATATCTTTGGCGTGTTAACACTAAAAAACTAACTGAGCCTAATTTGTGCGGCCAGCTTAAAAGCCTTGAGTCCAGGCGCTTTGGATGGATTATCGACCCAAACCCAAAACCTTGCAAGGGAATGATCATTCCTTTTTGTGAGGGAGGTCTCAGCACAAAGTTATCCTGCAATCCCCAATCTCACGCCAGGAAGTCTACCATAAACACTCAGACTAACAAGCGCTATTGTAGCAAAAAAAAGGAAAAATGTTGCAAATTTACCAAAAATATCTACAACCTACTGAAATATAAAATAAAACACTTTCAACCACAGCCTTATCAGCAACCCGGTCACTCTCCAGATCCGTCAGCAAATAATGCCTAATTTTCAAGGCAAACAGCAGCTTTAATGCCAGATAATAGATAGCCAGAAAGCTTGATGTTATAACTTACTGAAAATTAAGGAAATATATAAATATGTATCAAAAATGCAACAGACCGAACCGGCGATGGCTACTTAGCTGCGGGAAGATAGCCCCAAACCCCGTCCCGCCCCTTCACCCACTGCTCGCGCACGACACTATCCGTTCTGACCGGGCTCTTCATCATCAGATGATGGATCTCCATTCTGATACGCACCTCGACTCGGCAGGCATCGGCCTCGCACGCCACCTCCTCCACCTGGGCGAATTTCCACAAACCCACACCTTTCACCGTCTTCAGATAGTGGGGGAATGGCGTTACCTGGCGATACCCCGTTGCCAGGTAATCATAGGCCGACTCCAACCGCCCTTCGATCAACAGTCCCCACCTCTCATGGGCCCGCTTGGTGACCCGTTGCTGATCCGAGAGAGCCCCGTCCACAAGCCCCGTGGCACACCCCGTCATCAGCAGAGACACCAATATTGCGGCAACCAACCATTTCATCTGATGCATAAAAATCACCTCAACAGGCCCTAGAAATCATGTTAAAGGATGCGGATTCTACGAAAGCACAGGGTATGCTTCAACCTAAAAACCGCAGTTGGACGGGGCGAATGGCACGCTTGCGGCGGCGCATGGCTGCGTTGCAACGCCTTGGAATAGCATGACGATTCCGCGTTGTTGCGCGCCGTGCAGGGATGCACAAGTGTCGCAAGCACAGGGATGTGCAGGAGCAACCCTTGCCCCGCACCCCAGCAAGCGCACACTTTACCCCGTAACCTGATTCACCCAACCGGTGAATAGGCAAATCGAAGTCAATCGTTTGCCTATCAATAGTTCAGTATCAGAATGAAGCGGTCAACTGCGGTTTTTGGGTTCAATCCCTCACGACCTCTCAGACCTCTCCCCAGAACATCGGCAGCGCCTGCCACTGCCACCATTTCCCTGGGTTTTGCCGAATCCGGCGTTCAATGCCGTGCACCAGCACAGCCAGCAGTTCTTCGCTCGACTTTCCTTCCGTCTCGTGCGCAGGCAAAAACCTGAGGGTCAATCCCTGACGATGTTCGTCAACGCAGAAGGGCTGAATCACCGCCCCTGTTTTTTTAGCGATTTTGATCGTGCCCTCGGGGAAATAGGCCTCTCTGCCAAAAAAAGGGACGCCCGCCAAACCAGGACTCCCCTTGCCATAGGGAACATCAAGCAGGATCGCCACCGGGTTTTGCCGCAGGGCTTGAAGCAGGGGGCGCATATTCGCCGCGCCCGGCATCAGAAAATCCCCCCTGTAACATTGCCGCAGACGGGAGAGCTTGAGCTTGCGGTAGCTGAATTCCGGCGCTGGCAACCCCCAGGTGTTTTCCTGTTCATCATCCCTGGCCAAAGCACCCGTGGCTATGCCATAAGCCGCGACGGCGACACCCAGCATCCAGAAACGCCCCAGATGAGCGCCGCTGAATATCAGCGGCCGCCCCTCCCTCCTCACAGCCAGCACCTGGTCGAAATTCTCCACCTCGATCGATCGACCTACCTGTTCGGCTGTCCTCAACCGTGGATAGTACCAGGTATCCAGGATCTCTCTTTGCTGCAACCCGTAGAAATAGCGCGTCCATTGCCGATATTGCGCATCGGCATGGCCAGGCAGTGCGCGGCGCATCTGATGGGCGATCTGCGTGGCCAGCGCTTCGTGCCTTGCGTACTCCCATCTACCGTATAGACTCGCCAGTCGATAGGAGAAACGGCGAGGCAGGCGGGATAATGCAGGAAAAAGCAGCCTGTACTTAAGCTGGAGATCCCCGTGTTCGAATGGAGATTGCATGAGTCTAATCCGCCTCATTCACCAGGCGGAACTGAATTTATTGAGTACATTAAGACATGTTTCCGGGCTAGACAACCGGCTCCCACTGATGCGCCATTTTGACCAACCCCACTTCGCTGGACTCATGCCGCACCCGGAACCGGCAGCATATGGGGCGTGAATCGTAAACATGCAGCCCACTGCGATCCAGCAACCAGGCCTCCAGGGCATAGTCGCCGGACATCAGTGCGAGAGGATCGAATACCAGGCGAACCCCGTAGGTCGCTCCCTCAATGGGCGATAGATTGCACTGGTCGATCAAGGTCGACACGCCGTAGACTTGCAGGCCGTCGTTCCGAATCAGTATCAGTCCGATATGAACATCCTCAGCGGGCTGCGATCCGATTTCCGCGCGAACCCTGACCGCAAAAGGATCTCCCAAGCGGAATAGCGGGATTCCTTCGGCGCTATCGATGCCACCTTCCAAGGAAACTTCCTGTAGGTAGACATCACTGACAGCTTCCATCTCCGGCGACACCCTCTGATTGTCCGGTTTGGCGCTCTGTCTGGCCCGAACATAATCCTGATAGTCATCGACTACCGTCGCCGAATCGCCTTGCGCCTTGAGCACGCCGCCATCAAGCCAGATGGCCTGTTCACACAATTCCTTGACCTGATAGAGATTGTGGGAACAAAACACCAGCGTTCGCTGCTCATCACGAAACCGCATCATCCGGTCCATGCTTTTTTTCTGGAACAGGGCATCACCGACAGATAGGGCCTCATCCACGATAAGCACATCGGGTTCGATTGAGGTGACCACAGAAAAAGCCAGACGCACGAACATACCGGACGAGTAGGACTTGACCGGCCTGTTGATCGCATCGCCAAGCTCGGAAAAGGCGATGATATCCGGGGTGCGCTCCTTGGTTTCCGTTGAAGAGAGTCCGAGCATGGAGCAGGCCAGACGAATATTTTCCAGGCCTGAAAATTCCGGGTGAAACCCCGAACCCAGTTCGAGAATGGCAGACTTTCGACCCTCGATCTGCAGCGTGCCTGTTGAAGGCGGCAGGGTACCGGCAAGCAGCTTTAGCAAGGTGGATTTACCGGCCCCGTTATCTCCGATAACACCGAATGTCGCACCTTTCTCTATATTCAGATCAATCGGCGCCAAGGCATTGACTTCGGTATGAAAGGGCCTCCTCAACAGCCACTCCTTGAAAAGATCCATCGGCCTGACGTACTGCCGGTACTGTTTCGACAGTTGTTTGGCCTCGATCGCGATCACAGAAAATCCTTTGCGCGATGTTGCAGACGCATGAAAATCGCACCGGTCATCGCCAGTAGAATCAGGCAGGCCAAACCGAGAACCAACAGATCGTCAACAGGCCACTCATTTTCCAGGATGACCGATCGGTAGGCTTGAACCAGCCAAGTGATCGGATTACTTTCGATGATGAAGCGATAATCCGCTGGAATCATCTCCATCGGATAGATGATCGGGGTGGTAAAGAAAAGAGCGGTCATCAGCATCGGCAACAGCTGCCCCACGTCCTTGATGAACACCGAGAGGACCGCCACCATTGGGGCCAAGGCGAACGTCAGCAACAACCTCAGGCCGACGATCAGCGGCAGCAAGAGCAGCGTCCTGGCCGGGGCGTACCCCATGAACCAGGCTGTCAGAATCAGTATCGAGAGACCGATAACCTCCTGGACCAACGTTCCTAGTGACGCTACCGCCGGAAAAACCATGGCCGGCATCTGCGTCTTCAGCAATAGATCGCGATTCTCCAGCAGACTGCTGCTGGCGCGCTGTAACCCGTCCTGAAGCGCACTGAAGGGCACCAGGGCGGCAAACAGATAGAGTGCGAAGTCACCGCTGCCTCCATCCGGGCGGAAGCTGATCTTCAGTATCCCCGAGAAGACAAAACTGTACACCAGCAGCAGAAACAACGGCTGCGCCAGTAGCCATAACGGCCCCAGCAAGGTGCCTTTGATTCTCAGCAAGGTATCGCGCCGCACCATTAAAAAAAGACTTTGGCGATGACGATAGAGATCGAGATAGAGCTTGAACAATCGCTTGTTGATTCCCGTCGAATGGATCGATGAGTATAATACATCAGTTGATTCCCCATGCCGAGCAGAGCCCTCCTGGGTTGGTTGGCTGCCGGCATCCAAGATGCCTTAACCCTCGGGCGGTCGCCATGAAGGCATTTTTCGTGGTAACGTCTGCCACGAAGCAGGAGCGGGCTTATCCGTCACAAGGCATTGATTTAACGAGCTGTCGCGGCTTGAGCCGCTGCCACGGACACGAGAAAAAGTTGCCCAGGTCAATACTGATATTCCGCCCCTATGCGATGACCTCAGCTTATCTGCTCGGGTTGCTGGCGTTGTCCTTTTTCATCCACCAAGGCGCACTGTCCGGTTATTGGAGATTCGATGACGGCTGGCTTCTGGACTTTGCAAGCCGCTTTTCGCCCCGGGACTATTTCCTGAACCCGGCAATAACCCGCGGCTACTCGCTCAACAATCTGACGCCGTTCAACCCCTTCGTCTATGATCTCAATCTGTGGCTTTTCGGGCTTTCGCCAAGGGGATTTTACTTCCAACATGTAACAAGCCTGGCGGGCTGTGCAATCGCCGGCTTTCTTTTGTTACGGATTTGGGCACCCCCCGTTTTTGCTTTCCTCGGCGCTGTAGCATTTCTAGTTGGAGCGCCATCCCTATTCGTCTCCCAACAACTCATGGTTGGGCACTATCTTGCCGGGCTGTTTTTTTCCATTCTCGCTATCTATGCCTATTTACACAGTGTAGACAGACAAAATTGGTGGTTAACCGCCCTCGCGACCCTTTTCTATTTTCTCGCAACCACATGCAAGGAGATCTATTTCCCTCTACCGTTTGTGTTGCCGTTCTTTCAGCGGGGCAGGCTTTCTACCCGCCTCTATCACGCTTTCCCACTGGTCGCTTGGTCAGCCGGTTACCTTTTCTGGCGGTTCATAGTGCTTGGCTCGTTCGTCGGCGGGTATGATTCGGGTGACCGGACTTTTTCGATAATCAAATCCTTGCAGGCGTTTTCCACAATTCCCTCCCTGCTTTTCGGTGATGATTACCTGGGTCTGACGGTCACTCTGGTTTTCCTTGTTCTCCTGGGATATGCCGCAAAAAACAAGAAGATCAACATTCCACTGCTTATCGTCGGATTACTTGCCGTGTCATTGCCACTGGTCCCATTGACCAACTTCCCGGGAATCACTCAACCAAACCGCTATTTGCTTCTCCCCTGGTGGCTTATTTCGATGACGCTGGCTACAAGTTTAGCCGGCTTAGCATCCCTCAGTACCGCTATAAGACTGCTTATCGGCACACTCTTCATTACCGGCATTGCGGCCCATGCCTGGCAGGAACAAGCGCGCATACAACCCAAGCTTGACCGGTTCGATACAATATACAACTTTTTCATGACATCGCCATCCGAACGTATTTTCTACTCGGCAGGGATCAAGGATGCCTATTACCTGGATACCGTGTTGAATGGAGCCAGAAATACACTGGCGAGACGGCGCGGCATTCCTACGGGACGGATTGGTATTATTGTGCGTCAGGAAAACTTGAAATCAGTCGATACCACACGCCATTCGGTCTGGCGGTATGACGATTTCTGTAACTGTATGCTGGATATCAGCAACGAGCTTGCCACCGCCGACGCCTCACTCAGATCAACAACAGCGCCGGAGCTTCTTATCGTCCCGGTTTCTCCGCCCTACCCACCCTTGTTTGAATACGCTGACGGCAAAATTGAACATAGACTGCTTAACGGAAGCGATCTGCATATCGATGGATGGTCTGTTCAACCAAGCGATGATCTCGAGCAGCAGTTGATTTTGATCACCCCTACCAGACCCGGCAGCTATGATATCAAAGCTAATTCCCTAGTGGATGATCCGGCGCATTTGTCCGCTTTTGAGTTCCGATTATCGCTGACTTACCCGGATAAAGAGTCAGCAGGCTTAGCCGCAAATCAATCGTGTCTGCTGATAAGATCAGCCTTAACACCGATAAAGCTGCTGTCTGACGACAATCAATCTATGTGCCAAGGATTTTTAACCACCAGCCAATGAATTTTTCCTCGCTACGATCACTACGGACTAAAATACTCTCACGCCAATTTTTAAGGTATCTTTTGGTTGGCGCAAGCGCATGGGTGGTTGATTTTGTGATTTTTATAGTATTCTATTCAATCATCGGCATTGTTTGGGCGCAGACAGCAGCCAGGATCACCGGGGCACTGGTCTCTTTTATGGGACATAAGATATTCGTTTTTAATGATTTTAAATTTAGCCGGCATGCACTTCGCCAACAGGCGTTTCTGTATCTGTTACTCTGGTTACTATCGTATGCTATCAGTATCGGCAGTCTTATCCTCCTTGTTGATTTACTCATGATTCAACCGATACCGTCAAAACTGATCACGGAAGCGATCATTATTTGTATCAATTTTCTTACGATGAGGCGGATCATCTTCTCCCCATAAGCCGGAGTTATTCATGCTTATCTCATTGATCATTCCAATCTATAATGAACAGCCTGGTTTAGCTCAACTCTGGCAAACCCTGGCCGAAATCCTCAACAATTGTGAACAAAAGTTTGAAGTCATATTGGTCGATGATGGTTCAACGGATAAATCCTGGCAGTCCATCACAGCACTGACTCACACCGACAGTGACGCTGTTCGAGTGTATGGCTTGCGCCTCAGCAGAAACTTTGGAAAAGAGGCAGCGATCCTGGCCGGCCTTCACCAGGCATCGGGTAATGCCGCTATTGTAATGGATGCCGATCTACAACACCCTCCATCCATGATTCCTCAGATGCTGTCCATTTGGGACAATGGCAAGGTCGAGATTGTAGAAGCGGTAAAACGCAGGCGTCAGAATGAATCACTACTTCACAGATTCAGCGCCAAACTCTACTATCGCACGTTCAACCTGTCCAGCGGGTTGAATATCGGTGACTCCAGCGACTTCAAGCTGCTCGATCGGCGTGTGGTGGATCAATACATCGCACTTCCTGAGGTGGGCCGTTATTTTCGCGGTCTAACCGCCTGGCTTGGCTTTCATGCAGTCGCCATGGAGTTCGACCCTCCGCAAAGACAAATCGGTCGAAGCCGGTGGAGCATTGGCAAATTATTGGATCTGGCCCGATCCAGTATTATCAGCTTTTCGTCACTGCCACTGAGGTCTCTCACCTGGCTTGGCGGTCTCGGTGTACTATTCAGTATTGGATTTACACTACAGACACTCTGGTATAAATGGCAAGGATTTGCCGAGGAAGGATTTCCTACCGTAATTCTCCTCATTCTAGGGATGGGTAGTATGACTCTGCTCGGCCTGGGCCTGATCGGAGAGTACATCGCTGAGATCTATTGGGAGGTCAAACACAGGCCGAGCTATATCATATCGCAATCCATTGCGCCATCCTGCAGCAGCAACCAGGAAGAATCTGACAGCCATGACCAGATAAAATCCGGGCATTCGACATAGCGCGGGCGTGGGTAATTACTAACCCGTCACAGTGAACCAATTGCGGAAACAGTAAGTCTAACAATCTTTTGTTAATTAGCAGAGCACGGATTCCATTTATCCTCCGTATCAAATAACCAATTGGGAGGTTGATTCTTCGTTATGAGACGTTATAAGTTTTTAGTATTGAGTGGATTTCTTTTTTTATCGCACGGTACTTTTGCCGTTGATCTATCAACGACAAAGCAACAGTACAGCTACACCATGGGTATCCAGGTTGGACAAATGCTTCGTGCGCAAGATAGCGGCGCATTGGATATCGATGCTTTCTCAGCAGCAATTGCAGACTATCTCGGTGATAAACCAATCCAACTAAGCCAGGAAAAAATGCGCGCCGCCTTGAAATATCATTACGAAAATATGCAGTCGGAACGCAACAAACTAGCGAAGGAGAACCTTACCAGGGGCGCTGAATTTAGAGAGGAAAATGCTAAACGGCATGGCGTAACCACTCTTGAGAATGGATTACAGTATGAGGTGCTTGAGCCGGGAGACGGCGCTTCCCCGCAAAAGGAAGACAGGGTGGAAGTTCATTACAAGGGCGCGCTTATCGACGGCTCTGTGTTCGATAGTTCGCACACTCGGGAAAAACCCGCTCAGTTTAATCTGAATAGGGTCGTTCCAGGTTTCAGGGAGGCCATTACGCGTATGAAACCAGGCGCCAAGTGGCGCGTGGTGATGCCCCCGACGCTAGCCTATGGCGAGGGAGGAACCGGAAAAAAAATCGGTCCCAACGAAACGCTGATCTTCGAAATCGAGTATATCGGTCTTGTAACAACGCCGTTAGCGAAATAGCACAGCGCCATACTTGATTCTGAGTCTCTCTGATCTATTCAGTTCCTGAATAGATCAGAGACGGATGCGCGTTATCCGCAGCAGGGAAAAATTCTGATCAGGGCCGCATAGTCGCGTTGTAACTCTCGCTACAACAAAGAAGCCCGGCCCAAAAAAACAAGTAGAATCGAATGGTTATTTTTTCCGGAGCCCTAAGCTGCCGGATCGGCTGGATGCACTCATTGATAATCTCTATTGGATTTCCCCGAGAATTGACTGCGTATATGAGAAATTATCTTTGATAATTGCTATAATGTGACCATGATCACAAGACAAGGGATAGGATTTTTCATTAGGGAACATGAATGAAACCTTTTACTCTCAGACCGGACTCGCACTATTTTGTCGTATAGCGTTTTCGACATACGGACATTCGCCTGCAGCCATATTGAGGGTTTCCATCTTGATGCCCCCACCGTAGGTCTTTTTGACTCAAGCGATCAACTTGTCATAAGCGGCTGGGTCGTCGGCAACGAGGAGCCCATTTCCCACCTTGAAATCAGGGACCACAGCAGCAAAGCTTCTTGTTGTATTCACTCTTTCCCGCTAAACAATGAGAGGCCTGATGTGGTCAGCCATCTACGCGATCATGGCATAGATCAGAAATGTGGCTTTACCACCAATAACACACTAGTTGGATTACCGGACATCGCAAAGCTGTCGGTAAACGCACAAACCGTTTCCGGAAGGAATATTTCTCTTTGCGAGATAAAATTAAAACGCGCGCCCGCCAACATCAACTTTTGTCCCAAAATACACCCGATAATCATCACAACTCTGGGTAGAACAGGGTCAACATGGCTTATGCGGCTGCTGGCGATGCATCCCTCGATCACTGTCGCCAATCAACATCCGTATGAAACCTTTGCACTGGAGTTTTGGTTGCATCTGGTTAATGATCAACTTCAAGCTCCGCACACATTTCTCACACCAGTTGACCAAAAGCGTTTCAAGCGCGATTTTTTGTGCAACGAGCAGAAGAGATCCTGGTTCCATAATGAATACTATTCGCGCGCTACAAACTTTTGCCAACAGGCAATTGAAGACTATTACCTCCAGGTAAGCAGCGAACAGAATATCAATACTGCGAGGTATTTTGCTGAAAAGATACCTTACTTTTCCGGTGACGGAGCCACTACCTGGAGACAACTCAGCTCTGTCGTCCGCGAACTATACCCGACATCCAAGGAAATCGTATTGGTGCGCGATTTTCGGGACATGGTATTGTCAGCGCTATATTTCGGCGCAAGAAATAGAATCTACGTTGACATCGAAAATGAGAAGCCAACTGCGTATCTCAACGTTATCAAGGAAGTCAAAGAATTCAGCGAATATTACAGGCGGCATAAAAACAATACGCTTTTAATTCGTTATGAAGATCTCCTGCTGGATACACCTTCCACGCTTGAGACAATCTTCACATATCTCGATATCCCGAGGGACACAGCAACACTGGAAGCAATCATACGTGACCGGTTCAAGGTTGATCCGCCACATCAGCAGCACATCACCAGTATATCCATTGCAGATTCCGTACAGCGATGGAAGCAAGAGTTAACGCCACAATTACAGGGTAAATATACAGACGCCTTTAGATATGACTTACATCTCTTTGGTTACGATTCCTGAATATTAGGTCACCGGATTAATAACGTTAGTCGGATCAAATTCCCGCAAACAAATCAGCTATACGCATTAAGTCGTTTTTCCACCCTCTTCTTCAGGTTTAACAAGTCGGCCGTCGCTAATCGCTGAAGCGTATGGACACCACTAAGACGAACGGATGTCAGATAGATCGGATATTTCACATCACCCTGACGAAATCCGTGAATATACTCCGCCGTGGCGCTATACAGTTCATCGCTATACTCCAAGCGGGTAAATTCCCTTTCACCGCAGATCAATGACACTGGTCTTGCATCATCTCCGGCGCTCTCGCTCACCAGGGTCAGCTCCATATAGTCATCCGCACTCATCAGGGGTACGCGGCGACGCTTGACAACCCACTGTCCATCCTTATCCTTGAGCAGTTCATGAAATTCCGGCTCGGCCAATAGGTCGCTTTCTCCGCTCAATACGAGATTTCGCAGTTGCTGCAGGCTGTTGAGGAATCGCCGCTGCTGCAACATCAGGAAACGCGGGCTGTCCGCCGCGAGCGTCTGCTGAAACAATGCGCCCTGTTCATCGAGTACGTAGATTTCCGTCTCCTGCGCCTTGATTTGGAAGAACAACTGAATCACTTCCGGTTTGTTGCTCGTGTACATTGCCGGATATGGGCTGTTGACCAGTATTTCAGGATCGAATTCCAATTTGCGGTAGACTTGCTGTGGTTGCTTCAACTCGTCAAGCAGGCTGGCAAAGGATTCCAGACTGCGCCAGACAAACCCTCTCTCTTGCTGTTGGACAATGAAAAACTCTTTGCCCAGGCGAAAGGCGTAGCGACCGTTCCTCAACGCGCCGCTGCGGAATCGCGCTATGACGTGATTGAAGAGTTCCGTCACCCGATTGGCAATCTGGCCGCCCCGCACACTCGAGTAGCTGTAGGCATGCACTTGCGTTGACGGGAGTTCATCCTGCGGCTGCATGTCGAGTACGCTGCAAAGCACATCCATCAAACCCTCGGATCCGTCATGCTTCGTGACCTGTAGCTCACCCCAGCTCGTTTGCAACAGCTTTTCCAGATTGATCGCCAGGTTGGTGCGGGCGGAGGCGAAACTCAGTGGATCATGCCGCTCACTGGTGAGCTGCATGCCCTCTTTGGTCAGGCGCTCCATCGGGTCCGTACCGATATTAATAAATAGCGCCACCATCACCGCATAGGCCGGCCGGGCCAGGGTTTTCATCTGCGCCGATGGCGGCATGCCGGCGGGGAAGAGCCTGTTGATACTCCTTTGCAGCGAAAGCAGTTCATTGCGGGAGAGCCCTGTCTCAGCGGCAAACAGGCTCACCCTGGTGGGTCCGACCCAGACCTGGTTGACATGACTCCAGAGCAGGATTTCGATCAAATTGATCGAAATCTTGATAGGCCGCTGTTCCATCAGATCCGCCTCTCCGACCTTGTCCCGATAGAGCATCCAGGCGGGCATGCCATCCCGTGTCGGGCGGTGATGCAACGACAACTGCTCTTCCGAGAGATTCTTCGAAATACCCGGATTGATATGGTCGATCTTCCCTGGGCGATGGTCCAGGGCGGTATAGAGCTTGCGTCCGAGCAGATTCAGTTCGTGGGGGTCGATGTGGCTCTCTTTGGCGTACTTACGGGCAAAATCGGTGAGTAACCGGTAGCTACGGGTCAGCACCGCGACCAGGGCGTTGCGCTCCTTGATCACCCGGTCTATCTTCCATTCCGAACGGGTGTCGAGCATCTGCAATTGGGTCTGTCCCCATCCCCATTGGCGGGTCAGCCCGAGCATCGCCTGGATGCGCCAGTTTCCGCCGGCCTGCGCCTGACTCAGGGGCTCGCCGACCTTGAAATAGAAGCATCGCCGCGCCAGTTCGAGCCGCTCTTCGTCCCTGTTGCGCTTCAGGTACTCTTCCACCTTTTGATAAAGCAGGATATAGGCGTCCAGTTTATCGATATCGCTCTCACCGGCGTAGATCGCCTCCTTTGCCTGCTGCGCCAGCCACTGCGGATGGGGATAGTGACGGCTGTAGGCCTCCATGAGAAAGATCTTCAGTATCGATTTATAGGGCGAATCGATCCCCTTATAGAGTTGCCACAGGGCGGCGCCGAAAAACTCACCGGCCGGCACATGATCCAATCCCCCGAGGTCAAACACCTCTGCGGCCTTGACGAAGCGATGGGAGAGAAGATTGCCGACATACGCCTGGTAGTCATCCTCATGCTCCGGCGGGACCAACCACCACAGGGGATAACGGCCGGCCAGCAGAACCGCGCTGCGATAGAACTCTTCAAGCAGCAGATTGTGTTGCGTGGTGCCTGTGCTCTCTTGGGACAGCTTGGATTTTTCTCCCTTACGAAAGCGCTCCGGGTCGATGAGAAAGATGTGCAGCTCCAGATCAAGTTCCGCGGCGCTCTTTTCGATGTGTGCGATCTTACCCTGTAACTGTTGCCGCTGTTTCCTGTTCAAGGCGGGGTCGTGACAGAGCCAGAGATCGAAGTCGCTCCCGGATGACTGTCCGATGGTGCCCGTGCTACCCATCAGGTAGAGGCCGTGGATGCGATAGATGCGTTGCGCGCGTTTCTTGTATTCGAAGCTTCGACTGAGCTTCTTTGCCGCATCCAATGCCTGTCTGGAAGGGCTGTAGTCGGGTATGCCGGTAGGTGTTTCGCTGCTGACGAAACCAGGCAGCATCGGGTGATTGATATGCAGCAGCAACGGCAGCAGCTCAAGGAACTCCTGCTGGCTGGGACGCAATTCCGCCTGAATGCGCCTTAGGCGCTCACGATGCAGACCCATAAAGCGCTGCCGAACGGCATTCAGTTCTTTGCGGCTAATACCCTCGTCAAAGCTGATGCGCTGCGAATCGGGCATGCTGAGACACCACGGGGTCAGAGCGGTTCGAGCGTACGAGCGATCAGTCTTTGCGGATCATCACCTTTGGCCCAACCCGCCACGCCGATCGCCAGATCGGGGACGGGATGCCCGCCCAGCGCTTGCAGCGCCCCCTCGCGGCACTCATCCATAATCTGCCGGAGCAGCTTTTCCGCATCCTCTTTGCCGGTCTCGGGCATGACGAGAAGAAACATCTGCGCCTCATAACGGCCGATGATATCGGCCCAGCGCAGGCGTTCGCGCAAATACCGGGCCGTTACCAGGACAGAGGCGTCCGGCAATGGCTGCGCTGCCGGGTCGGGATCACTCAGGCGCATGGCGCCGAGGGTCAGCGGATTGCCATACCGGCGGCTGCGGGTCACTTGTGCGGTAAGCGCTTGTAAGATGGCGTGCCGGTTAGCCATACCGGTGAGTTCGTCGGTAATGGTCAGATCCTCAACCTGCCGGCGGAGTTGGTCGCTCTCCTGTTGCGCCTCTATCTGCTCGCTGATGTCTTGATAGAAATGGAGGCGTAAGCTGGCGTTGACGCCATCGACCACTTCGCGCACTTCCCGATGCAACCATCGCTCTCCCTCGCCGTTCAGAGAGAGGTGGAGCATATCGGTCTCCTCGAACAGGGCATGCAGGCTCTCGGGCAACGAGCCTTTATCTTTGCCTACCAATTCATCCCCGGGCAGATTGAGCATCGCCTCCAGGGCGGGGTTCATCCATCGGATACAGACATCGTTGTCGATGGCCAGCATGCCGGTGGGACAGACTTCATAAAGCGTTTGGTTGAAATTGATTTCGGCCATGATTCGATTCTCTCACTATCCTTGAGCGCGGGCTTCAGTCCCAGCCCGTTTTTTCGCTCTACAACATCACTTCTCAAAACAATAGAGCGGCCGCCCCTGCAATTTCTTTAGCGGTGTCCGGCGGGGGGGTGAATTCCCTGGATACCGGCATGCGCCGGGATGACGCGGCTTTAATAAAATGTACTTTTCTCTGCGTTATACAGTCCTGTTTATGGACACCAGTAGAACGTCCATCTCATCACCCATTCAAATCTCAGGTAATTTTGAGTGGATGTCTGTTTAGAAAGAAACCGGTAGGTCACGTTGCGCAGCTACGTGACGCCCCCACATTGAGTCAGGTAGCCGCTCCGCGTCAACCTAACCTACGTCTGAACCCGACAATATCACTTTGAAGGAGTACCAGGTAGGTCAGTTATAGACCGCAGTTATGCGCCAGTCGGTGCCCTGGAGGCTGAGATGGGCATGCACCGGGTTGTCATCCCACTCCCCGATTCTCAACAACAACCTGTCAGGGCCATCAAAGAAGGCATAGGTCATGCGGTCGAGGATCCCTCCCTGCCTGGGCTTGCGATTATGGGCGCGCAATTGAGCGACAATCCACCCGATATCGACCATTTGCTCCACGGCGTCGGCTCCCAGACGCTGAATGCCGTTCTGCAGCCAATCGACAAAGTCATTTGAGACATCCCCGATGGCGCTCTCCAGGTTCTTGTTGAGCTTGCGCTTGATTTGATCCCTGACCGCCTCTACATCGATCAATTCGGCAAGCGCCTGATGATCATTCCGCTGCAGCGCCTGATCGAGTTGATAGACTGCCGTATAGGGCCAGATCAGGAACGCCGCAGCGACGAGCAACGCCGCTATGAGAAAAACCTTCATATTCAATACTGTCCGAAACCACACCATAACACGCATAGAGCCACATCGGGATTGCGCTATGCGCAATCCCGATGAAGGCGCTATTGAACCGCTCGGATTACTATATCAGTTTCTGAATCTGCGCTGAGGCCGCTCTTCGCGGGGCTTGGCTTCATTGACGCGCAGACTTCGACCGCTAACCTCTTTTTCATTCAGTGACTTGATTGCGTCCTCGGCATCTCCGGAATCAGACATTTCGACAAAACCGAAACCTCTGGATCGGCCGGAAAATTTATCCATGATGACATTGGCGTTGCTGACATCTCCAAACTCGGCAAACATTTGGCGCAATTCGTCATCCTTAACGCCCCAGGGCAGATTTCCTACGTAGATGTTCATCTTCGACTCTCTATAAAACGTGCATGTATCGAACTTCGCTATCAAATGACCCAATGCACTAATCATTCGAAAGCGAACGGCCAATCATTGGCCAACTTCCCCCCTAGATCATCCATGATGATCATAAAACAACGAGCGATCATTCCCCCACCGTCCGGCCCGTCGATGCAGGGTGCGCCGGAAAGGAAACAGATCACTCCTGGGGTGACACTTTAGACTGTTTCTTCATTTTTTACAGCCTCAAGTTGTTCACTGATTTCCAACCACTGCGTCTCACACTCACCCAATTGCCGGTCAACCATGGCTTTTTCGCCAAGCCTCCGCTTCAGCTCCTCCTTGCGTGAGGGATCGTAAAGCGCCGTTTCACCCAGTATCAGGGTCATTTCCCGCTGTTTTTGATGAAGCCGCTCCATTTCGCTCTCTAGCTTTCCCTGTGCCTGCTTCAGTGGTTGGAGGCGTCTGCGCTGCTCCGCTTGCCGACGTTTTCGGTCTTTTCGGGCGGAGGCGCTGTGCCCTGCATCGAGGATTTCCCCCGCAACGCACTCCCCGCTGCGCCGCCGCCCTGCAAGCCAGGCCGGATAGTCGTCCAGATCACCGTTGAAGGGTTTCACCCGCCGCTCATCCACCAACCAGAAATTGTCACTGGTGATACGCAACAGGTGGCGGTCATGGGAGACGATGACCATCGCCCCTTGAAAATCCTGCAGGGCTTGACCGACGGCATGGCGCATCTCCAGATCGAGATGGTTGGTCGGCTCATCCAGGAGCAGTAGATTGGGACGCTGATAGACCAGGAGGGCAAGCACCAGACGGGCCTTCTCGCCACCGGAGAAGGGGGCCACCGGCTCCGTTGCCTGGTCCCCGTGAAAACCGAAACCGCCGAGGTGAGTACGCAGGGATTGCTCTCTGGCCCGACTGTCGAGACGCTGTAGATGGAGCAGCGGACCGGCATCGGGATCAAGCTGCTCCATCTGGTGCTGGGCGAAATAGCCGACAGCAAGCCCTTGGGCCGGGAGAGCGTCTCCGCAGAGGGGCTCGAGTTCACCGGCAAGCAGCTTGATCAGGGTCGATTTGCCGGCGCCGTTGGGACCGAGCAGACCGATGCGGTCACCGGGCTCAAGAGTGAAGCGTATCTCTTCCAAGACGATTTGCTCGCCATATCCGGCGCAAACCTCATCGAGTTGCAGTAATGGATGCGGATTCCTCAGCGGTTCCCGAAAACGGAAACGGAAGGGGGAATCCACATGGGCGGGGCCGATCAGCTCCATGCGCTCCAATGCCTTCAGACGGCTCTGGGCCTGGCGGGCCTTGGTGGCCTTGGCGCGGAAACGATCCACATAACCGCGGATATGGGCGATTTCCCGCTGCTGTTTTTCATACTCCACCTGCTGGTTGGCCAACCGGGCCGCTCGGGTCTGCTCAAAGCTGGAATAGTTGCCGGTATAGAGCCTCGCTCGTTGCTCTTCCAGGTGAACGATATGCTCGGAGACCTGATCAAGAAAGTCCCGATCATGGGAGATCAGCAACAACGTGCCGGCATAGTTGCGCAACCAGGCCTCAAGCCAGATCACCGCGTCGAGATCCAGGTGATTGGTCGGCTCGTCGAGCAACAACAGATCGGAACGGCACATGAGCGCCTGGGCCAGATTGAGGCGTATTCGCCAACCGCCGGAGAAGTGATTGACCGGTCGCTTCTCGTCATCAACGGAAAAACCCAGGCCATGCATCAACTCGCCGGCGCGGGCCTTTACCGTGTAGCCGTCAGCGATATGCAGCGCTTCGTGCAACCTCGCCTGGGCGGTGCCGTCGCCGGAGGACTCCGCTTCGGCCAGTTCTCGCTCAATCCGTCGCAGTTCGCGGTCACCGTCGATGATGTAGTCGATAGCGGTTCGCTCCAATACCGGGGTCTCCTGGGCGACATGGGCGATCTCCAGCCTCGGGGGCAGGGAGAGACTTCCTTCGTCGGCCTGCAGTTCGCCCAACATCAGACTGAAAAGGCTCGATTTACCGCTTCCGTTACCCCCGGTAATACCGACTTTCCAACCCCTATGCAGGGTAAAATCCGCCTGCTGGAACAGCAGCTTGCTGCCTCGTCGGAGTGATAGATGGTCGAAGTGCAGCATGGGTCAGAATTTTCGCAGTTCAACCTTCTCGATCTGATCGTTCCAGGCCAACACGATATGCCCCGGCATAATCTCCCGCAGCTCCCAATCGCCGATAGCGTCACCGATATGCAGCATGCGGTTCTCCTTGCGTGGTTCATCGAAGATCATTGCCGAGGGTTCGACCTGTTCAGTCAGAATAATACCCAACAGGCGAAACTTGGGCAGTTGCGCTCGGGCAGTGTCGGCGATCTGATTCTCCGCCTCGATCTGAAATCCTTGCCGATCCTGGCGAAGCAGGGTGCGTTCGGCAATCTCCCGATAGTGCTGCTGATCCTTCAACCACCCGGCCCGAGCTGTCAATACCGTCTCAGCCACCGCCTTTTCCTCTGCTGTAGTCGTGACCGACAGGGCCTGCCGGTACTTCTCAGGCCAGCTTATCCACTCCAAGGAGAGAACCGCCAGGAGGATGGCTAAAAGAATGATTTGCAGTGCGTTCATCCTAAAAACCACAGTTGGACAGGGTGAAGTGTGCGTTTGCGGGGGTACACGGCAAGGCGCAGCAACGCGGAATAGTCATGCTATTCCAAGGCGTTGCAACGCAGCCATGCGCCGCCGCAAGCGTGCAATTCGCCCCGTAGCGTGATTCACCCGGCCAGTGAATAGGCAAATCGAAGTTAATAGCTTGCATATCAATAGTTCAGTATCAGAATGGAGCGGTCAACTGCGGTTTTTAGGTTCATAGCGCTTCTTTCCAAAAGTAGCCATAGACATCAAAGCGTATGTCCAACTTCTCATGCAACTCGGGCTTGATGCGCGACGGTCCCTGAATCATCAGTTGCTCGAAGAACAACAGCGGCTGTCTCGCTTCCAGTGCATGGACGACCTTTTGCAGCGCATAACTGTCTCCCTGCATACGCACCCGGACAATGATCTTTTCCGCCGTCCGCTCTTGCTCCTGCGGCGGCTGAACCAACTGCGTGCTCAACGCAGCCCCGCCGGCGGACTCGATCACCTCTTTGACCTGCTGCTGCAGCCCTGCATAGGCCACACCGGCAGCCTCACCGGTCAGATAGTGCCGTTTGATGAAATCGTTCAGCCGGGGTGACTTCAGCGTCGCTTGGAGAGCATCTTCCCGTTGAGCAATACGCAGATAGTGGGCGGTGCGGCGCCTGAAGTCATCCGCCGCCTCCCTGTAGCCGCCCATCAGGTTCAGCCAAAGTCCGGTGAATGCCAATCCGGGCAGCAGCAGGACTGCCGACAATCCGAGCAGCGCCAGGTCACAATGCTTTTTCGACCAGCCGGCCGCGTTCATTGCGCTATCCCTCGGGTCAAATGCATGGTGAGATCGAAGTTTTCCTTACCCGACAACCTGTTTTGAACCACCGGCGATTTGAAACGAACCGCTTCAAACATGGGGGAACGCTCGAGCAGGGTGATCAGTTCTGCGGCCTGGCCGGATTCACCGCTGACATCCACCCGCCCCGGCGTCAGCGCTACCCGGTGCGACCAACTCCCCGACGGAATCACACGCGTCAACTCCAACAGCACATCCGACAGGGCGAGATAGTCCTCCCGTTCGGTCGATACCATGCCTACGGCATCACGACGTAGCGTAAGCCTCTCCTGTAATTGCATAATCCGGGCGGCCTCTTTCCGGGCCGTCTGCATGGCCTGTTCGAGGCCGATGGCGATCTGCCGCTGCTGCCAGACCGGCCCTGCCAGGGCCAGCAACAGCAGCAGCCCCAGCAGCAGGGCATTCAAGCTGCCGCCCATGGTGCCCGACTTGCTGCCTTGACGGGGCTTCAAGGTCAATGGAACCGAATCCCCAACCAGGGTGACCAAGCCGATCTCCATGCCTTGGCGGGCAAGCAACTCATACCAGGGGTCGAGTCTCCGCTTTTGCGCTACAATCAGGCGTCCCACTATCCTGCCTCTGTTTTCGTCCTGTTCGAGGGGGGTGAAATGGAAATAGACCTCTTCGTCTCTGAAAGGTGAGAGGCGGTCCATCTCATAAGTGAGCACATTACGGAGGTTTTTCTTCGCTGAGACCGGCAGTCGCACCTCTCGCACCAGCAGCAACCCGGGATCGAGTTCGACCCGGATACGTCGTCTGTCGTCTGCCTGACCGTTGTGCAGATAGGGCTTGAGCCGGCCGGCGTCCGCGTCGGGCGATGACAGTTCGACACCCTCCCGGTCCTCCTGTGCGCTGTAGAAAACCCCCGAAGATCGGCCAATCGTAAGGCGGCAGCCGTTATCGGCGGAATAGCCCAGGCGCTGCGCCAGACAGCCCTTCACGGGCTCGATCAACCGATCCTGCATCACCCTTAGGATGTTTTGCCCTGCCACTCTCAACACCGTCAATCCTCTTCAAACACCGGCCACGCGGTTGGGGAGACGGCGTAGTTTACCGTAATGAACCGCAACCTGTCCTTTGACCGCGTGACAACGGCCTCGGCCAGAAAAGGGCTTTGCTCGCCAGGGATCTCAACGAGAACACGAATGCCTGTCATCTGTGCATGATTTCCCGCATCCATGCCAAAACCACCGGGCAGAACCCTCGATGGCTTCAAGCCGCTACCCCTACTGACAGTAAGGGTGAGGTGGGGCATCAGACGCTCCTGCAGTTGCGGTGTCATACCCAGCACCAGTCCAATCTCATCCGGGGTGGTGAAAGGCGCGTCTTTCGCCCCGTAGGGCATGCCGGCCAAACGATACGCCTCGTCTTCCGCGCCGTTCAATCGATGCAGGGAATCGCTATCGCGCCAATCGAGGATCGCATCCACCAGCCCGTCGCGCACCTCATCATCCACTTCGACAAACTGTAGCAACCGGTCCAACTGCTGTGCCGTCGCCCCGTTCAGATCCAACCGCTCCTGCTCCTTTTGCAGCCGGATCACCATTTCGACACCGTCGAAGCGCCAGCCATGAGGCTGACCATCGGCCTCCCAGGCCATTTCACTGTCGGGATCGAAGGCGCGGGCGGCAGCGTAGTGGAAGGCCGCCTCGGCCAAGGCCCTGGAGCGGGCCTGGTCAAGCTGACGGTGGGCAAGGGTGGATTCCGTATGGACTGACGATGACACCGCCGATACGATGGTCATCAACAGGACCAGGGTCCAGAGCACCAGCACCAGCACTATGCCCCGTTGTCGTACTCTGCTCATGCCGCCCCCCTCGGAATCGCCACCACCAGGGGGGGCGTGACGCGATCAGTGTAATGCAGTCGCAAACGTATCAGTAGCGGCAGTTTTTTCGGCTCCTTCCATTCACTGTGCCATGCGGATGGAATGCCTCTTTGCTGCGATCCGTAGTAATCCAGCTCAATATCGGTCACACCGCTAAGCAGTCGGTGCGCACTGTAGCGTACCCCGGAGACCTGCTCGTCTGCGGGTATGCGATCCTCATCCTGATGAGTGCGCCAATCCCAGCCCTCGGCTGGCGCCCGCTCCAGCACCTCCGGGTGATAGAGCCAGCGCTTGAGTAACAGCACCTTGCCTTCTTCATCGCCGAGCAGCCCGAGACGAAACAGGGAGGCGCCCCCCATACCGGCCTGGGAGGCCGTAGGTCCGACCCAGCGAAGCGAATGGCGCTCGCCTGAAAAGAGCGGTTCAATTTTATCCCCCGCTGTCAGTCGCTCATTGCGCATTCCACCCAGGGTGCGGCGCAGGTAGTCAAAGGTGAGCCGTTCGCTGGACTGGCGTTCTGCTTTTTCGCTGCTCTTCTGCCAACTGCGGCTGCCCAGATCCAAACCGGCAAACAGCAGCATCAGGATCAGGCTCATCAGCACCAGCGCGATCATCAGCTCCAGCAGGGTGAAGCCATGACTGCCGCCTGGTGAGAAATGCAGGTTAGCGATTTCGCAGCGTCGACAAGACATATTCCCTGCTCGCACTCCCTACCTCCCATGAGACCTTTGCCGTCACGATAAACGAGGCATCTTTGAGATAGCCGGTCTCATCCGGATTCGCCTGAATCGTAAGACGCCAGTGGTAGGCTTCCCCCATTTCACCCTCATGACCGGACACTTGCAGGGGGTAGACCTTGCCGACCTCAGCCAATTTGGACGACGCCAGGGTTGCGGCATCGGAGTACCGGGCGGCGATAGCAAGTCCCCGGTTATTGCTGGAGAGGGCCTGCATCACCGCGCCGAGGGAGATCGCCAGCACAGTAAACGCGACCAGTACTTCCAGCAGGGAAAACCCCCGCTGCGCCGATGCGGGGGTATGCGGCTCAGTGTGCAAGAAAAACCCTGCCGGTAAGCCAATCGATATCGATCCGGTGCGTATTCCCGGCGCCCTGAAGGGTGATCCGGCCACCGCTGGAGCTGCCATCGGGAAAAAAACGGATCGCACCCTGACGCTCTCCCCGACGCTCGTCGCCGGCGGACACCAAGGTCAATTCGCTGCTCCCAGGCAGGTCATAGGATCGCTTGCGCGGGGTGATGGTGTACCGCTTCTGTTGCAGATCGAGGGTAAAGACACCCTCGCTACCCTGTGAGACGGACCAGCTTCGCAGAAATCGCAAGGAGGCCGCCATCTCCTGACCGGCTGCCTTGATCTTCAAGCCGGGGAGTACACGATCCATCATCGGGGGCACCAAGGCCGCCAGCGCCCCGGCAATGCTCAGCGCCACAATCAGTTCCAACAGGGTAAACCCCGCAGGCTTCCTCAGCACACCGGCCGGGTCACTCCCAACCATTGATATCCTTAGCCTCGCCCTCACCTCCTTCGGCGCCGTCGGAGCCGAGCGAGTAGAGGTCATAATCCCCATGCTCGCCGGGATAGCGGTAGATATAGTCGGCTCCCCAGGGATCTTTCGGCAGCCTGGGCTTCTTCAAGTAGGGTCCGTTCCAGTTACCCACACCATCGACGCGCTGCACCAAGGCCGGCAGACCCGGCTCGCCACGCGGGTAGTTTCCGGTATCCAGGCGGTAGATATCCAGCGCTGCGGAGAGTTCCTCCAACTGCACCCTGGCGGTCTTGCTCTTAGATTCGCCCAGGGCATTCATCACCCTGGGACCTACCAGGCCGGCCAACATGGCCAGGATCGCCATCACCACCAACAGTTCGATCAGGGTAAAGCCGCCGCAGCGGACAAAACAGGTTTTCAATTTCATCATCGGT
Organism: Candidatus Thiodiazotropha sp. (ex Epidulcina cf. delphinae); assembly: GCA_025656505.1. Taxonomy (GTDB): domain Bacteria; phylum Pseudomonadota; class Gammaproteobacteria; order Chromatiales; family Chromatiaceae; genus Thiodiazotropha. The sequence continues at coordinate 12,144 of JAHXHR010000007.1, read as the reverse complement.
TTCTCTTCATCAACGGCTAGAATGCCAGATCATTGACGCTCAACATCGCCAGCAAAATAGCGATGATTATACCTGCAATGACCAGCCCGAGGCCCACGATCAGCACCGGCTCCACCAGGGTCAACAGACGCTGCACCGTCTCCCGCACCTCACGGTCGTAGACATCCGCCACATCAGCCAGCATGGCGCCGATATCTCCCGACTCTTCGCCGACCTGAAGCATGCGAATGGCCCGCTCCGGCAGAACCTTCTGCTCTATCAGAGGGGCGGAAAGGCCCTTACCTTGCTTGAGTTTCTGCGCCGCCTGCTCGACGCCCCGGGCAATATAGCGATTGTTGAGCACCTCCCGTGACAGGTTGACCGCACTCAACAGGGTCAGACCGTTGTGCAGCAGGGAGGAGAGGGTGCGTGAAAGCCGGGCGGTCTCCACTTTCAACAGTAACTCGCCCGCCAACGGCATCGTCAGCAACCATCGATCCCAGCGATACTGGTTGTCCGCTTTCTCCAACCAGGCGCGAAACAGGGCTATGGTGAGGAACAGGCCGGCCAGCAGCAACCACCAATACTGCTGCAGGAAATCCCCCGCCGCGAGTACGACCTGGGTCGGCAAAGGAAGTTCCCGCCCCATATCCTGAAACATTCGGCTGAACTGAGGGACCACGAAGACCAGCAGAACCATCACCGAAATCGCAGCGACCACCAGCAGAATGGTCGGGTAGATCAACGCCGAACGTACGCTCTCTCTCAGTTCCTGAGAGCGTTCCATATATTCCGTGATCCGCTCCAGGGCCTCACCGAGCATGCCGCCTGCCTCACCGGCCTTGATCATGCTCACAAATAGCTGCGGGAAGACATCCCTATGCTTCTCCAGCGCCCGGGAGAAGGTGGCGCCGCCTTTGATCGACTCATTCAGAGAATCGATCACCTCGCTCACCGCCTCGTCGCTGCTCAACCTCGCCATCAACGACAACGCCCCCTCCAGCGGCAACCCCGCCTTCAACAGGGTGGCAAGCTCCTTGGCGAAAGAGCGGATCTGTTTCTGGCCGATTTTACGCCTGCGGGAAGCGGCGCCGTAGCGCAATAGGCCGCGCAGGCCGGCCACACGTTTCACCTGTAGCGGAATCATCTGCTCCCGCTGCAACTCAATGATCACCTGCCTGGTGTCTTCCGCCTCCATTTCACCCTGCCGCACCTCTCCGTTCGCGCCACTGGCCTTGTAGAGAAATCGCGCCATTACCCTAGAATCCTCAGTTGACCGCTATGTACTGTAATAAATTGCTTTGAAAACATGAGCTTTATCAGATCAGATGGAATTTACCTATTGGGTGAGCAGCGCTACCCCGTGAATAGCACGCTTCACGGTGTTCAACTGAGGATTCTAGGATCACTCGTCCTCTTCGCTGACCCGCATCAGCTCCTCAAAGGAGGTGAGCCCTTTGAACACCTTGGCCAGTCCGTCCCGGTACATGGTATCCATGCCCTCCTGCGCGGCAAGCTGCTGGATAGTCGATGCCGGAGCGCGCCCGATCACCTGCCGGCGTATCGCCTCGGATATCAGCAGGACTTCCGCAATATTCATACGCCCGCTAAAGCCGGTGTGTGAACAGGCGTCGCAGCCGACAGGGCGGTAGAGCTGCACAGCTTCTCCCGCGGCGGCCAAGCCCGCCTGAACAAAACGCCGGGCAAGCGCCTCATCCGCCGTGTACGGCTGCTTGCAGTGCAAACACAGGCGCCGGGCCAACCGCTGGGCCACGACGGCATTCACGGTGGAGGCCAACAGATAGGGCTCGACCCCCATATCCAATAACCGGCTGACCGTGCCCGCCGCATCGTTGGTATGCAGGGTGGACAGCACCAGATGGCCGGTGAGGGCGGCCTGCACCGCGATGCGCACGGTCTCCGCGTCACGCATCTCGCCCACCATGATAATGTCCGGATCCTGGCGCACAATGGCGCGCAGGGCATTGGCGAAGTCCATCCCGACCTGCGGCTTGACCTGTATCTGGTTGATCCCCTCCAGCTTGTACTCCACCGGGTCTTCCACGGTGATGATCTTCACCCCCGGTTTGTTGAGCTGATTGAGGGCGGTATAGAGGGTGGTGCTCTTACCGCTGCCGGTGGGACCGGTCACCAGGATGATGCCGTTGGACTGCTGCAGGGACTGCTGCAACCTCGCCAGGGAGACATCGCCAAACCCCAGACTGTCGAATTCAAAGCTGATGCTCTTTTTGTTAAGCAAGCGAATCACTACGCTCTCACCGTACAGGGTGGGCACCGTGGAGACACGCAGCTCCAGTTCGTTGCCCTGAATCCTCAGCGAAATGCGGCCATCCTGAGGCGCCCGTTGCTCGGCGATATTGAGCTTGGCCATGATCTTGATCCTGGAGATGATCGCCGCCGTGGAGCGGGACGGCGGGGACTCCGACTCGGTGAGGATGCCGTCGATGCGATAGCGCACCGTCAGGGTCTCTTCGAAGGGTTCGATATGTACATCCGAGGCCCCCGCTTCCACCGCCCGCTGCAGGATATGGTTGACCAGGCGGATAATGGGCGCCTCACTGGCCAGATCTTTCAGGTGCTCAATACTCTCCTCGGCCTCCTCCTCGGCCTCCTCCTCGGCACCGAGCCCGTCGACGATCTCGCCCATCACGCTTCTTCCGGCACCGTAGACCCGCTCCAGCGCGGACTCGATGTCGGAAAAACGGCCCACCTTGAGACTCACCTCAGTGTCGGTCGCCAGGCGCACGGCATCGGCAATGGATGCCTGGCCGGGATCGGCCACCGCCACCACCAACCGGCCCGCCTCCATGGCCAGGGGGATGGCCTTCATCTCTTTCAGATAGCGAAAGGAGATCGCCTGAGCATGCACTGGTTCGTCCGGGTATTCACCCGCATCCGTAACCATCGGCAAGGCATAGATCCCGGACAGGGTCTTGGCCAGGTCCGGTTCCGATATCAACCCCATGCGGATCAATGTCTCGGCCTCACCCTCGCCCGTGTCCCGCACGAAGCCCTCGGCGCGGGCATGATCCTGCGCCGACAGGCGGTCGCTCTCCCGCAGGAATGTGAGCGCCTCTGTCTGACAGGGACGGCTTGGGGTCCGGGCTAAGTCTGATGGCTGCATACGACTGACTTCAATTGGCTACGCACTTTATGCGGTTACTAGGGGGCGTTCTCAATTAGCTGAGTGAGCGTGATTCTGAGTCATTTTTCGTGCCGGCAAGGCGCGATGAGGCGCAATAGTCATTCTATTGCAACGAATCGCAACGCCGCCGGCGCGGAAAAGGGCCGGAATCACGCCGCGAACGATGATTGAGAACACCCCCTAGGGAGTGTTCACGGATCGACATCGACGGCGCCGGGCTGCAGTATAACCCACCCGATACGGAGACGAACCGAAATAAGGGAAACAACAAGTTTCACACAATGGGGTAGAATGGCCCATCGTCGGCTGTCCAAGCTACACTTTGGGATCCAGGAGTGCCTGAATGAGCAGACAACTCATACCTCGCCATTTGCGCTCTCAAGCGGTAGCGCTCGGGCACGATGTGCTGATGGTGCCCATCGCCTGGTTCCTGGCATTCTGGTTTCGCTACAATCTGGAGGTTCTCCCCGCCTCGTATTACCAGGACGCCCTGCTGGCCCTGCTCTTCGTGCTACCGATCCAGCTCACCGCCTTTCTCCTGTTCGGCCTCTATCGGGGCATCTGGCGCTTTGCCTCGCTGCCCGACATCCTGCGCATCCTCAAGGCGGTGCTGGTCGGCACGGTGGTCAGTGTGGCGCTGCTGTTCGTCTTCACCCGGGCCGGGGGCGTTCCACGCTCGGTCCCCATCATCTACGCGATCCTGCTGGTGATGCTGCTGAGTGGACCACGCCTGATCTACCGCTTGTTGAAGGACCGCAACCTAGACCTCTCTCCCAGCCAGCGGGTGCTGATCGTGGGCTCAGGCAAGGCCGGCGAGATGCTGGCCCGGGATATCCTGCGCAACCGCCGAGGCGACTACCGGCCGGTGGCCTTTGTCGATGACAAGTTACGCCGTCAGGGCCGAGAGATTCACGGCCTACCCGTGGCCGGCACCTGCGAAGCCATTCCGGAGCTGACCGAAAAACTCGCCATCGATATCATTATGTTGGCAATCCCCTCCGCCTCCTCAAGACAGATGCGGCGAGTTGTCGAGTTGTGCGAAGCGGCCGATGCGCCGTTCAGGTCCGTGCCGCAGTTGAATGATCTGATGTCGGGCAATGTCCAGATCAATCACCTGCGCTCCGTCTCCATCGAAGACCTGTTGGGACGCAACCCCGTCTCCCTCGACTGGCAGGCCATCGACGCGGCGCTCTCCGGCAAAACCGTCCTGGTCACCGGCGCCGGCGGTTCGATCGGCTCCGAACTCTGCCGCCAACTGGCCGGACTGAAACCTGCCCGCCTGGTGTTGTTGGAGAACAGCGAGTTCAATCTCTACTCCATCGAAATGGAGCTGCTCAAGGCGTTTCCCGATCTGCCCCTCGAATGCCGTCTCGGCGATATCACCGACAGGCCCTATGTGGAAAATCTGTTTGCCCGATTTCAACCGCAAGTGGTGTTCCACGCCGCCGCTTACAAACATGTGCCGATGCTGGAAAACCGTTTGCGCCAGGCGGTGCGCAACAATGTCCTGGGCACCCGCAATGTGGCGCAGGCGGCCGACCGTTTCGGCTGCGGCGTGTTCGTGCTGGTCTCCACCGACAAGGCGGTGAACCCGGCCAATGTGATGGGGGCGAGCAAACGGGCGGCCGAGATCCTTTGTCAGAATCTGAATGCCCACTCCAAGACCAACTTCATTACCGTCCGCTTCGGCAATGTGCTGGATTCCGCCGGCAGCGTCATCCCGCTGTTTCGCAAACAGATCGAGGCGGGCGGCCCGGTCACCGTGACGGACCCGCGCATGGAGCGCTACTTCATGACCATCTCCGAGGCGTGCCAGCTGATCATGCAGACCGTGGTCCTGAGCCAGGGCGGCGAAATTTTCGTCCTGGACATGGGGGAGCCGGTCAGGATCAGCTATCTGGCGGAGCAGATGATCCATCTCTCGGGCAGAACCCCCGGCGCCGATATCCAAATCGAATACATCGGCCTGCGTCCCGGCGAAAAACTCTATGAGGAGTTGTTCCACGAAAAGGAGCAACTTGAAAAAACCGCCCACGAGAAGGTTTTCCTGGCCCGCCACCGCCAGGTGGACTGGCAGTGGCTGACGAATATCCTGGAGGAGATGTCCGAGGCATGCGAATCGATCGACAGCGAAGCACTGAAAAAACTACTCAACCAACTGGTCCCTGAACACAGCGAACGGCAGGGACGGCAGACGCGCTCCGAACAAGTCTCGGCCTGAAGAGCATATCGCAAGCTAAGCGGCAGCGCCGTTCACGGCATCCTTGCATGAGCACCTTATTAAGTGGCGGATACTGCGCTTAAACCAATGAATACCGATACCAACCATAGGAACACTTAACCCTAAAAACCGCAGTTGACCGCTCCATCCTGATACTAAGCTATTGATAGGCAAGCTATTGACTTCGATTGGCCTATTCACCTGCCGGGTGAATCACGCTACGGGGTGAATTGTACGCTTGCGGCGGCGCATGGCTACGTTGCAACGCCTTGGAATAGCATAACTATTCCGCGTCGTTGCGCCTTGCCCTGCACCCCCGCAAGCGCACACTTCACTCCGCCCAACTGCGGTTTTTAGGTTAACTCCAGCCAAGACTTGACACTGGATGACAGAGCACCTCAAGGCTTGAGCTTTCGTCCCTCAACCTAAGGAAAGCAGTTCCAGAGTGAACAGTCCGACGAGAATGATGGAGAAAAGCAGGATAAAGCGCAGCATCAGACAGGAGCCAACGCTTACGCGGACATCGAGCGGGCAAGAAGAATTGTCCAAGGCAGCACTGACCGGGCCTCCATTACCTCGAACTCCTGTGATACGAAGCGGATAAACCCCCCTCTGGACCAATGCTGCAGGTGTCCGGGAGTATTCCCCAGATCCTTCCAATAGGCCCCACGGACCATGTTCAACACCCGCCACAGCGGCTCTCTGGGAACACTCAAGATGGCATAGGGTTTGGCTGCATCGGCAAGAATCTTCAGGCCACATTGCGGATCATCCAGATGCTCCAGCACCTCGCAGCAGACAACCAAGCCGGCATGTTCGGTGACGCTATCGATAGCGTAGATATTCTTACATGCAAAAACGACCCGTGGAGAATTCACATTGCCCCTGGCGATATCGAGTATGGTTTCGGAAATATCCACTGCATGAATTTTTGCCTCCGTTCGCTCAAGCAGCACCTTTGTCACATGCCCTTCGCCACACCCCACCTCAAAGATATCCTCCGGCGCTATCCGCGCCGTAAGCTCACCCACAGCACGGCAGAAGTTGTCGGTCAGAAAGCGGGTTATGGGATTTGCGGACTCATACTTGTCCGTTGTATTACCAACCACTATGCCGTTTTCAACCAACGGCCCTCTGTTATGTTTCAGCATGGGAAAATTCCGCAATTGAACAAATACCCATTGTCGAAGTTAAACTTAAAAAGCACAACCACTTCAAGCCTTTCCAAGAGATTATCGAGGGGTATTTCAGTGGGTCGCCGGCAGTGATGTCGAGGTGGCTTCCTTATGAGATCGTTCATCCGCTTCAATATCAACCGAATCCGCACGCTCAGGCGATGACCCTAAAGCCTCCTGCTCCGCTCTATGGGTATGGTTTTTCCGCTTGAGGCCGGGAATAAGATCGAACAACATCAGAATATTCAACCCGATGAACATCAGCAGAAACGGCATTACCGCCAGGAAATGGCGGAATTGACCGACAATCGGGATTTGGGTGAAATCGTCAAACAACGCCAATACCGCGAGACGCCCACCAATCGCGAACAGGCTCATCACGGCCACACCGAACAACAAGCTCCTGTATCCCCGATACGCCAGGGCGAAAAGCGCATAGAGAAAAATGACCGATGCGGCTGCGGTCAAATACACCAAGGCAGCATTGTAAACCCGACCGATCTTTTTAAACGTCTCGATCTTCCAAATCAACGGAGGGTCAATACTCTCTTTCACAATAGAATCTATATGCAGACGCATGCCATCGATCTGCAGACCCTTACCCGGTTTGACCTTCGACTGATCCACCCGTATGCGCTGGGAGCCTGACATGACCAACAACTCGCACTGGCCGTTTTCACACTGCCCCTGTGTGGAAAACCTCGAGATACCGGCATAGTCGTTTTGTGGGAAATGGTGCGGTAAATCCGGGCTCTTTTTTAAGCTGAAACTGGCGGAATAGTTTTTCTGCTCCTTCGGGACAATGGCCAGATATTTGTCAGGATCATCGGAAATCAGCCAGCCAGAGAGGGTGAAGGTCTGAGATGACTGAGGAAGCAGAAACGAATTGGAGAGCCGCATGAACGCATCGAGCCTTTCCTGCGGCCCCCTGGAAGGGCCATACCCAGGCAGACGGCCATGTAACCCTGTTACCATATAGGTGAAAATCCCAGGCAGCTTCGCCAGATAGCTATCCACTCTGTTCCAGCGAATAGGATAACGAACCGGCCAGACACTCCGCGAACAATCCAGCCGATTGTCATTGCAGGCCGCACTAAGTTCGTCGTGAATGTCTGAAAAGACCCTTTGCGTCTCTGCATATTGCTGAAAACCGCCGTTCGCCTCCACTGCGTCTCGCAAGGCCCAGAAAAAGTACCCGCCGCCGATCTCCCCGCATGCCGACGCATACCGGCGACACATATAACTGCCCCACGTTTTGCCGTTATTCCCACTCAGATAGAGGTCCAGATCCAACAAGGTTGGACTTACCTTATACATCTCGCGTAGCGCATCACGACTGACATCGACATAAGGCATCTCCTCACCGGAGCGCACACTTTTCATTGCTTTTATGGCCGAAATGAACTGGCTGGAAGTGGCATCCTTCACACCAAATAGACCGTAATTGAAGTAATTCAAGCTCATCACCACCAGTATGGGAAATGCCGCCCCCAGCAAAATCAAAGGCAGGGTTTTACCCATTTGTATGACCATACCGCGCCTGTCAGCCTGATAGAACAGCAGGACAAAGGCGACCATGAGGAGCGGGTAAAGCCAAACCGTCTCCTCCCGCGATAGATAGAGAGCGGCCAGTCCCAAGCCTAACAGAAGCGCGTAGCGGCGCCTAATCACGCCTGACACCATCCGCAAAGAGGTGAGATAGAACATACCCGCAACAACCAAAAGGGTCAGTGCAGTATAGAACCAGCCGCGCTCCACACTGCCATGGTGGTAGGGGCTGAACAGCAACAGCAGGAAAGGCACTAACGCCAGATAGCGGTTCACAGAGATTTTCAGCAGCGCGAAATAAAAAACCACACAAGCCAGAATATAGAGCAAGTGCTCCATCGCCTTGAACTGGAAACCCAGTAAATAGTTTGCAGCAATGAACAGAGGATAGAGCGGAGACTTGACCAGGGTCAGCTTATCGTAATTACCAAGCCATTCCCCCGCCACCACACTCTCCGCCAAGCGAATGAACAGGTCGTCGTCGAAGACTTGAACGGCATAGGCGGACAGCGGCAAACCTGCGGTCAACATAAAACGAAACAGTGCGGCCGATACAACCAGCAGCAACACCGCTGCGCCACTCCAATCGATTGATGTTGCATCAGAGTCTTTCGCTTCAATTCGATACACTACTTTCCTCCTACCGAAACCATCGATTCACTTTATCTGCCTGAAAAATCATCTCGATCATGAGCAGGATACTCGTCAATGATGCAATACCCGGCTGGATGTATTCTGTTGGCAGGTAACAGTAACTTAATCTCTCCTTTTCCGCTTACCGGCACGTCAGGCAAGACTTCCAGGAACAACCCCGGCTCAACCTGCTCTCCACTATGAGCGAGAGACCAACCGGGATAGGATCAGACCACCGGTTCCACAAACACCTGAAGCGCAAACAACACCGGCAAGAAATTTTCCAACAGGGGTGCGTAAGCGAAGAGTCTATCGTATCCGGCGACTGAAACCAAGATGGTTATGACCGTAAAATTCCAGTCCTAAGATCAAAATCAGTCTATTGATCATACTGCTTCCAATCAGTGGGATTTGCCTAGTGTAGCCCATTGGAATCCAGGCAAATGCACCCAATAGGGCGGCCAAACGATTCACGTTTATTAACCCGGTGACCTAATATGTCGGGTTAATAGCTACCGATGGAAATCATAATCAAGTTGACCGGCACGGAGACATACAGCCCTATGCTTTTATCATCGATTACCGCATAGCGCGCAAAGATGAGTGTCAATATGGAGCGTGTCATCAGCAGCGATAGCCGCTCCCCCCAACACCAATGTATTCCAGAGCGGCAATTCCCCGTTTCGCAATCGATCCCGCACGAAACGCCAAGATGGAAATTTGTAGTCAAGCACATCCGAATGCTTCAAGTGCTTGACCGAGTCATCGATACCTGTATTCTTCCATCCAGGCACACGCGAGAGTATATCAAACGGCGCTATGGTCTCTCCCACGAAGGGATTTTCATCACGGCAATCACGATCAGCGCCATCAATGCCATTGTGTGGAAAAGGACGCGTTTAAAACGCCAATCCATTTGTCGGGCTGAAGAGCCAGACTCGTATCTACAACGATGATTGTCCATCACTTGACTTGCTATCCTGCAACATGACAAATCCATGAAGTCCGATCCGTCTCAGAATAAGATAACCACCCCAAGATGGCTCTCGATAATGGGCGGTCTGCTGGTACTCCTCTCCTTCTTCTACATAGCCCATCTGTTATGGGGCTATCGGGATGTCTTACTGTCATGGAGACCCTCGGCACCCTCTTTCGCCACTCTTGGAGTAGGGGTGATTATCTATGGAATGGCCAATTTCGCCCTCTCTTCAGCCTGGATACGACTGCTGAGACTCTGCGGTGAACACACCGTCAAACAAAGGACTCTCACCCGGATTTATGGTAAAAGTCAAATCGGCAAATATATTCCGGGAAATATTGCGCACCTTGCCGGCCGTCACGCGATGGGCAAGGCAGCCGGCGTGTCACACACACGCCTGGCACTAACCTCAATCTTCGAAATAACCGGCTTGTTCAGTGCCGCACTAATCATTACCCTGGTTGGCGGCAACACAATCACCCATCAGTTCGATCAGCTTACCTGGATACCCATAATCGCGCCGTTTATCCTCATCATCTATCTCTTCACACCATCAATTTTGCATAGGCACCGACCCGCTATTCCATCAATCCCGCCAGTCTCGATGCTTCTACCTCTTTCGTACTATCTGCTCTTTTTTCTCATCTCCGGTCTAGCCCTTGCACTCATCTGTTTTGTTACCGGAAGGATCACTGTGAGTGCAGACAACACACTTCTCCTCAGTGCCTTTGCCATCTCCTGGTTAATCGGCTTCATCACCCCCGGAGCACCCTCAGGGATTGGGATTCGTGAGGCAATTTTGGTTCTATTACTGATGCCACTCAGTGGAGAAGGACCTGCATTAATCCTTGCGTTACTATTCCGTTTGGTCACGGTAGGAGGCGATATTGTATTCTTTTTTCTGAGCCAATATTCGTTGCGCTCTGAAAATAGGCCAGCAGCATAAGGAAAAATACCCTGTCCCCACCCTTAAAGGATAAACACGGCGATACAAAACATACTACCATCACTCTGGTGCCTAATGGCGATTGTCTTCTTTTTTGGGTCTATCCGGGTTGATGTGGCTAGACTATCCCGGACACACAACCTCAAATAATCTTGTGGCCTAACTGGAGAGTGTGTACCGATGAGTAATCAGAAGAAACAGAGCGACTATACCTCAGCGTTTAAAGAGTCAGCGGTCAAACCGGCAAAAGAGAGCGATCGGCCCATATCGGTGACATCATTGAACGCCATCATGAGACATTTACCGTGACCCGAATGTGCGACCTGATGGCTGTCTCCCTGCGTGCCTACTATGACGGGCTGAAAGGGCCTGAGAGCGCCCGCAGTCTTGAAGATATGCGCTTGAGTGAGAAAGTGAAGGAGAGCCACGAGAAGAGCCGTGGAGCCTACGGAGCCAGGCGTATCCTCAAGGACTTGGTGGACGACAACAAATTCCAACCATGGCCGCCCTGTCGTGCCGAATCTGCTGGATCGAGAATTCATGGTGGAGTAGCCGGATACCGTGTATGCGGGTGACATCACCTACATCCGGACCAATGAGAGCCGGCTCTACCTTGCGGTCTTGATTGACCCCTACTCACGGGCCATTGTGGGCTGGGCGATGTCGGAGCGCATGCCTGCTCAACCGGCAAATGACGCATGGGTGATGGCGATCTGGAAGCGCAAACCACTTAAATGCCTCATGGTCCACAGTGATCGTGGTAGCCAATATGCTTCTGATCTCTATCAGAAAACCATCAAAGACCAAGGCTTCATTGGCAGCATGAGCCGAAAAGGTAACTGTTGGGATAACGCACCTTCAGAGCGCTTTTTCCATACGCTGAAGACGGAGCTGATCTATCACAGACGTTATCAGACACGCCGACAAGCTAAGCAAGATATTTTCGAGCATATCGAGGTGTTTTATAACCGCCGGAGACGCCACTCAACTATCGGCTATCAGACGCCATTGGGCTATGACAAAACGTACCGAAAAGTTGCGTGATTATTTGTCAGTAAAAGTCTTGCCATATCACTACTGCAATGGCTGAATATCCAATGAATTAACATAATTTTTTAGCTATTAGAGAAGTAGTACAAGCCAATTCTATATTTTTTTCTATAGAAAGTTTTTTAACGAATTGTCGTTCAAAATAGTCTATTGGATTACCAATCAAATCTGCAACAGTCATTCCAAGAAATTCACTTTTTGCATTATCATCCAAGCCACTTAACCAGCTATTCAAAAACCATGTTAACGTCCATATGGGCAAGCCACTAGCTATTACCTCTTGTTTCTCTATATGTAAAAATTTATCAAACAGGTTTTTTAAGCCTTGCATACTCATATTATAGTAGTGATGAGGATAAGGAATGGGCACGTAATAACTTCCCGATTTATGTGACTGGATTTACGGAATAATTCAAGTGACCCAGTTTTTCATCAAATAGTATATTA
>JAHXHR010000006.1 GCA_025656505.1 Candidatus Thiodiazotropha sp. (ex Epidulcina cf. delphinae) | reverse complement strand
CGCGCTATACCAAACCGGTTCGCTTTGAAGGATACAGCAGTTCTCTCTTCAGGGTGTCTGACAGACTCGACGGTGCGGAGGAGGCGCTTGCGTGGGTTCGTCGCTTTGATTGAGATCATGGACCCGGCCCAACGCATCGCCGATATCGATCCGGCGCAATCCCGGGACGGCCTATGCGTCCCCGGCAAAAGCAATCGGCCCTTTCCTCTGCGGGGGCGCATGGCTGCGTTGCAACGCCTTGGAATAGAATAACGATTCCGCGTCGTTGCGCGCCGTGCAGGGATGCACCAGTGTCGCAAGCACAGGGATGTGCAGGCGTGACCCTTGCCCTGCACCGCCGCAAGCGCACACTTCACCCCGCCCGACTACGGTTTTTAGGATCATACAAGGGTGTGGCCCTGCCGCACCAGATCAGCTTGTTCAACTTTTCAGACCGGTCAACAACCGCCAGGTGTCGACCACGGTGTCCGGGTTCAGTGAAACGCTGGCAATGCCCTGTTCCACCAGCCACTCGGCCAGATCCGGGTAGTCCGAAGGTCCTTGTCCGCAGATGCCGACATACTTGCCGGCGTCGTTACAGGCCCGGATGGCCATGCCGAGCATCTTCTTCACCGCCGGATTGCGCTCGTCGAAGCTGTCGGCCACCAGACCGGAGTCACGATCCAATCCCAGGGTCAACTGGGTCATGTCGTTGGAGCCGATGGAGAAACCGTCGAAGTATTCGAGGAACTCCTCGGCCAGCACCGCATTCGAAGGGAGTTCGCACATCATGATCACCCGCAGGCCGTTCTCGCCCCGTTTCAGACCGTTCTCCGCCAGCAGCCTGATGACTTCGGCGGCCTCATCCAGGGTGCGGACAAAGGGAATCATGATCTCCACATGGCTGAAGCCCATCGCCTCGCGCACCCGTTTCAGGGCGCGGCACTCCAGTTCGAAGCAGGGTCGGAAATCTTCGGAGATGTAGCGGGAAGCGCCACGGAAGCCGATCATCGGATTCTCTTCTTTGGGTTCGTAGCGTTCGCCGCCGATCAGATTGGCGTATTCGTTGGATTTGAAGTCGGACATGCGCACGATCACCGGCTTGCCCTCGAAAGCGGCGGCCAGGGTCGAAATACCCTCCACCAGCTTCTCCACATAGAAGCCGACCGGGTCGTCGTAACCGTCGATCCGCTCCTGTACTGCGGCTTTGATATCAGCGGGTAGTTTGTCGAACTCCATCAATGCGCGAGGATGCACGCCGATGGTGGTGTTGATGATGAACTCGAGGCGCGCCAGACCGATACCGGCATTGGGGATGCGGCTGAAGGCGAAGGCGCGGCTCGGGTTGGCCACATTCATCATGATCTTGGCGGGGGGCTCCGGCAGACGGGTGACATCGCCGTGGGTGATAGAGAATTTCAGCAGACCTTCATAGATGAGACCGTCATCGCCCTCGGCGCAGGAGACCGTGACCTCCTGACCGTCCTTCAGGGTCTCGGTGGCGTCATGACAGCCGACCACCGCCGGAATACCCAGTTCGCGGGCGATGATCGCCGCGTGACAGGTCCGTCCGCCGCGGTTGGTGACGATCGCCGAGGCGCGTTTCATGACCGGTTCCCAGTCCGGATCGGTCATGTCGGTGATCAGCACGTCCCCTGCGGTAACCTTGGCCATTTCGCCGGCATCGTGGATGATCTTGGCAACCCCGCTGCCGATGCGCTGTCCGATGGCGCGGCCCTGGGCAAGCACCTTACCTCTCTCCTCCAGCTTGAAGCGCTCGACGGATGCGGCGTCGACCCGGCTCTCCACCGTTTCGGGGCGGGCCTGGAGGATATAGAGCCGGCCGTCGCTGCCGTCCAGGCCCCATTCGATATCCATCGGACGACCATAGTGTTTCTCGATGGTGACGGCCATCCGCGCCAGACTCTCCACCTGTTCGTCGCTCAGGGAGAATTGTCGGCGCTCCCGCTCGGGCACCTCGGCGGTCATGACGCGATCTTCCCCTGCCTGGCCGTAGACCATCTTGATCGCCTTGCTGCCCAGGCTGCGGCGTAGGATGGCGGGGCGTCCCGTCGTTACATTCCCTTTGTGTACATAGAATTCGTCCGGATTGACCGCACCCTGGACAACGGTCTCTCCCAGGCCGTAAGAACTGGTGATGAAAACCGCATCCTTGAACCCCGATTCGGTATCCAAGGTGAACATGACGCCGGCGGAGCCGATATCGGAGCGCACCATGCGTTGGATACCGGCGGAAAGCGCGACTTCTTCATGAGCGAAACCCTGGTGTACCCGGTAGGAAATCGCGCGATCGTTATACAAGGAGGCGAACACCTCCTTGATGGCGACCATCACATCATCCAACCCCTGCACATTGAGGAAGGTCTCTTGCTGACCGGCGAAAGAGGCGTCAGGCAGATCCTCAGCCGTTGCCGAGGAGCGAACCGCCACTGAGGGTGGCTCAGCGGCATCGCCGGTGAGTTTCCTATAGGCGGCTGTGACGGCATTTTTCAGTTCTTCGGGGAAGGGGGCCTCAACCACCCACTCTCGCACAGTCTTGCCTGTTTCCGCCAAGGCCGTGACATCTTCCACATCCAACTGCTGCAACAGCGGGTCAATCCGTTCCGCCAGGCGATTGTGGTGCAGGAATTCACGAAATGCATCAGCGGTGGTGGCAAAGCCGCCCGGTACGCTGACGCCCGCATCGGCAAGGCCGTTGATCATCTCGCCCAGGGAGGCGTTCTTTCCCCCGGCTTGATCGACATTGTCCATCTTCAGGTCTTCGAACCGGATGACCAGCTCATTCACCGCTTCTCCCCGGTTCTCGGGTTGATTGAATGGTTCACTCATTGCTTAAACCTCTAGGGTGATCTCCTTGATGTTGACAACTGCCGCCACTGCATGGACAGCTTTTACCACAGCCCGAACCCTCTTCCCTGGGAGGACCCGATTCAGGATGCAGCTTGGCGAAACGCCGTGCGATCGACTGTACAATCAGCCAGCCGAGCAGCAGCATGGGAATGATTGTTATGGCAATCAGATAGTCGATCATCTAGCCCACATTTCTCATCAGGATTTGGATTTTTGGGGCAAGTCGGCGAAGGAGGTTGAACGATTAGCCGCCGAAGCATAGCTGTGGCTATGGTTCAAGGCTAATCGCTCAAGATCCGCCCCGAAGGAAGTGCCCTTGGGGTGCGAAGCCGGCTTGTTCCAAAAAACAAATAGGACAAGGTGTAAATGTACTACCCGCATTTTTCGCAGCTAACTCCTTTAAGTTTCATAATATGCTCAGTTTATCCGGTCCGCCTGGTGAGAAATGCGGGCTAGCCCTGCCCATTACCCATAAGTCTGAAATATGGGAACAGACATGACATAACCTGTTGTTTTCGTTAGGTTCATATTTTTGTTGGCTGTTAGGGGCATGGTTTGTAACTCGTTGTTTTTAAAGGGTGGAAATATTTGTGGGTAATGGGCAGGGCTAGCCCCCCAGGCCGGCAAAGCCCATGAAGGATAGCGAGAGCAGACCGCCAAGCATCAGACTGACGGCGGCGCCCTGGGTGATGGTGGGCATGGTGGAGAGGTCCAGCTTCTCCCGCAGGCCGGCCATTAAAAGAATCGCTAGGGTGAAGCCGGCGCCGGCGCCCAGGGCATAGACCAGGGACTGGAGAAAGTCGTACTCCTTGAAGGTCTGGAACAGCGCCAGACCGAGGATCGCACAGTTGGTGGTGATCAGTGGCAGGAAGATGCCCAGGGAGCGGAACAGGCCGGGAGAGAATTTCTTCAGCGCCATCTCGACCAGTTGCACCGCACTGGCGATCACTGCGATATAGGCGATCAAGCGAAGGAACTCGATTTCGAAACTCACCAGAAGCAGATTGATCAGATAGGCGCAGACGGAACTGACCAGCATCACGAACATGGTGGCCAACCCCATCGGCAGGGCCGTATCGAGTTTGCCGGAAACGCCCAGAAAGGGGCAGAGACCGAGGAACAGCGCAAGGACGAAATTGTTCGCCAGCACTGCGTTGAGGAAGATGAAGCTGAGTGTTTCTTCCGGCATGTTCGTCACTGCGTTGCGAATTGTGAATGATGAATTAAATGAAGCGTGCGCGAAGCGCGCACATTCGATGCAAAATTCAAAACCAACCATTGAAAAGTAATCATCATGTTTCCGTTGCCGGTTTAAGCGCTGTGCGTGCTTTGCGTTGCCTGATCCATTCGAACAGCAACAGCCAAGCCCCAAGCACGAGAAACCCGCCGGGGGGGAGCACCATCACCACCCAGGGTTGGAAACGAGGACCGAACAGGTCGAAGCCGAACAGGCTGCCGGCGCCGAGGATCTCGCGCACCACCCCCAGGCAGAGCAGGGCGAAGGTGAAACCCATGCCCATTCCCAGGGCATTGGTCATTGCCTTTAGCGGGCGATTTCTCGAGGCGTAGGCCTCGGCGCGTCCGAGGATAATGCAGTTCACCACAATCAACTGAATAAATGCCCCCAGTGCATTGTAGAGATCGAGTGAGATGGCCTGGATGGTGTAGTCGACGATGGTGACGAAGGTGGCGATGATGACGATGTAGGTGGCGATCCGCACCTGTTTGGGGATACTGCGCCGCAGCAGGGAGATCAGCGCGCCGGAGGCGAGCAGTACGAAGGTGGTGGCGAGCCCCATCGCCAGCGCGTTGATCGCCGAGTTGGTCACCGCCAACACCGGACACATCCCCAGCAGCATGACGAATACCGGATTTTCCCGCCACAGGCCTTCGTTGAAGGTCTCCCAGGTAATGGTGTCGTTCTCTCGCTTGGTCATGGTCAATTCGTCTTCATTTCGCATAATGAATCATTAATCCCGGACTAATCATGGCATTCCCGGATTCATCTTTGAATCACCATCTGTTGCGCCAGGTCATCCAGATGTGGCATCAGTTTCGGCAATATCCGTTTGGCAGACCGGTTCAGCGCCTTTCCCACTGCTTTGGAGGAGATCGTGGCCCCGGAGATGGCGTCGATCTCCCAGGCGTGCTGCTTAGTGCCGTGCTTGACGGTCACAATGTCATTCGCCAGGGCCCTGCCGTCGCTGGATAGGATGGCGTCCAGGGCGTCGAAGTTGGCGACGAAATCGCTGTCGGTGATGATCTTGTCCCCCAGTCCCGGCGTCTCCGCCAGCTTCAACACCTTGATGCCGCGGATGCACCGGCAAGCCGGGTCATAGCCATACAGGAGATGGATCATGTCCGCATAACCCTGCGCGGCGGCCTTGGCGGCGATACCCTTCAATCTCCCGTCACTGTCATAGCCTGCGTAGATGGGAATGCCTTCGCTGGGACCCTCAGGGGTAACCGCAACCACACCGCTGTCATCGAGCAGAAAATCCTGCCGCGCAACAGCGCCCGGTATTACTTGAAAGACGGCGGCCTCGATGGCTCGGCGCTGGTTTTCCTCGATCATCGGCTTGGTCAACTGATAGGTCAACACCACCAGAAATCCGGACAGCATGGCGATACCCATCAGGGTGCGGATCATCGGTCCGGCGGGTGTGGCCGGTTTCATGATTTCGCTTTCGGGGGTGCTCATTTGTTTGCCCTCTGCTGTCCGAAGACACGGGGCTGGGTAATCTGATCGATCAGCGGGGTGGCGGCATTGCCTAATAGTATGGCGTACATCACTCCTTCGGTGAGGCCGCCGAAGAGACGGATGATCACGGTGATGACGCCGATCATCAGGCCGTAGATGACGACCCCCAACGGGGTCACGGGCGAACCCACCATGTCGCTCGCCATGAACCAGGCGCCAAGCATCAGACCGCCGGAAAACAGCACGAACAGGGGGTCGGGATAGCGCGCCGGATCGATGACAAAGAAGATGCCGGCGGTAACGGCTGCGCCCAGCATCACCATTGTCGGGATCCGCCAGTCGAGCATTTTTCGCGCGGCCAGGTAGAGTCCGCAAATCAGGATCAACAACGCAGAGGTCTCCCCGGCCGATCCGGCCGTGGCGCCGAGCAACAGTTCCAGGATGTCGGTCTGCACACCCTCAAATTTCTGTAGCGCCAACGGCGTGGCTCCACTGAAGGCGTCAACTTTGACCTCCGCCACCCACTCCCCGATGGTGGGGGATTGTAGAAAGGGAGGTGTCAGGGTGGTCGGAATAAACCGGCTGAAGCGTCCCTCGAAAAAGGCAGGTGTCCAGGTGGTGATGGCCACGGGAAAGGCGGCTTGCACGAAGGCGCGGCCGATCAGCGCGGGATTCATGGCGTTCATGCCGAGACCGCCGAACAGGGCCTTGCCCAGGGCGATGGCGATGAAGCCGGCTACCACACCCATCCACAAGGGAAAACCGGGGGGCAGGGTCAGGGCCAGCAACAGACCGGTAATGGTGGCCGACCAGTCGCTCAGACTGCTGGGCTGACTGCTCAGATGGTTGAACAGGCGCTCGCTCAACAGACAGGTGGCGGTTACCACGAACAGCAGGGCAAGTGCACTGATGCCGAATTGCCAGATGGTGAATGCGCAGATCGGCAGCAAGGCATAGACTACATTGCGCATGATCTTCGCCACATCGCCGTCCGCATGGACATGGGGTGAGGTGCGTAGTTCTATGGTGGGTTTGCTCATGTCGCCTGTTCCCTGTTGATCGCCTTGGCAATGCGAAAATATTGTACCAACGGGATGTTGGAAGGACAGACATAGGAACAACAACCGCATTCGAAACAGTCGTTAAGGTGGTAATCCTGCGCCATCTCTTCATATTTACGCTTGGCCGCCATCTGCCCAAGCATAGAGGGGTTGAGATACATGGGACAGGCACTGACGCAGCGTGCGCAACGGATACAGGGCCAGATCTTATTGCTCTCTTCCTCGATCGAAGGTTCGTTGAGCACCAGCAGACCAGAGGTGCCCTTGGTAAGGGGAGTGTCCATGGCGGAGACCGCCGGCCCCATCATCGGTCCGCCTAAAATAAACTCGGTTCGAGCCCCCTCATAGCCCGCCTGTTGCAGAATATGGCGTACCGGCGTTCCCAGCGGAACCAGGTAGTTGCCCGGTTTGACGATCCCCGGACCGGCTACGGTGATGACGCGCTCAATCAGTCCCCGGCCTTCCGGGAGCAGGTGTCCGAGGCCTGCGAGGGTGCCCACATTGTTGACCACCACACCGACATCGGCAGGCAGCCCACCGGCAGGCACTTCCCGGTTGAGCAGCGATTTGATCAACATCTTCTCCGAGCCTTGCGGA
Organism: Candidatus Thiodiazotropha sp. (ex Epidulcina cf. delphinae); assembly: GCA_025656505.1. Taxonomy (GTDB): domain Bacteria; phylum Pseudomonadota; class Gammaproteobacteria; order Chromatiales; family Chromatiaceae; genus Thiodiazotropha. The sequence continues at coordinate 45,317 of JAHXHR010000006.1, read as the reverse complement.
TACTTGGTCTCAACCGCCTCGACCCGTACCGGGCTACCCTTTGACAGGTTGCCGCGCAACACTTCGACGGCATCCATTTTGTTGTCTTCAATGCCGATGACGGCCTGACTGGCGCCGGAGGCCCGCATCGCATAGTGAATGCCCTGTATCAACGCCTTCGGGTGCTCAAGCATGATGCGATGGTCGCAGGTCAGATAGGGCTCGCACTCGCAGCCGTTGATGATCAGGGTATCGACCTGTTTGCCTTCGGGTATGATCAACTTTATGTGGGAAGGGAAGGCCGCTCCGCCGAGCCCCACCATGCCGGTCTCCTGAATCGCTCGGATGATCTCTTCCGCAGAGAGATCGCTCATCTCCCGTGGTTGTTTCCAGAGTACCTCTTGAGTAGATCCTTCATAGACATCCAGGATGATGGCATCGGACTTGGGACCCCTGGGCGTCGGCATCAACTCGATAGTCCGCACCCGGCCGGTCGCGGGTGCGTGCAAGGGCACGGAAAAGTGGCCGTCCGCCTTCGCTATCGGCTCTCCGCGCACCACTTCCCGGCCTTTTCGGACCAGGGGGATTGCCGGTTTTCCGATATGCTGATTCAGCGGCAATACCAACTGCGACGGAAAAGGCAGGCGGCGAATCGGTTTGCCCGCCGTATCCTTGTGGTAGGGGGGATGGATACCGTGGGTGAAGCTTTTCAGCCCGAACAGCAGGTCGATAAGTCCCATAGCTATAAAGACTCGCTTGCCAGGCCTATTGGTACTTCGCAGCGCGTTTGACCAGTTTGTCCAGGTCCTTTTCGGATGGATTCCATGGCGTGCCGGGGTGGATGCAGCCTGCGGTGCACTTTTCCGCTGCCTTGACGATGTCCTTATATTTGCCTCCCTTGGGATCGATGACCACCGCCTTCTTGTCGTCGTTATAGGCAAATATTTTTGGGTTGAGTTCGGTGCACTCGTCACAGGCAGTGCATTCCGGGGTTTCGACCCAGACCGGCTCGTAATCGGCGACGGGGCTGCTGCCACCCGCATCCGAAACAGCGGCTCTGCCATTCGCCGAGATCGATCCCGCCAAGGCACCCGCATTGCCGCCGGCCGCCAGCGAGAGCAGGGTGGAGCTGAGACGGTTGGCCATGTCGATCTTGGCCTGGTCCACCAGGGCGTTCACATCCACTTTGTCGAGTTCACCGGCAATACCCTTCAGTTGGCGCCAGAACTGGCGGCGTTCGTCACAGGAGCGGGCGATCTCTTGTGCGCAGATGATCCGCATCAGGCGGTTTTTGCCGTCCACTCCCCAGATGTAGGGGAACTTGTCGTCACGATCGTCATCGTCCAGGTCGAGGAATTCGTGCATCGGCACCATGTTGTCATTCCAGGTCTCCGGCGGCGCCATACGGAACTGTTTGCGGAAGCGCCCCTCGGTGACGGCAAAGTCGGCGAAGGTCATCGGCGTTTCCAGCTTGCACGCCTCACCTTTCTCGTCCTGATAGCTGATGTTGTAGACAGGCCAGTCATCATCCATCGCCGGGTTGCCTTCCAGGTCGATACAATCTTCGAGGGTCTCGCCTGCGTCAGGGTCGTATTTCATCAGCGGATAGGCCCGCGACTCCACAGCCAGCTTCGACTGCCGGAAGGCGACATCGTCACCGACGCCGTGCTCCGGCGGGCAGACCGCATAGATGTTGAACAGCGCGGGGCGGCGGCTGTTGAGACCGTCGATATAGCCCTCCACCAGATGGGTGGTATTGCTGATCGCGCTTTGCAGGACATAGGTGGTGCGGTGGGCGACACCGATCAGGGACATCTCCTTGCGGATCTCCTCCTTGCCTTTCCATGCCTTGCCGTAGGGGCTCATGTCCGCCACCTGGCCGATATAGCCGGATGTGCAGGCCTGTCCGCCGGTATTGGAGTAGACCTGGGTATCGAGCACCAGCACCTTGATCGGCATCCCGGAAGCGAGCGCCCGCGAGAGGTTCTGGAAGCCGATGTCGTACATTGCGCCGTCACCGCCTATGGCGACGACCGGCGGGCAGAGCCGCCACTCTTCATCGCTGAACCGTTTCCAGCCGAACTGTTTGAAGAACGCCCCATGCTCGGCCATGTTGTATTTGCCGGCCAGCTCCAGCTCCGCTTTGCGGATCGCGGCAAAACCGTCCGCCATCTTGCACATATGGCCTTCGAAGAGCCCCATCGCAACCGATGTGCTGTCCTGAAACAGGTGGCTGGCCCAGGGAAAAGGGTAGGGATTATAGGGAAAGGTGGATCCCCATACCGAGGTGCATCCGGTCGAGTTGACGATCCCCATTTCAGCACGGCCGTTGTTGGTGACGCCTTCGACATAACGCCATTTCAGGTCGCGCAGTTCATCCAACAGTTGGGTGACCCATTGCAGCCATTCACGGTCGATCACGGTCTTCTCATGGCCGCTATCGAGATTGTCACTCAGGTTGGAGAGGGTAAGGTCGCTTTCAGCATCGTTGGAGACCGCCTCGGCGATCGCATCGGCATTGCTGAGATCGACACCGGCAGCCAGCTTCAGGCGCACATGCTGTTCTAGCTGTTCGATCAGCTTGTCGATCTTTTCCAACTGCTGTCTGACACGGGGTTGCATCAGTGCGACGACGGTGCCGGTAAAGAGATGGATGATGGTCTTCTCGCCACATCCCAGGCAGGCGCCGTCGCCGCAAACCATGGCATTGTAGTTGGCCTTGTCCAACAACAGGGTGTGCAGGGCGCCGATCTTCTCATCCAGGTCGTCGATGCGGTTGAATGACTTGTCGCTGGTCGGCAGGTCGAGCCAGAACGCCCAGTCGCTGCGCATGCGTTCGATGGCGGCTTCGTCTTGGTGGGTGGCGAGCAGGGCATCGTCCTCACAGATTTCGACACACTCCATGCAGCCCTTGCAGGTGTAGGGATTGACGGTAATGGAGAACAGACCGCCACTGCCTTTGTTCTTTTTCTCCATGTTGTTCCAGTAGGGCTTGGTGACGGAGAAATCGAACCCCACCAGGGCCTCCAGAAAGAGACCGAACTCCTCTTCGAGCGCGGCACGGGCCTCATCGTCCATGTCGGCGGCGGCAATGCTCTCCAGTACAGCCTGATCGAGCAGGTTACGCACATCAGCGGCCTCGCCGGCCTGGTTCAACAACGCCCGCAGCCGTTTTTCGACCTGGCGGCTTTCGCGGCGCAGATATTGGGTCGGTCTTCCGCCGGTCTCGATCCGGTTGATGGCGGTATTGAAGATATCGCTGAGGGTGTTCACCAGGCCGGGGATGGCGCTGTCGGGACAGACGGCGTAGCAGTCGCCGCAGGCGGTGCAGTTTTCCGGCGCCCATTTCGGGTAGTCGAAACGGATTTGGGTCATGTCGCGGAAGACGCCGGTCGCGGCCGGAATCAGCGACAGGGCCTGGTACGGGTCGGCCAGGTTGTTCGAGCCCTTGCCGGTGGCGTAGAAGCTGCCGGTCTGTTCCCAGAAACGGTGTACATCGGATATCCCACCGTCCGCCTGGGGAAGTTGTTTGAGCATGATCGGCAGGCCCGGCTCTTTTTTGACCGGCAGTTGCGCGGGGGAGCCGACAGGCTTATCGGTGATTTCATGGATCTCGTCAAAGCCCCGGCGCACCACGCGAAGGTTGTCCTCCACCACACGGCGTCCCTTGCCGCCGAATTTGTGCTCCAACTGATCCTCGATGGCGGAGAAGAGTTTCTTTTCATCCAGACCCGCCATCTCCATCAGCGGTGAACCGGCGAAGAAGGCCCCCTGGAAGGCGTTGCCCTGCATACGGAGTTGCAGTTCGGGGTTGGTCGCCTCTTCCCGGGCGATCTTGAAGCCGTCCACATAGAAGACATGGATGGCGTTGTCCACGATCTGTTGCTGCATCCACCGAGGAAAGGTCTTCCAGACCTCATCCGCACCGGCCAGATTGGACTGGATGATCAGGGTGCCGCCCTTTTTCAACCCCGCCAGGGGATTGGAGTGGCCGAATACGTTCGGGTCGGGGCTCAGCACCACGTCGACATAGTGGTATTCGCAGTTCAGCGGAATCGGGGTCGGCGCCGCCGCCAGATAGTAGGTGGTCGGCTGGCCCTTCTTCTCGGAACCGTATTTCGGGTTGGCCTTGATCTCGTAGCCGAGCAGATCGTACAGGGTCATGACCAGATTCTTGCCGGTGGTGATGGCGCCCCAGCCACCCACCGAGTGCATGCGCACGGTGATCGAACCCTCAGGCATCAGATTGGGGTTTTCGGAACCGTGCAGCGCCATTTCACCGATCCTGGGATAGGCATCCAACAGTTTCCGGATATGGATCTCCTGTTTGGGATTGGCCGCCTCCCGTATGAAGTCGATACCGAGATAGAAGAACTTACGCCGGTACCCTTCCGGCAACATATTCTCGATGGCGCCGATCAACGCCTCTGGTTGCAGATCCCGCGAGCCCAGGCCGTAGGCGCCTGAATAGAAGTGAGGGGCGTCGCTGAAGCTGCGGTAACTGTCGTATTCGGGATAGGGCTGGTCCTGTCCGGCCGCAGCCGCCTGCCCGTTCTCGATGCATTTGGAGATCGCGGAGCGCACCTCGCGCATCAACGGCAGGTCTTCCGCCAGGGGCTGGTCGGTGCGTTCAAGCACGCAGACCCCCTTCTTTCCCTTCAGGGCTTGACCCAACAGGTCGCCGGGGAAGGGGCGGTACATGGTGATGTCGACCACACCGATCTTCAGCTTACGGCTCTTCAACAGATAGTCGGCCACACCATGGGCCTGTACGATCATCGATCCCATGCCGACGATCAGGTAGTCCGCCTTGTCAACGTTGTAACAACCGATACGGTTATAGCGACGCCCCGTGAGCTCGTAGTACTCGTTCATCACCCGGTCAGCGATATCGGCGACATGTTGGAAGAAGTAGGGACGCTGGGCGGCCGTTGTCTGCATATAGGCGTCCTGGTTCTGCACCGAGCCGGCGAGCATCGGGTTGTCCACGTCCCAGATGGCGGGTATGCGGCGGCGGGTCTTGCCGAACAGCAGTCTTTGCGCCGGGGTCGGGGATTCGATCTCGTCCTGCGGAAGACCGAGGAATTCTCTGATCAGCTCCCGCTCAGGTACTTGCAGGGGCTCGATCAGGTGGGTGGTGAGGAAGCCGTCCTGCGCCACTGCGGCAGGGGTCAGGGAGAGTTCGGCGATCTTACGCCCGATCAGGTTGAGATCGGCGGCGCCCTGGGCATTGTTGGCGAAGACCTGGAAGAAGCCGGTATCGTCGATACAGTGGAAGTCGTCGTGGCCGCAGTGGACGTTCAGCGAGGCCTTGGTGATGGCGCGGCAGCCGATATTCAGCACATAGGGCAGGCGCTTGCCGACTGCGGCATAGAGGGACTCGTGCATGAAGGCCACGCCCTGGGCCGAAGAGAAGTTGGTGGCGCGCAGGCCGGTCATGGACATCCCGGCGGTGACCGCAGCCGCCGCGTGTTCGGACTCGGGCTCGATGAAGATCAGCGAGCGATCGGAGATGTTGACATGACCCTTGGCGGTCTCCTCGGCCCAATATTCACCCATCTGGGTCGAGGGTGTGATGGGGTAGGCGCCGGCCGCGTCCGAGGCCTCCCGCTCGCACATGATCACCGCGCCGTTGCCGTCCATCGCCATGCGGATACCGGGATACTTGAAGGTCTTATCGTCTTTTTTACCAAACATTGAATACTTCTCTCGTCGAGTGATAGGCCATGAGTTTTTAGTCCCGTCGGACCAACTCGATGCTCAATAATCAAGCCCTGAAACCATCTTCACAGCGGTAGCGCTTCATTGCGTACGATGCGTTTAGCCTTCACCCCTTTGATCGGACCCAGGTCATCATCCAACCAGACAATGGCGCCCGTGGGACAACGCTCGGTGGCAACCGGAGAGGGGAGGCCGTTCTTGCTGTAATCGACCACTGCCAGGTTGTCTTGGATGGTGATCAATCCCTCCGGCGCATCTTTCACACAACGCTCGCAGGCCGTGCAGGCCACCTCGCAGTCGTTCTCGGCGGCGTCGCCATGCTCCAGGTTCTTGCAGGCCACCCACAGTCGGCGATCCACCGGCTGGATGGAGAAGAGACCCTTCGGGCAGATATCCACGCAATCCTCGCAAGCGGTGCATTGGACGGCATCCACTACGGGTAGTCCGTGGTGATCCATGGTGATGGCGTCAAACTCACACACCTCAGCACAGTCGGCCAGACCGATGCAGCCCCAGCTACAGCGCTTGGGACCGCCGGAGACCACCGCCGCAGCGCGACAACTCTCAAGACCTTCATAACGGGCGCGCTGCCGGGCGACGTGATTGCCTCCCGCACAGGCCAGACGGGCCACCCGCTTGACCACGTCGCCGCTCTCCACTCCCAGGTAGTCGGCGATCTCGCTGATCGCCTCAGCGCTGCTGACGGTGCATTGCGCGGGCGATACCTTACCGCTGATCAACGCTTCCGCAAAGGGACGGCAACCGGCATTGCCGCAGGCGCCGCAATTGGCGGCGGGCAGCATGCCCTCGATCTCATCGATGCGGGGGTCTTCGAATACCCAGAGCTTTTTGTCGGCGAATACCAGCATGGCGGAGAGCAACAGGCCAAGCACGCCCATGAAGAGGATAGCGATGGTAACGTTCTGTGCGATCTCAATGTCCATAGCCAGCACCGAGAGTGATGTGTGGGTAACCTAAACTACCAACAGTGTAGTGTTGGGCTTAGTATTGGTCCATGGAATGGATTCAATAGAAAGTATTAATTTTTCAATATCACATTAATCATCGGCAGGCATAAAATTAACTGTAGGCAGGTTCTGCTGCATCGTGAGGCTCCTTTATTAACTCTATACCCAGCGTCCCGGAATTCAACCATGCTAGCCCCTCGATTACCCGGTGACATTGAACAACGCCTGGTCGTGGAGCCGGACGAAGGCCGGCTGTTCCTGCACGAATACGGCGAGTAAAGTGGACCCCATATTCCGGGCAGTAGTTTAAGCTGTACTTTGGATAGAGGAGCAGCAAGATGAGTGAGAAGAAGAAACGGAAGGTACACCCCCCCCCGAATTCAAGGCAAAGGTTGGGCTTGAGGCTTTGAAGGGCGTGCAGACGATCAACGAGATCGGGCAGGAGTACGGCGTTCACCCGGTACAGGTAGGTCAGTGGAAGAAGGCGATCCAGGATGAAGCCAAGCGAGGGGCTCTCGGTGGTGCGCCGGTGTGAACCGGCAGGGGTTACACGGTCGAGCGTATACGCAGGCAGCCGGCCCGCCATTGCCGACAAGACCGAGCGGCTGATGTGCCGTCTGATTGACGAAGCGTACACGCGTAGGCCCTTTGTGGAAAATTCGGAAAAAACAGCGAAATCGCATGATCAATAATTCGGCCCATCGTAGTCTTGGTAGCGCAGCTTGAGCCGGCGACTGTTGACGCCGCTGTTGGGGGGTGCCGAAACAGACCTCCTTGGTGCGAGGATCGACGAGGTCGCGGCCGAACACGTCATTTAGCCTGCTGATCGACACAAATCAGAATGACTTGGTGTTTGGGGTTGTGCGGGTGCGTCATGATCACATGGGCATAACGTGCATTGATATCCTGATGACAAACTTTCAAATGAAGGCTTGATTCGCCGTCGCAGCGGCTGTATTGAATGCCCTGCTGCTCTTCCAAGGCGTTTTTAATCCCATCAAAGCTTCCGCCCAAGACCACGTTGACGCCGTTAAAAGGGCCATAACCGTACAACCCGATAAATTGGAGTGGGTTACCCAATACCGGGGTTTCATTCACAGGGGTATAAAATCCGTCCACTTCAGCCGGTTTGAGACGCTCCATATTTCGGATAGCTGACAGTGTCTGTTCCATACCCCGTATCCTTGGGTCTTTATCGGCTCCCGCCTGGAATTTTGCGGCAGGAAAATCCACGCCATAACAGGTGGTCAGATCCAACAGTGCCTGGGCGGATATCGCTGCATGGAGGGTTACGCTGTTGAGTAAGCCAACAAAGAGCATGAATAATAGTATCTGTTTTTTCATCGGTTTCTTCCATTCATGTTGAAATTAATGCGGTACATCGACCCCCCCCTGTTCCGGTTCAGCCAATTGTCATAGGTCATCATATCCACGGTGCCCGATATCCCCTCCTGTGCAGTGCTGTGTCGACATAGGCGCCCAACTGCGGATAGAGCGGGTCATCCCGTTGGTAGACCGACGGCGCGCTGCGGATTCAGCAGGTTCTGTTGCTGCTGTTCATGGCAGGCAGGGTCGTTGGGGTAGCGGATCCGGCGGTCGAAGTGGCCGCCGGAGTCATGAAGTGTCGGGTTGCTGATGGTTCTGTGCTCGGCACTCAACTCGCCCATCTCCACGCCCGCATCTTCCGCCTGGTTGAACATCCACTGCAAGGTGATATCGGAGAGATCGCCGTGCTGTGTGACATCCCGGTCGTTGCGGTTATAGCCGCCGCCGATATCGGCATGGGCGCTGAGAAGCCCCTGCTCGACCCGGTTGGCGGAGAGGCCCCCCCGCCATGGCGGCCGATGGCGTCCTGGATGTTGACCCCGCTGCTGCCGACATCACGGTTGCGCCGGCGCAGGTAGCCGTTGGGGATGCCGAAGTGCATCTCGTCGGTCTGGGGATCGTAGAGGTCGCGGCCGAACTCGTCGAAGGCTTCGATGGTGGGGTTGATGATCTCGATCTTGGTGAAGCCCTTGTTCCGCACGTCGAGGCCGGCGCGGGCGGCCTCGAAGGTGGCGTCGTAGAGCAGTCTGCACGCCGCCGAGACCCAGCAGCAATAACAGGAACAGCGACACCAGCGTTTCGCTCATCGCTGCGCTGGCGGTCGAACCAGGGGCTCAGGTTCCTTTTGAAGGCCATCCTTGGTTCTTGCGTCAGTCTTTGTCTGGATGGATAGGCGGTCACCCGCGGTGTCGACGGCTGATCCGCTGAGGTGTGGAGAAGAAATTCCGGCGTTTATACCATTCCCGGGTCGATTTCATAAAAATCCTTTTCGTCATGTCCTTGAATATTCTTATGGTAACCGCTTTCGCAGGCGCCTGACAAACGATGTGCAATTTGCGGTAGTCCTGATCACAATTAAACAACAGACTAACGCAGATACCCACTCAAACCATTGCCATATTGTCACGATTACGGCAATCTGATGACCGTTCTTAAATCAACCGACTCAGCGTTATCTCTGCGGTGAATCTTCGTCACCGGCAGAGTAGCAAGTCCTGAACGAACTCGTCGCACTCTGGCGGTGCCTCGCTCTCTATGCCTTTGGATGTATTACATTTTATGGCACTCTGAAATGAAGGATATTGTGATGAAGAAAAACAAACACAAACAAGCTAGACGAATATTTTCTGCATTCGGATTCCTGGCGCTCATGCTCGGACTATTTCCACCGGCGCTGTCTCTTTACCACGACGCTCGTGCCGATAGCGGCAGTTTCACCGACGGGGAGATCTTGGAGTTCACTGCGAAGGAGGCATTACAGGTATTGGAGGGTGGTGGATTGACGGCTGTACGCTATGTCGACGTGCTGCTGGGCCGGGCCGCCCAATATGAGGACTACAACGCCTTTATCCATCTTGATCCTGTACAGGTGAGGGCGGCTGCGGTGGAGTCGGATCAGATCCGGGCTTCAGGGGTGCCGGTAGGTCCGTTGCACGGATTGCCCATCGTTATCAAAGACAACGTGAATACCTTCGATATGCCCACCACGGGCGGTACGCCGGCCCTCGCCTACAACCAGCCGGTGAGTGATGCCGCAGTGGTACAGACTTTGCGCGATGCCGGAGCCGTTATCATGGGTAAGGTGAATCTGCACGAGTTGGCCGGCGGCGTGACCAGTAACAACCCGACCTTCGGCACGGTGGGCAATCCTTACGGTAAAACCCGGATTCCCGGTGGTAGCAGCGGGGGCAATGCGATGGCCGTTGGCGGGCGCATGGCCCCGGTGGGGATCGGTACGGATACCGGCGGTTCGGTCCGCATTCCCGCAGCTCTATGTGGGATCGTGGGCTTTCGTCCCACCAAGGGGCGCTATTCCCACGAGGGCATAATCAAGCTCTCCGAGACGCGCAGTACTTCCGGTCCCATGACTCGAAGCGTGGGGGATGCGGCGTTGATCGACGCAGTGCTGACCGGGGGTGATTTGGAGCTACAAGCAGCGGAATTGGACGGATTACGCTTGGGTGTACCCCGCCAATACTTCTACGAGAACCTTCATCCCGATGTGGATAAGGAGATCGGCAAGGTTCTTCACCGGCTGGAGCAGGCCGGAGTGGTCTTGGTAGAGGCCGATATCCCGGATGTCGGGGCTCTGGTGGCGGCTTCCAGTTTTCCCATTATGCTTTACGAGTCCATTTTCGGGATCAATCAGTATCTGTCGGATCAGAATGCCGGGATCGATTACACTGCGCTGGCAAGCCAGGTGGCCAGTCCCGGGGTGCAGGAGTTGATGTTTTCCGCCCTCTATCTGATGGACGCCGGCCTGCTTCCTCAGTACTACGATGCCGCCATGAATATCTATCGTCCTGCGTTGCAGTGGAACTATGCCCAGTACTTCGCCATCAACGACGTGGAGGCCATTCTGATCCCGACCACTATCTTGCCTGCGGCCAAGATCGGCAATGAGAGTACGGTGCATCTGAACGGCCGGGATTTACCCTTGGTGGAGACCTATATTCAGAATACGGACCCCAGTTCCATCGCCGGGATCCCTAGTATCTCTCTACCGGTTGCCTTGACCAAGGAGAAGCTGCCCGTCGGTCTGGAGTTGGACGGTCCGGTAGGTAGCGACCGGAGGCTGCTGGCAATTGCTTTGGCCATAGAAGAGGTGGCGCCTCAGCCGCCGTCACCCGATATGTAGCCATTCCCGGAGCAGGGAGGCGACCCGCGGCAGGTGGGTCGCCCCCATTGTTTTTTTGCCGGGAACATGGGTGGGCGAGTTGAAAAATCACCCATTTAGGACTTTTGTTCCTATGTCGCCCTGGTTTGACTCGATCGGCTGGAAAAATACCGAACTGATGGCTGGGTGAAACGTCCGGGTCAGAGCCATTGGAGAATTTCCAATGGGTGGTTGATCAGACCGTCCGCCTCCCACTCGGACGGTTCGTCGTCGTCGGAAAGGTAACCGAACAGTGCAACCAAGGTCTTTGCGCCTGCATTGCGGCCGGCCTGGATATCCTGTATGGCGTCTCCTACATAGAGTGAGCGGGCGGGATCGGCGCCGGCCAGCCGGCAGGCGTGGCGGACCGGCTCAGGATGCGGTTTGGCATACGGGGTGGTGTCTCCGCTGACAATGGCGCTGGCCCTTTGGTAGATACCCAATTGACGCATCAGCGGATCGGTCAGCCAGGCGGGTTTGTTGGTGACCACTCCCCAGTGAATCGTGCGCTGCTCCAGTCTTTCGATCAACTCCATCATGCCGTCGAAGGGTTTCGTATGCACTGCGATATTTTTCAGGTAGATATCCAGAAAATCCTTCTGCAGCCGGCTAAACCGGGGATCGTCATGTCCGATGCCGAAGCCGACCTTTAACATGGCTCGGCTACCGTGGGAAACCGCAGGGCGAAGCTGTTGATATGAGATGGGTTGCCGGCCGTGCTTTGCCAGTAGCTGATTGAGGGCAAAATGCAGGTCAGGGGCGGTGTCGGCAAAGGTGCCGTCGAGATCGAACAGAACACACTCGCTAGCGTACCTAGCCCGCATTTTTCACCAGGATTTGGATTTTTTGGGCAAGCCGGCGAAGAAGGTTGGACGATTAGCCGCCGAAGCATAGCCGTTGCTATGGTTCAAGGCTAATCGTCCAAGATTCGCCCCGCAGGAAGTGCCCTTGGGGTGCGAAGCTGACTTGTTCCAAAAACCAAATAGGACAAGGTGTAAACGTACTACCATCATTTTCCGAAGCTAAGTTGGTTAAATTTCATCATGTTACCCGTTCATCCGGTCCGCTTGGTGAGAAATGCGGGCTAGTCATGCCATATACGATCTGACCGGTATTTGCCCGGCTCAGCCCTGTTTTTCGCTTGCGATCATATAATTGACAGCCACGTCATCACCCAGCTTGTAGGCTTGGGTGAGTGGGTTATAGCTCAGTCCGGTCATATCGCAGCTAATGAGGCCTGCCTCCCGAATCCAGGTGTAGAGTTCCGAGGGGCGGATGAATTTGGCGTAGTCGTGGGTGCCTTTGGGCAGGAGTTTCAATAGGTATTCAGCCCCTATGACGGCAAACAGGTATGACCTGGGGTTGCGATTGATGGTGGAGAGAAAGAGACGGCCTCCGGGTTTCACGATTCTGGAACAGGCCCTAACCACTGAAGCCGGGTCAGGCACATGTTCCAACATCTCCATACAGGTCACCAGGTCGAAGGAGGCGGGTTGCTCATCCGCAAGGCGCTCTACCGGGATGCGTTCGTACTTGACCTTCAGGCCGGATTCCAATAGATGCAATCTGGCCACCTGAAGCGGTGCCTCTCCCATATCGATGCCGGTTACCTGGGCCCCGCAAGCAGCCATACTCTCAGAGAGAATGCCGCCGCCACACCCCACGTCGAGGATCTTTTTACCGTCTAACGGGGTAAACCGCTGAATGTAATCCAATCGGAGAGGATTGATCTCATGCAGCGGTTTGAACTCGCTGTGAGGATCCCACCAGCGGGACGCAAGCTCTTCGAACTTGTTTATCTCCGCATGATCGACATTGATCTGTTGCTGATTCATTTGATTGCTTGGCGATCTTCGCGTCTTTGCGAGAGGGATTGTCTTGTTCAGGTATGGACATCCGCTGCCAGGATGCGTTCCCCCCAATGCGAGGCGCGGGCATTCAACTTGGCGACATCCAGGGTGGTGAGGGCGCCATCGCTGACCAACAGGCGGCCTGCCACCCAGACATGAGTGACCTGTTCCCGCCCTGCCGCATAGACCAATTGCGAAATGGGATGGTAGACCGGCTGGGTATGCACCCGGTTCAAATCCACGGCAATCATATCAGCCGATTTGCCGGATTCCAGGGATCCTGTCTCCTGATGAAGGCCCAGCGCCCTGGCGCCGTTGATGGTCGCCATGGAGAGCGCCCCGGCGGCCGGCAGAGCGCTGGCGTTTCCGCCGACACCCTTGGCCAGCAAGGCGGCGGTGCGCATCTCGCTGAACATGTCCAGGTCGTTGTTGCTGGCGGCCCCGTCCGTGCCGAGGGCCACATTGATGTCCGCCTCCAGCAACTCGCTGACCGGGCAGAATCCGCTGGCGAGTTTCAGGTTGGATTCAGGGCAGTGGACGACATGCGCGCCACTGGCGGCGAAGATCTCGATCTCCTGCTGCTCCAGGTGGGTCATGTGTACCGCTGCCAGCGAAGGTGACAGAAGTCCGAGGGCGTGCAAGCGCGACATGGGTCGGGTGTCATGGTGTTGCAACCCCTGTACGATTTCATCATGGGTCTCATGAACATGCATGTGAATGGGTATCTCAAGCTCGTCCGCCAGCACCCGAATACGCTCCAGCACCGGATTGCCCACGGAATAGGGGGCATGGGGGGCGAAGGCTGTATGGATCAACGGATTGGCGCGAAACTGATCATGCACCTGCAAGCCTTTGTGCAGGTAATCATCACCGTCACAGGCCCAGGCGGAGGGGAAGTCGATGGCGATCAGGCCGAGCACGCTACGGATGCCTGCGCTATCTGCGGCCCGGCCCGTGATATCGGGAAAGAAATACATGTCATTGAAGCAGGTGGTGCCGCTGAGGAGCATCTCTGCCATCGCCAGTTGGGTGCCGTCATGGATGAACTCTTCGCTGATCCATTTGGCTTCAGCCGGCCAGATGTGCTCGTTGAGCCAGGTCATCAGGGGCAGATCGTCAGCCAGTCCTCTGAGCAACGCCATGGCCGCATGGGTGTGGGCATTGATCAGTCCCGGCATCAGCGCCTGACCCGGTAAGGGGGTCTCATGAACCGCCTGGTATCTGGATTTCGCCTGCGCCGTCGGCAGGATGGCCTCTATTCGCCCGCCTTTGACAGCCAGTGAATGGCTATCCAGAACCTGGTTTTCCGGGACTACCGGGATGATCCATTCGGCATGAATGAGTTGATCGACTTGTTCTGGCATCGCCGGCCTTTTTAATGTTTACCCCGAATCCGTGGGTTCAGGGCGGGTTGATTCTCTCTTATTAATCGTCAAACAATATGCGACACTAGGGGGCGTTCTCAATTACCTGAGTGAGCGTGATTCTGAGTCATTTTTCGTGCCGGCAAGGCGCGATGAGGCGCAATAGTCATTCTATTGCAACGAATCGCAACGCCGCCAGCGCGGAAAAGGGCCGGAATCACGCCGCGAACGATGATTGAGAACGCCCCCTAGTACTCCGTCAATCTGATAACTTAGGATGCAGTGCGCCCCCTTTGGGCCGGCCGGGAAGCGGCTAGCTGCTAGGCGTGCGACCGCAGGACTAGCCGTCGCTAATTCAAGGGAGCACAACAACGCAGATAGCCGCTTCCTGACTGGCTGCACCCTAAGTTATCAGGTTGATGGAGTACTGAAAGAATAATCCGTAACGGTACCACATGAGATGGATGCATCAAATATACCCACCCAAGCCGGACCCGATGACGCCATAGTTTGGCGGGATGGCCGGTTTTTTCTGCTTGACCAGCGGTATCTGCCCGAACGGGTCGAGTTTCTCGAATTGAAGACCGCCGCTGCAACGGCGCGGGCGATTCATGCCATGGTTGTTCGTGGAGCGCCCGCCATCGGTATTACCGCCGCCTATGGCGTGGTGTTGGCAGGCGTCGCCGCCTATCGGAGATCAACCGGTGGTTGGCAATCCGCTATTCAGGCTGATCTTGATGAGTTGCGTCAGTCCAGACCTACAGCGGTGAATCTCTTCTGGGCTTTGAGCAGAATGGAGGCGCTGATCGGGCGGTTATCGCAGGAGAGGGATCCCAGCGATGCGCTGTTGCAGGAAGCCATGTTGATCCATCGTGAAGATGTCGCGGCTAATCGGCAAATGGGGGAGGCGGGTGCGGCGCTGATCGCCTCCACCACTGCCGTCATCACCCACTGTAACGCCGGCGCACTCGCCACGGGCGGCTATGGGACCGCCTTGGGCGTCATCCGTGCTGCATATGCGAAGGGCATGATCCGGGAGGTCTTCGCCGATGAGACCCGTCCCTGGCTGCAGGGGGCGCGCCTGACCGCGTGGGAACTGCTCCAGGACGGGATTCCCGTCACCCTGTTGGCGGATGGCGCAGCCGCAAGCCGGATGGCGCAAGGGGGCGTGGATTGGGTGATCGTCGGATCGGATCGGATTGCGGCCAACGGTGACGTGGCCAATAAGATCGGCACCTACGGCCTGGCTGTGGCGGCGAAACACCACGGGATCAAGGTGATGGTGGCGGCGCCCACTTCCACCATCGATATGAGTCTCCCCTCGGGGAGAGAGATCCCCATCGAGGTGAGAGACGCTGACGAGCTGCTTTGCTATGGCGGTCGACGGGTCGCCGCGCAAGGGGCTGGGGTGTGGAACCCGGTATTCGACATCACCCCGGCCGAATTGGTGGACGCGATTGTCACGGAAAGGGGGGTTGTGCGTTCGCCGGATGGGAAAAAGATGGAAAATCTGATGGCAAGTTGATCTGAGAGCGTCTTAAATGGGATTTCAGACGTTTTTTATACAACACAGTAATAGAGGGCTATGGTACACTGCTCTTTTTTTCTGACGCCCTAGAGGATCGGCTTGGGCGGTAGCGAAAGACAGCAATCACCTATGACAGAATTCGCCAAAGAAGTCCTCCCCGTCAATCTCGAAGACGAGATGCAGCAATCCTACCTCGCTTACGCCATGAGCGTGATCGTAGGTCGTGCATTGCCGGATGTCCGCGACGGCCTCAAGCCGGTGCATCGTCGTGTGCTCTATGCCATGAACGAGTTGGGGAATGACTGGAACAAGCCCTACAAGAAGTCCGCCCGCATCGTCGGTGACGTGATCGGTAAATACCACCCGCACGGTGACACTGCGGTCTACGATACCATCGTACGTATGGCCCAGCCGTTTTCCATGCGTTATATGCTCATTGACGGGCAGGGTAACTTCGGTTCGGTGGATGGCGACTCTCCCGCCGCTATGCGTTATACCGAAGTGCGTATGGCGCGCATCGCCTACTCCATGCTGGACGACCTGGACAAAGATACGGTGGATTTCGTCGTCAACTACGACGAAACGGAACGTGAACCCCAACCTGCTGATCAACGGTTCAGCGGGCATTGCGGTGGGGATGGCGACCAATGTGCCGCCGCACAATCTCACCGAGGTCATCGACGCTTGCGTGGCGGTGATCGACGACCCGGCCATTGCCATCGATCAGTTGATGGCCCATCTTCCCGGTCCGGATTTCCCCACCGCCGGCTTGATCAATGGCGCCAACGGTATCAGGGAGGCATATCATACCGGGCGCGGCAAGATCTATATGCGCGCCCGCACGATGGTGGAGACCAATGACAACAGCGGCAAGCAGACCATTATCGTTAATGAGTTGCCCTACCAGATCAATAAGGCCCGCCTGATCGAAAAGATTGCCGAGCTGGTGAAGGAGAAACGCATCGAGGGGATCACCGAACTGCGTGACGAATCCGATAAGGACGGCATGCGCATCGTTATCGAGTTGCGCCGTGGTGAAGTGGCCGAGGTGGTGCTCAACAATCTCTTCCAGCAGACCGCCATGCAGAGTGTCTTCGGCATCAACATGGTAGCCCTGGTGGACGGCCGGCCGCGCCTGCTCAATCTCAAGCAACTGTTGGAGTTTTTCATTCGCCATCGCCGCGAGGTGGTGACTCGTCGCACCCTTTTTGAATTGCGCAAGGCCAGAGACCGCGCCCATGTGCTGGAGGGCCTGGCGGTGGCGCTGGCCAACATCGATGAGGTGATCCGACTGATCAAGCAGGCCGCCAGTCCGGCGGAGGCGAAAAAGGGACTCTTTGAGCGTTTCTGGCAGTCAGGCACGGTCGAGTCCATGTTGGAGCGTACCGGCGCCGCCAGCACCAGGCCGGAGGATTTGTCCGTCGATTTCGGTCTTACGGAAAAGGGCTATCGTCTTACCGAGGTCCAGGCACAGGCCATCCTCGACTTGCGCCTACACCGGCTTACCGGGCTTGAGCAAGATAAAATCATCAAGGAATACGAAGAGTTACTGGATAAAATTGCTAATCTTCTTGATATTCTCGGCAGTCAGGATCGACTGATGCAGGTGATTCGTGACGAACTCCTGGAGATTCGTGAGCAGTATGGTGACGAACGTCGTACCGTGATTATCCAGACTCGACTCGATCTCACGCTGGAGGATCTGATCACTGAAGAAGATGTGGTGGTGACGCTCTCCCACGCGGGTTATGCGAAGGCCCAACCGATCAGTGTCTACCAGGCCCAGCATCGTGGCGGCAAAGGCAAGATGGCTACCGCCACCAAGGATGAGGATTTCGTCGATAAGCTGTTTGTCGCCAGCACCCACGATACCATTCTCTGTTTCTCGAACCAGGGCAAGGTCTACTGGCTTAAGGTCTACGAACTACCCCAGGCCGGACGCAATGCCCGCGGCAAACCGATCGTCAATCTGCTGCCCCTCGATCAGGATGAGCGGATCAACGCCATCCTGCCGGTGCGGGACTATGAAGTGGATCGCTATGTCTTCATGGCCACCAGTTCAGGGACCGTGAAGAAGACGCCGTTGGATGCCTTCTCACGCCCGCGCGCCAACGGCATCATCGCCGTGGATCTGCGCGAAGGCGATAAGTTGGTCGGTGTCGCCGTCACCGACGGAGAGCAGGATATCCTCCTCTTCAGCACTAGCGGAAAGGCGGTGTGCTTTTCGGAAGCCAATGTCCGGACGATGGGCCGTACCGCCTGCGGTGTCCGTGGCATTCGGCTGGAAACCGGGCATCAGGTGGTCTCCCTGATCGTCGCCGCCGAAGGCGATGTCCTGACCGTGACGGAGAACGGCTACGGTAAGCGCACAGCCATCAGCGAGTATCCTGTGCATGGCCGGGGCGGCCAGGGGGTGATCTCGATTCAGACCTCTGAGCGCAACGGCAATGTGGTCGGCGCGGTTCAAGTGATCGAAGAGGGTGAGGTGATGATGATTACCGATGGGGGTACGCTGGTGCGCAACCGTGTTGCCGAGATCTCGCAGATGGGCCGCAATACCCAGGGGGTGATCATGATTCGCCTGCATAAGCAGGAGAAATTGATCGGCATCGAACGGATTGAGAATCTCGACACCGATGAGGATGAAGAGCAGGTAGATCAGACGACCGGGAACGACTGATCCCGACCAACCCGTGGGGTGGCTGTGGTATCACAATTCAGCTAAATCCCCCAGGTTGCGCCATTCACCGTCATGAGTTCGCAGGTTCAGATGTTAATCCAGACAATGGGTATGATTGAGAGGCTATAGATGTCACGAATCTTTAACTTCAGCGCAGGTCCGGCCATGTTGCCGGAAGCGGTCTTGCAGCAGGCCAAGGAAGAGATGCTCGACTGGTGCGGCAGCGGGATGTCGGTGATGGAGATGAGCCACCGAGGCAAGGCGTTCATGTCCATTGCCGAGCAGGCCGAAGCCGATCTCCGCGCCTTGATGGAGGTGCCCGATAACTACAAGGTGCTGTTCCTGCAGGGTGGCGCCTCGAGCCAGTTTGCCATGGTGCCGATGAATCTGACCCGTGACAAGCGCAAGGTCGACTACATCAATACCGGCTCCTGGTCGAAAAAGGCCATCGCCGAAGCCAGGCGCTATGTCGATGTCAACCTGGCGGCAACCACGGAAGGGTCAAGATTCACCACAACGCCCGGGCAGTCGGATCTGCGACTCAGCGGTGACGCTGCTTATGTCCATTACACCCCGAACGAGACCATTCAGGGTGTGGAGTTTCCTTATACCCCGGAAACCGGAACGGTCCCGCTGGTTGCCGATTTCTCATCCTCAATCCTTTCACGGCCTGTCGATGTATCCAAATACGGCATAATCTATGCGGGCGCGCAGAAGAACATCGGCCCTGCCGGGCTGACCCTGGTGATCGTGCGTGAGGACTTGATCGGGCATGCTATCGAAGGCGCCCCGGTGATGTTTCAATATGCGACACACAGCGAAAGCGGCTCGATGTACAATACCCCGCCGACCTATGCTTGGTATCTGGCCGGACTGGTCTTTAAGTGGCTGCAGGATAAAGGCGGGCTGGGCGAGATGGCCGCCATCAATCAGCGTAAGGCGCAGGCGCTCTACGATGCCGTCGACATCTCTGATTTTTACGCCAACCCGGTGGATCCCGCCGGCCGCTCGCTGATGAATATCCCATTTACCCTGGCCGACCCGGCGCTGGATAATCAATTCCTTCAGGAGGCGGAGGAGGCCGGGCTCAAGACACTCAAGGGTCATCGCTCGGTCGGCGGCATGCGCGCCAGTATCTATAACGCTATGCCTGAAGCGGGGGTCAATGCCTTGATCGATTTCATGGCCGAGTTTGAACGAATCAACGGTTGATTATCCAGGGAACCGACATGTATAAGATCCTGACCTTGAACAACATCGCCGTGGCCGGATTGGATCGTCTGCCGCGGGATTGCTATGAAGTCGCTTCCGAGCTTACCCATCCGGATGCGGTTTTGCTGCGCTCCTATAAAATGCACGACATGCAGCTTGCGGAGACGGTGAAGGCCGTCGGCAGGGCCGGCGCGGGGGTCAACAACATCCCGGTGCCGGCAATGACGGCCAAGGGGATTCCGGTTTTCAACGCCCCAGGTGCGAACGCCAACGCGGTCAAAGAGCTTGTCATAGCCGGCGCCCTTATGGCGGCGAGGAATCTGGGACAAGCCTGGCGCTTCGCCTGTGAACTGTCCGGTGATGATGCGGCCATTTCCAGGTCCGTGGAAACGGGAAAAAAGAGCTTCGTCGGCTTCGAGCTACCTGGCCGCACCATGGGCGTCATCGGGCTGGGCGCGATCGGTGTCGAGGTCGCCAATGCTTGTCGCGCGCTGGGGATGAAGGTAATCGGCTATGACCCGACCATTACGGTTCAGAGCGCCTGGAAGCTCGCTTCAGAGGTGGAGCAGGCATTGAGCATCGATGATTTGCTTTCCAGGTCCGATTTTGCCACCTTTCATGTCCCCTTGACCGACGCCACGGCCCATATGATCAACGCAGATCGCTTGAAAATGATGAAGCCGGGTTCGGTGCTGCTCAACTTTGCCCGCGACGGCATCGTTGATGATGTGGCAGCGGTCGCCTCTCTGGAGGAAGGGCGCCTCTACGCCTATGTCTGTGATTTTCCCAGCAATCGGCTCAAAGATCACCCGCGGGCGATCACCCTGCCGCACCTAGGCGCCTCCACCAAGGAGGCGGAAGACAATTGCGCCATCATGGTGGCCGAGGAGGTCAGGGACTACTTGGAACACGGCAACGTCACCAATGCCGTCAACTTCCCCACGATCAATCTGCCACGCAATGGTGGTTATCGCATCGCCGTAGTGAATAGCAATGTACCCAATATGGTAGGGCAGATCTCCTCCGACCTGGGTAACGAGGGTTTGAATATTCTGGATATGCTCAACAAATCCCGCGACGATGTGGCGGTCACGCTGCTGGATGTCGACCAACGGCCCTCACCCGAACTGTTGGAGACCCTGGCCTCTATCCATGGGGTCTTGTCGGTGCGTTGTCTGGGATGTGCAAAGGCTGCTTGAACCTAAAAAGCGCAGTTGACCGCTCCATTCTGATACTAACCTACTGATATGAAAATTATTAACTTCGATTTACCTGTTCACCGGTTGGGTGAACCACGCTACGGGGCGAATGGCACGCTTGCGGTGGCGCATGGCTGCGTTGCAACGCCTTGGAATAGCATGACGATTCCGCGTTGTTGCGCGCCGTGCAGGGATGCACAAGTGTCGCAAGCACAGGGATGTGCAGGAGTGATCCTTGCCTTGCACCCCCGCAAGCGCACACTTCACCCCGCCCAACTGCGGTTTTTAGGTTGAATGCCATGAAACTCCCATACGCAAGATGGCGCCACGGGTTAGCTCGCATTTCTCGCCAAGCGGGCCGGACGAACGGGTAACATTAGGCTCAATCCATGAGTGATGATGCAAAACTGAAAACCGTTCGCGCGCGGATAGATGAAATCGATCTGCAGTTGCAACGGCTGATCAACGAACGGGCGACGGCGGCACAGGCGGTGGCGAAGATCAAGCTGTGCGAAGACCCGCGGGCTGAGTTTTATCGTCCCGAGCGCGAGGCCGAGGTGTTGCGTCGGGTAAAGGAACGGAATCAGGGACCCCTCGCGTCTGAAGAGATCGCACGCCTGTTTCGGGAGATCATGTCTGCCTGTCTGGCCTTGGAACAGCCCTTGTGCGTTGCCTTCCTGGGGCCGGACGGAACCTTTTGCCAGGCAGCCGTATTAAAGCATTTCGGTCATTCGGTGCGAACCGATCCCATGGGCTCCATACCGGATATCTTTCGTGAGGTGGAGGCTGGTGCCTGCCGATATGGCGTAGTGCCTGTGGAAAATTCCACGGAAGGGATTGTCAGTCATACCCTGGATACTTTTCTCAATTCGCCGCTGCGTATCTGTGGCGAGGTCTCTCTGCGCATCAATCATCAACTGCTCAGCCGCGAGGCGGACATCCAGCGGATCAAGGCAGTCTATTCCCACGCCCAGTCCCTGGCCCAGTGTCGTGGTTGGCTCGATCAGCATCTGCCCCACGTGGAGCGGATCAGCGTCGGCAGCAATGCCGAAGCGGCCAGGCTCTCAGCGGAGTTGCCGGAGACGGGCGCCATTGCCGGTGAGGTGGCCGGTGAGATATACCGACTCAACCGGCTCGCCTCGAATATTGAAGACGAGCCTGGCAACACCACGCGATTTCTTGTGGTTGGCAAGCAGGATGCGCCGGCCAGTGGGGACGACAAAACCAGCATGATGTTCTCGACCCATAACAAGGCCGGCGGTTTGCACACCATGTTGACACCGTTTGCCGAGCATGGCATCAGTATGACGCGTATTGAATCCAGGCCCTCTCGTCGCGGACGTTGGGACTATGTCTTCTTCATCGATGTGGAGGGACACAGAAGCGATGCCAATCTCGCAAAAGCCCTGCAGCAGATCCAACTGGCCGCCACGCAATTCAAAGTGCTCGGTTCCTATCCCAAAGCAGTGCTTTGAATAGCCCGGTCCTCAATTCCCGTGTAGCCTTCATCAAACGCACATGACGAATCAGACGCCTCCGTTTTCCAATCTTGCCGCTCCAGGCATCAGGGAGCTGAAGCCCTATGTGCCGGGAAAGCCGCTCTCTGAGCTGGAACGCGAATTGGGGATCAGCCACTCCATCAAATTGGCATCGAACGAAAACCCCCTGGGGGTGAGCGCCGGTGTGACCGAGGCGATAACCCGGTCCTTCAGCGAACTGGCCCGCTACCCGGATGGCGGTGGTTTTCAACTGCGCCGGGTATTGGCCGAAAAGCATGACATCGATCCCGTATGCATCACCCTGGGCAACGGTTCCAACGATGTTTTGGATATGGTTGCAAGGGTGTTCCTCTGTCCGGGCGCCGAATCCCTGTTTTCCCAATATGCCTTCGCCGTCTATCCCATCAGCAGCCAGGCGGTAGGGGCCGAACCGGTGATCGTTCCCGCGAAGGCGTATGGGCATGACCTTGATGCCATGCTACGGAATATCACCCCTCGAACACGGGTGATCTGGATTGCAAACCCGAACAATCCCACCGGCACCTGGCTCTCCAAGGAGGCGCTTCACGCCTTTCTGGGCAAAGTGCCGAGGGAGATCATCGTGGTCCTGGATGAGGCGTATGTCGAATATGTTCAAGAGCCCGATTATCCCGACGGCAGCCAGTGGTTGGGCGAGTTTCCGAACTTGATTGTTACCCGCACCTTTTCAAAGGCCTACGGCCTCGCATCGCTGCGTATCGGTTACGGGTTGTCCGGGTCGGCTATTGCCGATCTGCTGAATCGGGTTCGCCAACCCTTCAATGTCAACAGCCTGGCGCAAACCGCCGCTCTTGCGGCGCTCGAGGATCAGGCGTTTATCCGGCGTTCGGTTGCACTCAACAATCATGGCATGCAGCAGTATATCCGCGGCCTTGAAGTGCTGAGGCTTGAGTATATTCCTTCAGTCGGGAATTTCATTAGCATCAACCTGGCGCGGGACGCCGCACCGGTGCATCAGGCGCTGCTACAGGAGGGGTGTATCACCAGGCCGGTGGCCAACTACGGTCTACCTAACCACTTGCGTGTCTCCATCGGATTGGAAGAAGAAAACAGGCGTCTATTGAAAGCCCTGAAGAAGGTGCTATAAGTGATTGAAAAGCTTGCCATTATCGGTGTCGGTTTGATCGGGGGCTCTGTTGCCATGGCGCTGCGGGAAGAGGGTGTGGTGAAAGAGGTGGTCGGATGCGGTCGGAGAAAAAAGAATCTGGAGAAGGCGTGCGCCTTGGGGGTGATCGATCACTTCACACATGACGTCGCCGAGGCAGTCAAGGGTGCTGATATGGTTCTGCTCTCCGTGCCCCTGGGTGCGATGCGCGATACCCTCCAGGCCATGCGCGGCCGGTTATCGGATGATGCGGTGGTTACCGATGCCGGCAGCGTCAAAGGCAGTGTTGTGGAAGATGTCAAAGCGGTCTACCGGGGCATGCCGGGTTTTTTTGTGCCGGGCCACCCGATCGCGGGGACCGAACGCAGTGGTGTGGAAGCCGCCTTTGCCGAGCTGTATCGCAACCGCCGGGTGATTCTCACCCCCTTACCCGAGACCAATGAGGATGCAGTGGATCGGGTCGACAGAATGTGGAGGCAGTGCGGCGCCGAAGTGACGCAGATGTCGGTGGAACACCACGACGAAGTGTTGGCCGCTACCAGCCATCTTCCGCACATGCTCGCCTTCACCCTGGTCGACAGCCTGGCGAGGATGAAAGAGAACGATGAGATCTTTCGTTTTGCCGCCGGCGGCTTCAGGGATTTCACCCGGATTGCCTCAAGTAATCCTGTGATGTGGCGGGATATCTGTATCGCCAATCAACAGCCCCTGAGTGGCATGTTAACCCGGTTTGCCGATGAGTTGCATGAATTGGCGGCCATCCTGGAACGCGGCGATGGAGAGAGGCTGTTAGCGATATTCGAGCGTGCGCAGCATGCCCGAGACAGATATGTTGATGGAGTCCGCGACTGATAAACGAGAAACAGATTTTGCAAGTACGAGAAAAACTAGGCTACCAAGTGAAACCCGGTGGCAGGCTTCACGGCAGTCTGCGTGTGCCGGGTGATAAATCGATCTCCCACCGATCCGTGATGCTCGGTTCATTGGCCGATGGCGTCACCGTCGTCAATGGCTTTCTGGAGGGCGAGGACAGTCTTGCCACATTGAACGCCTTTCGTCAGATGGGAGTCGTGATCGAGGGGCCGACGGCAGGCAGGGTTACTATTCATGGTGTCGGCATGCAGGGCCTGCAAGCGCCGGCGGCGCCTTTGGATCTCGGTAACTCGGGTACTTCCATGCGGTTGCTGTCGGGCCTGCTTGCCGGGCAGGGCATTGCGGTCACACTGACGGGCGACAGCTCCTTATCGGGCCGTCCGATGAAAAGGGTGATCGATCCGTTGGCCCTGATGGGTGCTGAAATAGCTTCAGCGGAGGGAGGAACGGCGCCGCTTGCGATCGCTGCCGATGCCCGGCTGAAGGGCATCGATTATCAGCTACCCATGGCCAGTGCGCAGGTCAAGTCGGCCATACTCTTGGCGGGTCTCTACGCTGCAGGCGAGACCT
Source organism: Candidatus Thiodiazotropha sp. (ex Epidulcina cf. delphinae) (assembly GCA_025656505.1). GTDB lineage: Bacteria > Pseudomonadota > Gammaproteobacteria > Chromatiales > Chromatiaceae > Thiodiazotropha. Next base: position 20,529 of record JAHXHR010000006.1, on the reverse strand, counting down.
GCGTCACTGAACCCGCACCGACCCGGGATCATACGGAGCGTTTGTTGCAGGGGTTCGGCTATCGCGTCCGCCGCAACGGCAATCGGATCTGCCTGAGGGGAGGCGGGCGCCTGCAAGCCTGCGACATCGATGTCCCGGCGGATATCTCTTCGGCGACATTCTTTCTGGTCGGCGCCTGTATCGCGGAGGATTCTGAAATAGTGCTGGAGCATGTCGGCATCAATCCCACCCGCGACGGTGTCATCGCCATCCTGCGATTGATGGGCGCCGATATCGAACTCTTGTATGAGCGAGAGGTCGGCGGCGAAGCGGTTGCCGATATCGGTGTCCGTTCAGCGCCTCTGCATGGGATAGAGATTCCGCAATCCCTGGTGCCGTTGGCGATTGACGAATTCCCGGCGTTGTTTATCGCTGCCGCTTGCGCCGAAGGCGAGACACGGCTCAGCGGTGCGGAGGAGTTGCGGGTGAAAGAGAGTGATCGTATCCAGGTGATGGCGGACGGGCTCAGCCGTCTCGGTATCCAGGCAGAGCCGACCCCGGACGGCATCCTGATCAGAGGCGGCGAGATGAGTGGTGGTCAAATTGAGAGCCAGGGCGACCACCGCGTCGCCATGTCATTCGCCATCGCGGCGTTACGGGCCACCGCCTCGATCGAAATCGTCGATTGTGCAAACGTCAACACATCCTTCCCCGGGTTTGTCGCACTGGCGGCAGAGGCGGGCCTGAGGATCAGTGAGATTAGCTAGTGGATAAAATTCGGGTGATTACCGTCGATGGACCCTCGGGGTCCGGTAAGGGAACGCTGGCGCTCCGGGTTGCAGAGACTCTTGGTTGGCGCTTTCTCGATAGCGGCGCGATCTATCGCGTGCTTGGTTTAATGGTGGAACGCGCAGGCATAATAAGCGTGGATCGTATCGGTGAGATTGTTGATATGGCGAGTAACATGCCGTTATCGTTCAGGCAGGGCAAAACCCTGCTGGAGGAGGAGGATGTCTCGGACGCCATCCGCACGGAAACAGCCGGAAATGCGGCATCGAAGGTGGCGGCGATCCCCGATGTTCGGCGGGCGCTGCTGGACTGGCAACAGGGGTATGCCAAATCGCCTGGGCTGGTGGCCGATGGGCGGGATATGGGGACGGTGGTTTTCCCGGCAGCAGAGGTCAAGATCTTTCTCACGGCAAGCGCGGAGGAGAGGGCGTTAAGGCGCTATAAACAGTTGAAGGGAAAGGGGTTAGGTGTTAATCTCGCCCGTCTTACTAAAGAGATCAGGGAACGCGACGAGCGCGACAGTAACCGTTCAGTGGCGCCGCTCCAGGCGCCGCAATCGGCGCTGCAGTTGGACTCGACGATGTTGACTATCGATGAAGTCTTCCAAAGAGTCATGCAAAAGGTGTATCTGACCTTGCCCGATCTTCTGGGATAGTCCACTCTTCTCGATAGTAAGACTTGGTGGCCGGCAAGCCGGCTTTGGCATCAACTTCTAAACAATCCGGCGGATCTGGTTCTCTTGAATCCGGTTTCGCCTGTGCAACCCCGATGTTGCAGGAAATCCAAACCCATGACCGAAAGTTTTGCAGAATTATTCGAGGAGAGCCTCTCCAGCACCCAGCTCCGCAGCGGCGCCATTATCATCGGCACTGTCCTGGACATCACCTCGGAAGCCGTTATCGTCAATGCCGGCCTGAAATCCGAAGGCGTTATTCCACGTTCACAGTTCCTCAATCACGACGGTGAAATTGAAGTAGCGATCGGCGATCAGGTCGAAGTTGCGCTGGATGCCGTCGAGGACGGCTTTGGCGCAACCCGGCTCTCCCGTGAAAAGGCCAAGCGTGACCAAGCATGGAAAGTACTCGAGAAGGCGCATGAGGCTGAAGAGACCGTGGTCGGTCGCATCAACGGCAAAGTCAAAGGCGGCTTCACCGTTGAGCTCAACGATATCCGCGCCTTCCTGCCGGGATCGCTGGTCGATGTGCGCCCGGTGCGCGATACCGCTTACCTGGAAGGGAAAGATCTGGAATTCAAGGTGATCAAGCTCGATCGCCGTCGCAACAACGTGGTGGTTTCACGCCGCGCCGTGGTTGAACAGGAGTACAGCGAAGAGCGCGACAAGCTACTCGAGAATCTGCAGGAAGGTCAGGAGATCAAGGGCGTGGTGAAGAACCTCACCGATTACGGCGCCTTCGTCGATCTCGGCGGCATCGACGGTCTGCTGCACATCACTGACATGGCCTGGAAACGGGTCAAACATCCTTCCGAAGTGGTCGAGATCGGCGATGAGATCAGTGTCAAGATCTTGAAATTCGATCGTGAACGCAATCGTGTCTCCCTGGGTCTCAAGCAGATGGGAGACGATCCCTGGGTCGCGCTGGCGCGTCGTTATCCTGAGAGTACGCGTCTGTTCGGTAAGGTCACGAATATTGCCGACTATGGCTGTTTCGTCGAGATTGAAGAGGGTGTCGAAGGTCTGGTCCATGTCTCTGAAATGGATTGGACCAACAAGAACATTCATCCCTCCAAGATCGTCTCGCTCGGTGACGAGGTCGAGGTCATGGTGTTGGATATCGATGAGGAGCGGCGTCGCGTCTCGCTCGGCATCAAGCAGTGCAAGGCCAATCCCTGGGATGAGTTTGCCGTTACCCACAAGAAGGGCGATCATGTCTCGGGGAATATCAAATCGATCACTGATTTCGGTATCTTCATCGGCCTGGATGGTGGTATCGACGGCCTGATTCACTTGTCCGATATCTCTTGGGATGATGAGGGTGAAGATGCCATTCGCAACTTCAAGAAGGGCGATGAACTGGAAACCGTTGTGCTTTCCGTCGATTCGGAGCGCGAGCGTATCTCGCTCGGCATCAAGCAGCTTGCGCAGGATCCCTTCTCGTCGTTCGTGGCGGCCAATGAAAAGGGTAGTTTCGTCAAGGGAACCGTCGCCGAGATCGATGCCAAGGGCGCGGTGATTGTCTTGGCCGAAGGTGTCGAGGGTTATCTGCGAGCCTCCGAACTGTCGCGGGATCGGGTGGAGGATGCGCGCAGTGTGCTCAAAGAGGGCAGCGATATCGAGGCGAAATTCGTCGGTGTGGATCGTAAAAATCGCACCATTACCCTTTCAATCAAGGCTAAGGATGCCGATGAAGAGGCTGCGGCCATCAAGGGCTATGCCCGTGAAGCGGCGACCAGTGTCCCGACATTGGGTGATCTGTTGAAGGAACAGATGGACAATCAGGGCGATTAAAGTCCCGGAGTTTGCAGCCGATGGATTCGGAAACCTGAGAATAGGGGCTGTGCGATTGTGTGCAGCCCCTTACAGAGACGGCAAACTGGAGAACTGACAAGAATGACAAAATCCGAATTGATTGAGATTATTGCCAAGGAGCAGAGCCATCTTGCCTATCGGGATGTCGAATTGGCAGTGAAGTGCATGATCGAACACATGAGTCAATCGTTGGCATCCGGGGAGAGGATCGAGATTCGCGGTTTCGGTAGCTTTTCACTCCATTTCAGACCACCGAGAATGGGACGCAATCCCAAGACCGGTAAAACCGTCGCGCTATCCGGCAAGTATGTGCCGCATTTCAAGCCTGGGAAGGAGTTGAGGGATCGAGTGAATCGGAATGCTTACCCGACCATAACCAGCGACGATGGCTAGCCCGGATATTTCACCCGGCCGCTGATAATGTGAGTTAACCTTTTGATTTAACATGTCATGCCTAGAATATTAGCAAAGTGCAAAGCGTTACCCGGTAACGCTGAACGCGCCCTCGCACCGATCTCGTCGTTCAGGGGCGGATTTGCGATTGAGTCAATAGCCTAAGCTATTGATGATTAAGGAAATACCGTCCCTGAACGACGAGATCGGCACAATCATCACGTTCCCGGGTGAAACATCCGGGCTAATATAGTGTCCGTCCGGAAACAAGACGATTTCTCTTGCATCGATCTTGGCGTCTTTGCGAGAGTTTTTCTTTCCGGACGGGCACTGTTTACGGCTTACTCTTTTCGCAATACCAGACCTTCCGGAAAGGAACAGGCAAACCGGCTACCTACTTCCAACTGACTCGAAATCCTCAACTCGCCATCGTGTCGACCTATGATGTGTTTAACGATGGCCAATCCCAGACCTGTGCCGCCCGACTGTCGGGAACGGGCCTTGTCCACACGATAGAACCTTTCCGTCAATCTGGGAATGTGTCGCAGTGCTATCCCAGGCCCGCTATCCGAGACGGTCAGGCAGGCGCTGTTGTCCTCACGTTCCCAGCTCACCTCTATAACGGTCTTCGGCGGAGTGTGAATGACGGCATTGAATATGAGATTGGAAAAGGCGCTCAATAATTCGCTCTCTTCTCCAAGTAACCATAGCTTTTCATCCAGTTGCAATTCAATGTTATAATCGCCTTTCTGATCACCGAGCAAGCGCGCCTGATCCACGATCCTGCGTAGTACGTCAGGAATCGCAACCGGCTTTTCGGCTGACGGCGCCGCACCCATTTCCAGCCGTGACAAGGTGAGCAGATCATTGAGGATCGAGTTCATCCGTTCAGCTTGCTGATGCATCAAGATGAAGGGGCGTTCTTGGAAGGGTAGTTTTTCGTTATCGTTGAGGTTTCCAAGGAATCCCGAGATCACAGTAAGCGGCGTGCGCAACTCATGGGAGACGTCCGATACGAAATCACGCCTGGTCTGATTCAGTTTATAGACTTCAGTGATGTTGCGAATGACCATGAGACGTTGCGCCTTTTTACCGCCGAAAGGCGTTATCCGTAGCGAAACGATAATGGCTTTGTTTGCCGGAGAGGGGAATTCCAGGGGTTTGGAATAGTCCGGGGTCAGCAGATACTCAGCAAGCCTTTCCTGTTTGACCCGATCGGTGAGGAGGGTGTTTTCATCCCGTGGCCAACTGATGCTCAGGAGTTGATTGGCTGCCGGATTGGCCCATTCAACGCAGCCGGACTTGTTCAGCAGTATCAAACCATCGGGTATTGAACCGGCGACTTTTCTGAAGCGTGATGCGAAGCGGCTGAGGGTGCGTTTACGCTTTCGACTGCGGGACCGGTATCTCGAAAGTTCTTTATAGATCAGTCCCCAAACATCCGCCGGATAGGGTGGGTTGATTTGGACCCCGCTGTTAATCAGGTAGGCGAGCCGGATCAGATAATAGCCGTGTTTAGCCAGATAGGCCGCGATGGCGAGGAGGATCGATGCCGCTATCTGGTGCAGCAGGTAACCGACCGAACTGAATATCAGCAGACTGCCCAGCAGTTGACTGATTTCTATTTTGAGATACTGCTTCATGGAGGTGTTTTCTCAATGATTCAGTGGAGATGGGGTGAAACGATAACCCACCCCTCGCACCGTTTGGATGAACTGATGGTGTCCGGATGGGGTCAGTAATTTTCTGAGACGCCGAATATGCACATCCACGGTTCGTTCATCCACACAGACTTCATCCCCCCACACATGATCGAGGATTTGCCGTCTGGCGTAGGCGCGGTTAGGGTGAGCCATAAAAAAATACAGCAAACGATATTCAGCCGGTGAAAGGTGGAGAGGCGTATCGTCTATGCAGGCGGTATGATGCGCCGGATCTATGCCCAATCCGGCAAATTCGACAGGCGCTTCAAAATCGTCTCCACCGCTTCGGCGGATCACAGCCTTGATGCGCGCCAGCATCTCTCGCGGCGAAAAGGGTTTGGTGATGTAATCATCCGCGCCGCTGTCGAGACCTAGGATCTTGTCCGACTCATCCGCCTTGGCCGTCAGCATGATAACCGGCGGCGAATTCACTGGGGTTTTCCGCTTCAGCTCACGCGTCAATTCCAGTCCGGATCGACCGGGCAGCATCCAGTCCATCAGTATCAGGTCATAGATTTGCCGGGATAAGAGCCTGCGGGCATCCTGCGCATTGTCAGCCTCGCCGATGTGGAAACCCTCAGGCTCCAAAATAAAACGGAGCATTTCCCGGATTTCGGGCTCATCCTCAACGATCAGTATCCTATGCATCGGATTGTGACCTGAACTAGTGTAGTGTCCTATACTGTTTGACGTTTTCAGAGGCCCGCAAATGACTCAAGACAAGGCGCAGCCCGTAGTCAATGGCCTTGCCCCCCCATTAGCAAGGGCTGCAACGCAGGATTGAGTCATTTGCGGGCCTCCCTTCGGGCGCGACGAGAAGCCATCATCCGCGTTGTTGCGTTGCTTGGAAAGGGCGCGCCATTCCCTGCACAACGCGCCTAGCGGCTGATGGCTTCTCGTCACACTGAAAACGTCAAACAGTATAGGACACTACACTAGGGTACGTCCGGAAAGAAAAACGCTTGTAAGGACGCCGAGATCGGAAAGTTATAGCATATTGTTTTCTTTAGCGTATTTATTTTTTCTTGTTGAAAAGATTCAGCTCTACCCGTAAAAGGCTATACTTGGAGAATGTAAGCATCGCCGGGGAGGAGCGGAAGAAGCCGTCTATGGCGTTAAATGCTGTTTCTCAACGGGATTGGGATTGATCCTTCGGGCATCTTTCCCTCATTAGAGGCTTTCCTCATCCGCCACGCCACGGTTCCCCTCAGGCCATGAGATCGAACGTACGCAGTTAGGGGTTTTTTTATCTAATAGATTAGATTAATTATCAGCTATTACTATGTGTAATATAAAGGAAATATATCATACAAAAAATATTCGGATAACCCTTGTGTCAAACCGTCAACGAAAATCGGGATGGTTAAAAAATAAAATGGGTGGATGGCTTGTGATTCAATGTTTTAGCAGTGATAATTCACAATTGGGCCATGGTTGACGGGATTATTAAAGACACTTCGTGGAAAGCTACCTGATTTTGGCAGTGCTTTTGGTGCTGTCCGGCGTTTTTTCCGGTTCAGAGACAGCTCTGGTAACCCTATCGATGGCTCGCGCCGAGTCGTTGTACAAGGAAGGCAGGCGGGGCTCCCATGCCCTTTATCTGTTAAAGAAAGACCCCAGCCGGATGCTGATCACCATTCTGATCGGCAACAATGTGGTCAATATTGCCGCCTCCGCGATGGCGACGGTGATTGCAACCGACTATTTCGGCGACAGCGGGCCGGGGATCGCCGTCGGTGTATTGACCATCCTGATCCTGGTATTCGGAGAGATCACCCCCAAGAGTCTGGCCACCCGTTTTTCGGAACGGATCTCGCTGTTTATCTCGCCTGTCATCTTCGGCTTCATGCGCCTGATCTATCCCTTGGTTTGGTTGTTTCTGCAGTTCACCAACTGGGTGCAATCCTCGACCAATGCGATGGATGACCCATTGGTGACGGAGTCGGAGGTCATCACGCTTATCGAACATGGCGAAGAGGAGGGTGTGATCGATACCGGCGAGCGGGAGATGATCGAGCGCATCTTCAATTTCAATGACCTGAAGGCCGAGGATGTGATGACCCCCAGGAGGCAGGTATTACGTCTGGATGGCCGCCGAATGCTGCGGGATGTCCTGCCGGAGATTCTCAATGCGGGTTATTCACGCATTCCTCTCTACAAAGAGGATCCGGATGAGATCGTCAGCCTGGTGATTCTGCGGGATCTGATCCGCAATATCGTCTCCGGCGAACTGGATGTGCCGATCTCGGATTTGGGGCATGAGCCGCTCTATACCCCATCGAACACAACCATTGACGAATTGATTCGCACCCTGAAGATAAAGAGTATTCATCTTGCCGTGGTGGTTGATGAACATGGCGTGATGGTCGGTGTGGTTTCGCTGGAGGATATGCTGGAAGAGCTGGTGGGCGAGATCTACGACGAGAGCGATGAAAAACCAAATGACCTGATGGTCCTGGGCGAGGGTAAGGTGCTTGTCAAAGGCACGGCCGAGCTGCGTGTCGTCGAGGAGTACTATGATATGGATATTCCCGGGAAGCCCACCGATACCATCAACCGCTGGCTGCTTGAGCACACCGAGCGCATTCCGGTGAAGGATGAGCAGTTCGAGCTGGATGGCTTGACGGTGCGAGTTCAGGATGCCTCGTCCCGGCGCATCCATCAGGTGATTCTGCAACGGGTTTCGGTCGACCGAGAGGGCGGCGACGATCTTCATGTTGAGTCCTGATTGTTTAGGTCAGCTTCGATAGACGAAAAGATTCAGGTCAAGATCTAACGGTGCGGATGTCTTTTGAGTAGAGTAACATGCTGACACGTTTGAAGATCAACGGCTTTAAGAATTTGGTGGATGTCGATGTACACTTCGGCCCTTTTACCTGTATAGCCGGAGCTAACGGGGTCGGTAAGTCCAACCTGTTCGATGCCATCCGCTTTCTCAGCGCCTTGGCTGATATATCTTTCCTCGAAGCAGCACATCTGGTACGTGACGAAGAGGGTCTTTCCGTCGATATCCGAGGGTTATTTCATCGCGCCGGCAATAAGCGCGTGGAGAAAATGACATTTGAGGCTGAAATGATCGTACCTCGCAAAGGGAACGACCATCTTGGCCAACTCGCCGAGGCCACGACAACCTTTTTGCGTTACAAACTGGAGTTGTCATACTGTCAGGATACTACCTCAGGAACCATGGGGGTTCTTGAGCTGGTGCATGAGTCACTGGACTACATTAAGAAAGGGGAGGCGTCTCGGCATCTGCCTTTTAAACATAGCGCTGCAAAGTGGCGTGCATCCTTAGGGTTGGGCAAGCGCAGTTCACCGTTCATTTCCACCGAAGCTGAGGAGAATAGACGAATTATCAAACTCCATCAGGATGGGGGAAGTCGCGGAAAGCCGCGCTCGCTTTTGGCAGAGAGTTTGCCCCGAACGGTCTTGTCCGACAGTAATGCATCAGAGAGTCCTACAGCACTCCTCGCAAGGCTTGAAATGCGCTCATGGCGACTTTTGCAACTGGAACCAACAGCATTACGAAAGCCGGATGAATTTACCGCTCCTGGCCGACTGGGTATGGACGGAGCGCATTTGGCGAAATCGCTTTATGCTCAGGCCAATGTTGGTTGTAATCCCGACCAACCCTGTGAAAGTAGTAAGCAAGTCTATGCCCAGGTTACTAACAGTCTCAGCCAGCTACTTGATGATGTACGCGAAGTAAAGGTTGATCGTGATGAGAAGCGAGAACTCCTTACACTGAAGGTGGCCGGTAAAGACGGTGTCTTCCATCCGGCTCGCTCACTTTCAGATGGCACACTACGCTTTTTGGCTTTGGCTGTACTCGAATTGGAGAGAATGCCCGGGGTTCTTTGTTTCGAGGAACCGGAAAATGGTATACACCCGCAACGTATCGAAGCGATGCTGGAGTTGTTACAGGATATAGCCATGGATACAAGTGAGCCTGTGGATGATGATAACCCGCTGCGCCAAGTGATCATCAACACCCATTCGCCAAGTGTTGTATTACTTGTGCCGGCCGATAGCCTGATTGTGGCGGATTTACAGGAGCAAGTCGATCAGGTGACAAAAACCCGCTTTACACATGCATGCTTTAGTTGCCTCCCTGAAACATGGCGACAGCGCGCATCCAAACCGATGACTACGGTCAGTTTAGGAAAACTTCTTTCCTATCTTAATCCACTAGGGGATAATGAACCTGCTTCCGCCCAACCGATATCGGTAAAAGCTCATCTCGACACTCAAATGAAGCTGAAGTTTTGCTAATGAGTCGACTGCGCTTTACCCTCATCACAGATGGTAGCTCGGATAAAACGCTGATCCCCGTCATTCATTGGTTGTTACGTCAGCACTACCCAGACCAGCCTATCGATGGTGAGTGGGCCGATTTGGCGCGCCTGCCGTCCCCACCTGAAAATCTTGCTCAAAAGATAATTAGGGGCTGTCAGTTGCATCCCTGTGACATACTTTTTATTCATCGAGATGCAGAAAGGGCGTTACGTGATGTGCGTGTCGCAGAGATTCAGCGTGCAGTAGGAGACGCTCAAGCTGTTTTGGCGGAATCACAACAGCCACTGCCATGCTACTACGCATGTGTTATTCCCGTCCGTATGTTAGAGGCGTGGCTGTTGTTTGACATAGAGGGTATTAGAAAAGCTTCAGCAAATCCTTCAGGCGAAATAGCGCTTCAGTTACCGCCATTAAACCGTTTGGAGTCATTACCTGATCCGAAGTAAGGAACTTTACCAACTATTACGTACAGCAAGCGGACTTAAGGGACGCAGGCTGGATCGGTTTAGACCGCAATCCAGCGTGCATCGGCTTGCCGAGTATATTGATGACTTCTCGCGCCTCCGTAAGCTATCCGCTTTTCAAATGTTTGAAAAGGAAGTTCGAGCCATAGGGCATGATTTTGGATGGTATGGCGCCAACCAAATAAAAGATGATCAATAGGCTTAATCACCCTTTTGAAGAGAAACGGACTTTCTTTGCGATATTCATGATTTGTAATCTATTGGTAGTCATGGCGCTGGAACGCTATTCATCGACGACGGTTCTTTTTCTTGCTGTTATGGCTGGCGTTTGTTTGGTTTTTATGATGATGGTTTTGTATAGAAGGCAAATTTTCAATAATCAGGAATAGGGAAGCCAATGGAACAGATTCTCATATATTCAGATAGCCTTAGTTGGGGAATAATTCCGAATACAAGGCACAGACTGCCCTTCCATGAGAGATGGCCTGGAGTGTTCGAAGCATCGCTCAATGCTGCCGGAAAGGCAGTCAGAGTGATCGAAAACTGTCTGAATGGCAGACGAACGGTTTGGGATGATCCCTTTAAGCAAGGGCGTGACGGTTCAAGTGGGCTGGCCCAGGTAATTGAAATGCACTCACCCCTGAAACTGGTCATCCTGATGCTTGGTGTTAATGATTTTCAATGCACCCATGACAACAATGCCTGGTTGTCGGCTCAAGGTACTGCGACGTTAATTCAAACCATTCGTCAGTCGCCTATTGAGCCGGGAATGCCTGTGCCTGCGATTATGATAGTGTCGCCACCTGTGATTAGCAACCCGAGAGGGAGTATCGCAAGCAAATTCATTGGAGCGGAAAAAAGGTGTGTGGGGCTTGCCGTTGAACTTGAGAAAATAGCCAAAGAATGCTCCGCACTGTTTTTTGATGCCGAGCGCGTTACCCAGGCAAGCAAGGTGGATGGCATTCATCTGGATGTAGAACAACACAAGGCATTAGGGGATGCTATCGTCACAGCGGTTTTGAAAAAGCTTGAGTTGTAGCTAGTGAACACTAGGGGGCGTTCTCAATTACCTGAGTGAGCGTGATTCTGAGTCATTTTTCGTGCCGGCAAGGCGCGATGAGGCGCAATAGTCATTCTATTGCAACGAATCGCAACGCCGCCAGCGCGGAAAAGGGCCGGAATCACGCCGCGAACGATGATTGAGAACACCCCCTAATCCCCCGGATCAGGGGAAGAGCCTGAAAAAGGGGGTGGCCGAAGCCACCCCGATTCCTCAATGTAAACCTGTCAAGGAATCAAACCACATTACGCGGTGCGAATGACATGGAGCGGAATTCGCTCTTGTATTTCGACTCGCCGATCTTCTTGACCCTTGCCACGCCCATCTTGTAGTTGTAGTTACCACTGACCTGATCCGGCACCCGGCCCTGCAGGGCGTTGGAGGGTTGAGCTGTATTGATGAAGTAGGAGTACATGGTGCCTTTCTTTACATGGGGCGTGACAATCGCCACCGCGGTGACCGCTGCTTTATCCAACTGGATCCAATCGTTCTTCAACAACTCAGCGAAGTTGAAGTCCTTACCATGCACGCCTTTGATGGTCTGCTTGAAGTTAGGCACACGGTCGGAGTAGAGCAGCACCTGGTCACCCGATTCGATACCGCGTTTGGCGGCATCATCCGGATGGATCTCAGTCCAGTTTTCGGGCCAACGCTGGGAGATGTAAGCACGACGGTCCACATCGTCGAAACCGGACTGCCAGATTTCGTTGATTCGACCATTGGTATGCCACAGTTCATCATCCTTGGGCTTCATCCACGCCCAGTAATCGGAGAACAGGTCCCAGGGATGCTTCTGGATGTTTACCTTACCGGTCTGGGAATTGAAGTGGGTGCTCTTCTTGTTGACCATGTTGGCTCCCTGGGTACGGCCCTCTGCCACCATCTGCTCTTGGGATAGGGTGGTGTCATGCAGGCGCACGGTACCGAGAAGCTCGCCGGTCTTGTAGTTGTAGAAGGTCGGTCCCTGGATGCCTTCAGTGCCCAGTTCACGCAGCTTTTCATGCAGGGTTTTTCCCTCTTTATGAGCGGCGACCTTGATCATGTGGTAAGCCTTACGGTTACCGCGACTGAAGCGTGAGGACTCTTCACAGACTTCATTGGCGTTCTTCCAGTCGAAGCCGTCAAAGCCCATCTTTTTACCCAGTTGAGCAAAGATCCACCAATCAGGCTTGGAGTCACCGGGGGCATCATAGAACTTGGAGTAGAGACGAATACGTCTCTCGCCATTGGCGCGGACGAAGTCCTCCTCACCCCAAGTTGCTGCCGGCAGTACGATATCGGCAAATCCGGACCCGATGGGATCACGCAGGTAGATATCCTGGTTGAGCACCACGGTGCCGCCGGCATCCATACGCTTCTTCAACGTCTCGATGATTTCCGCTTTGTCGAAGGAACGCACCTGATGCGGATTGTTACTGACCAGCTCTTCGAACTTGCTATTCAGGCCGCCGGATCCGCACATGGATTGAATCCAGGTGGTGCCGACCACATGGGCGAAGCGGGTGTTGCCGGAGTAGAAGTAACGATCGCAATCCAGTGCCTGGCGGCGGCGGCCGGGGCGTTTCTGCGCCGATTTGTTGCGCGGGTAACCGCCACCGCTGGTGCCGCCACGCTGATGTCCACCGAAACGACCGACCATCTGACCGGGGCGACCGCCTGCACCACAGATGGTGGCCAATGAGCTTACCGCGTTGGTGTTGCCGGTGTTGTTGGACCAGTAGAAGCCTTTTTCGATACCCAGAGAGGTCTTAGGGCGGGTGCCGTCCGCCTTGGGTTTGGCCATCCACTCAGCGGCCTGATAGATCTGCTCAGCAGGGATGTTGGCAATCTTGGCGGCGGCTTTGGGATCGAACTCCTTTTGTGAGAGATTCCACGTCTTGTAGTCCTCAAAACCCTTGGTCTGGAATTTGCCCCAGGTCGTACGCCACTGCCATGGCGTGTTACGGGTGCCCTGGCCAAAACCGGAGCTGGACTCCCACTTGTTGTTGACCCACTTCTTGATCCAATCGCTGTCTTCCCAGCCGTTTTCCATGATGACTCTGGCGATGGCGCCCAAAACAGGTGTGTCGGTGCCGGGATCAAGCTGGATGAACAGGGCGCTGCCCCGGCTCTTGGCATAGGCGATACCGGCGGTTTCACGCACATTCAGCCAGATCGTCTTCTGGCCGCCGTCGATGGCGGGTTTGATGAACTGGTTGAAGATCATGGTCTTGGTTTCGTAGGGGTCGGTACCGCAAATCATCAGTACCTCGGCATCACCCCAGTCTTTGTAGGCGGGACCGAAGTTATCGAAACCGGCATCACGGAAACCCGGTGTTGAAGTAACGTTTGCCGGTGTATCGTGCATGGTCCAGTTAGCCGTCTTCATGGAACGACGTGCGAACTTGGAGCCGGCGTAGGTGTTTTCAACATACTGGTAGGAGTAGATCTTCATGCCATAGGCATTGGCGCCGAACTGCTTGACGGTGTACTTCATCAGGTCTGTTGCGATATCCAGGGCCATATCCCAGGGGACCGGCTGTAGCGTACCGTTGATGCGGATCATCGGCGACATCAGACGATCATGGGTCGGCTTGTCCGGGTTATAACATTTTTGGGCGATACAGCCGCCGCGAATGGAGGAGTCCCCGTTGAAGTTGACGGCCTTTGCGTCTTTGTCAGGAATGACGATCACATTATGCGGACTACCCTCGTGCATCACCACATTGTGTTGAGTGGGGGCCACCCAAGCCTGCATCGGGCCGCTGGGAAAGTCGATGCCAAAGGCGTTTTCCGAGGCATTTGCACCACCATCAGGCGTACCGACCGGCCAGCGATAGACCTTGTAACCACAAGCGACGATGCAGTAGTCGCAGCAGGTTGTCAGGACTTCAGCGCTTTTCGGCGGCAGCGGTGTCTTGTCTTCGGGAAGGTAATATTTAGTTGCCATTGTGTATCTCCTCCTAGCCTTCCATCAGGTTTTCGTTACGGCCGAAAATGAGGCCCATCATGCCGACGGCATAGATATCGTCACCGTCCAGTTCGAGCAGAACCTGAGGAATACTCTGGTAGGCCTGACCTGAAACAATGATGCCATGACGTGTCAGGTCGTAGGTAGAGAGGTGCAGTGGGCACTGACCCAGTACACGATGCTCACCCACCGCTTGATATTTACCTGTGAGATAACCGCCCTGGTGTGTACAGAGGTAGTTGAATCCCACCACGTCACGCTGGGATCCGATACCGCCACCCGCTTTGGCCCCATCCATCTTCACTACGAAGCAACTGCTGTTCGGACCGTCGTCGGGGTAGTTGAAGTCCAGGGGTTTGTGGTCTTTCAGTTGGCTCATTTTTGCTACCAATTTGCGTGGATAGCCTACAACACGCGCCTTTGCCCGGGCCTGGCCTGGGAACAGGCTGATTGAGATCGTGCTAGCGGCGGCTGCGGCGGAACCTGAATACATCAGGAACTGACGACGGTTCAACATGCATTTGCCATGCTCGGCCGCGGTCTCATCTTTTTTCTTCAAATCAATCATTACTTTGCCTCCTGAGCGGCTTTGAGTTCAGCCATGCTGAACAGAGGGGCATAAGGCGGCTGTTCAGGTTTCTCCATCGTGATCTCGGGACCGGAGAATGCCTCAAGAAAGGCCAGCAGGTCTTCTTTCTCCTGATCGGTCAGACCGAGGGGCTTGATCATAGCGCTCTTGTTTTTCGGGAACAGCGTGGTGCGTCCCTCCTCATCGAATCCACCGCGATTATAGAAATCGATGACCTCTTCCAGGGTGTAAAAGACACCGTTGTGCATATAGGGCGCAGTGTAAGCGATGTAACGTAGCGGCGCGGTGCGGAACTTGCCTTTGTCCCATTTGTTCTTTGAACGGTAGTAGAAGCCCCAGTCTGACTTGGCGCTACGATAGCCCTGTTCAGTCTGGCCTTTGGCATACTGTTCAAAACGGAAAGTGATCTGGGCTAGGCCGTCTTCTTCCCAGCGCTTGTTCGGCGGCACGCCGATGTTGTGGAAGTCGGTATCGGTTGTCAGTTCGCCGTTGTGGCAGTTGATGCATCCGCCCTTGCCGTTGAACAGCGCCATACCCCGGACCTGCTGTTTACTCAATGCACTCTTGTCACCCTTGAGATATTTATCGAGAGGCACTTCGTACTTACCCGTGGTATTCATGGTGCGCTCGAAAGCAGAGATGGCATGCCAGACATCATCGATAATCGGCCATTCAGTGCCGAATACCTCTTTGAAGCGTTTCCTGTACTCAGGTATAAGCGCCAGGCGTGCTTCCATGATGTCGTCCTCACCATTACCGGCAACACCGCCCTTGGCGGCTGATTTGGCCTGCTTTTCGTTCGATGAAGCAGAACCGGCCCAGAACTGACGGGGGTAGTAGGCGCTGTTGATGATGGATTGACTGTTACGCCAGTGAACCGTACCGGGATAACCGCGGGAGAAGTCTTCCGCCCAGGCCCAGCCTTGCTCGGGTTCATGACAGGTGGAGCAACCGGTTGAAGCGTCGCCGCCGATCCGCGGATCGAAGAACAGCAGTTTGCCGAGCTCCACTTTGGCGGGGGTCAACTTATTGTCAGGTGGGATGGGCGCTTTGCCGAGCGGCGCCAGCGGAGGGGAACCTGACGGCTTCATGGCCATTTTGGCGGCCGACATCTCAGCGGACGCCGCAGCACTCTCCTGTTTGGCGGGCGTAGCCTGGCAGCCTGCAAAGACGGCCGCAACGGCGGCAGCAACCAGGGTAAGAGTAAGTTTCTTCATACGCATGGTCATTACCTCCATTAGTTACGGACTTTCGTCCAGTTTGCGATGGCTTCATACTCCGACGGGTAGGGCTGTTTCCAGACGTGTTTGTCACTCGTCAGCTTGTCGCCGGAAAGCGCTTCCAGGAAAGCCACCAGGTCTTTCTTCTCCTTGCCGCTCAGTTTCAGTGGTTTCAGCATTTCGCTTTTATTGCTGTCCTTGCCGCTACCTTGGTTGTAGAAATCAACAACACCGGCGAGGGTCTTGATCATGCCGTTATGCATATAGGGTGCTGAGTATTTCAGTTCACGCAGCGATGGGGTGAGGAATTTACCCATGTCCTCTTCCAGCAGTGTGACATTGAAGTAGCCTGGGTCGCGCTTCAGATTCATGTAGTTGGGTATGCCCTGGAACATGGTAAAGGCGATAAAAGCCTGATGATTCATCGGGTCCATGAATACATCGAAGTTCTCGGGAACACCGGTATTATGGGCTCTTTGATCGGTCATCATCGGACCGCTGTGGCATCGGATGCAACCGGCCTTGCCTTTGAAGAGCTTCATCCCCCGTTTTGCCGATGCGGACATTCTACCTTTGTCAAAGGGGGCGTTGGTTGAAGTCAGGGTCTTCAGGTATTCAGGGATTGCCTTACGTACCGAACCGTTTGAGGGTTCGCCGTAACCGGCATCCTTGAACATTTTCACATAGACCGGATCCTGCTTGACGCGCTCTTGCATGATCCGCATATCCATATTCATCGTATAGTCTTCAGTGAGCATCTCACGGGTCATGTCATTCAGGTTTGTTCCGATACGACCATCCCAGTTCCACACTTTTCTGTGCGCGGCATTGATCAGTGAAGAGGCATTGCGGAAGTGGCCGTTGCCGGGATAACCGGGGGACAGAGCTTCTTTGCCGGCATACCCTTTTTCCGGCACATGGCATGTGGCGCATGAAACCGCAGCGTCACCCGAGAGACGTTTATCGAAGAACAGGCGTTTCCCCAGTTCTGCTTTTGCTTTATTGATTTTTAGCTGCGGAAGTGGTCCGATATTCGGATATTCGGCAGCTTGAACGCTAAGCGCGACTCCAAACCCCACGACGGCGGCTAGGAGGGTACGCCCTGTAGTGACTCGCACACCCATTGGATTTCCTCCAGTCAGTTTTACTTAATCGGTGTTCCGAAAGATGATTCAGATCGCGGAAACTTTGTTATGCGTAAGCGGTCTGATCCGGTTCCAACCGCTGCATGAAGTGGGCCATTTTTTTCGCGGTTTTTTTATTCTTTAAAAAACCGTAGGTTACTGGTCTTGATCAACTTTGAGACGTGAATGGATTGAATAGATCGTTCCAATGTCTTTTTCGGAGGATGCGATTTTGTTCAGCTTGTTCAGTCTGTTTGAAGCTGAAGTTTTCCGGTTTTCCCTAAGCGACCCATGCGTAACAATGCGCAGATGAAGGAATTTTGCTTTGGTTTATGCGGTTTAGGGAAATTTGAAGCCAGACTCAATTTTCCGGGTCTATCCGCAATGACACTTACTTATATTCGTAAGCTTAAACTGATTTTAAGTAAACTTCAGAGTAACGATAAGCAAAAGGCGTATACCTACCCTGGTTTTCCATCCTGCCATGGATTACAACACTTTCCATAACGATGCGTTTTTAAGGTGACGTATTCTTGCGGAATTCTACAGTACCCCGCCGGAACTAAGGCAGACGACCTGAATCGAGGGGTTGGGCGGTCCGGGCTTGCAGCACGGTCCGGACAGTCCGATAAGCCGCCTCCACCCGGACCAACGGATCCTTCGGACCCCGTAGCGCCCCCTGCCGCATCTCCTGCTCCAACGTGCGGGCTTCTCGGGCCAGTTGCTGGGCGCCGATCCCCAGGGCCGCGCCCTTGAGCCCGTGCGTGAGATCGGCCACCCGCAGCCAATCCTCCGCCTGCGCCGCCTGCGCCATCTCGGCCAGCAGGGTTTTGGCATCCCGGCAGAAAGCAGCCACCAGGGCAGCCATGCGGGAGCCCGGGCTCAACAGCGCCGCCAGCTCCTGAAAGGTAGCCTCGTCGATCAGCGCTCCCGCCTCGCCCGCCATCCCAGTCGGCTCGCAGGGGACAGGGTCGGTGGTCTTGCCCCCTTCGTCCGGCATCAACAATCCCTGCACCGCCGCCTGTAGGGCTCGCCCGCGTAACGGCTTGCTCAGATACTTTACGCCCAGGGCCTCACACGCCGCCCTGGCCTCTTCGCTGACATTGGCGGTAAGCACAATGAACGGCATCTCCGACCGATTGCCCTCCGGGTGGCGATAGAGCTTGATGACATCCAGTCCCCCGTGACCGGGCATCATCATGTCTACGATGGCCAGATCGAAACGCTGGGCCTTTAGTACATCAATGGCCGCCTCCCCGTCGTCGACCACCGTCACGGCATGGCCGACCTGCTCGAGGAAACTGCGCGTCACCTGCTGATTGGTCAGATTGTCCTCGGCCACCAGGATGTGACCGGTCTTGAGGGGCTGGGTCCACGACTGATCCTCGCCCGGCAGTGACGCGCCGTTGTCGAAGGTGGCTGCCTGTAAACTGTGCATTACCGTATATAACTGCTCCTGATCGTGCGGCAAGCGCAGCACCCCGGCGTAGCCTGCCGACTGGGGATCGAAGGCCGGCGTGCTCTCGTCGATCAGCAACACCAGATCCTTTGCTGCCAGCCCCGGATAGTCCTCAAGTAGGGTGGCGGGATGGGGAAGCGCCCGCCCATCGAGCAGCGCTACAGCTTCAGCCATCGACCCGGTCACGTCCAGGTCCATCATGCACGAGACGCCCCACTCACCCAGCCGGTCGCGCAGCCGACCGATCAGATGGCTGTCGCGACTGATCACGCGCGCCCCGGTGGGGAAATGCAGCGGTGGGTGCTGGGCCGGCGCCTCTGTCCGCGCACAGTCCAACACCAGCGCAAATCGGCTCCCCTGTCCCACCACACTCGAGACACTGAGCTCCCCGCCCATCAGTTCGGTCAGTTGCTTGGCGATGCTCATGCCGAGCCCGGTACCGCCAAAGCGCCGGGTGATCCGTTCATCTTCCTGGCGAAACGGCTCGAAGATGTAGGCCTGCGCCTCTTCGGAGATACCGATGCCCGTATCGGACACCTCGAGCCTCAGTCGGGCTCGGTCCGGCTCCACCCGATCGGCCGATACCCGCACCTCGACCCGGCCTCGCTCAGTGAACTTGACTGCATTGCCGACCAGGTTTACCAGCACTTGACGCAGGTGGAATTCATCGCCGACCAGCCAGTACGGACAGGCGGGGTCGATGCGCCGCTGCAGCACTAGCTGTTTGTTGCCGGCCGAGCAATCGAACAGACTCACCACCCCGTTGATCAGGGCGTGCAGATCGAAAGGGGCGCATGCGAGGGTGATGCGGCCCGCCTCGATCTTGCTGATATCGAGCACATTCTCGATCAGGTGCAGCAACGTAGCGGCCGAGGACTGAGCCCCATGAACCAGGGAGCGCTGTTTCTCCGCCAGCGGCGTGGCGCAGAGTAGCTCCAACGGTCCGATCACCCCGTTGATGGGCGTGCGGATCTCATGGCTCATGTTGGCGAGAAACCGACTCTTGGCCTGATTGGCTTCTGCCGCAGCCCGCGCATGGGAGAGCTTGGACAGCAGCGATGCGATGTACATGGGCAGTACGATGAGGCCAATCCACAAGCCCCAGCCGGTCGTGGGGTCCGACCGCCAGTCCTCGTTGTAGCGCAGTACCAGGAAGAATCCGAGGGCAGACACGATGGTGGAAGCTGCGAGGTAGCGGTTGCCGTAACGCAGGCCGTACCCGGAGGAGACCCAGAGATAGACGATATAGAGGGGCGTCATGGTCTCCCCGTAGTAGTAGAGGAGGTAGGTGGTCATGCCCATGTCGCCGAACATGCAGATCACGCGTCGGGTGATGGAGACGCCGGGGTTGAGTGCGATCGCAGCGATCATCACCAAGGAAAACACCAGAAAGAGGCTGAGGATAATCAGTCCGTGTTGAGCCGGTTCGGAGGGTTCACCGAACAGGGAGACCCCGCTCAGGTAGATCAGTGCCAACAGGACGATGGCTATCCGTACCAGCGATTGCTCGTGCTCGGTATCCGGTCGATTTTCAAACCGGGCCTTTAGACGTCGCAGCAGTGTGCGCCGTTGTTCTGGGTCGTTTGTATCCATGGCCTGTTGTGCCTCGATCTTGCCTTTGTCGCTAGAATGCCTCTTGACCACAAACTCAGAAGGACCGACCACCTCAATTGTTTTGAAAGGAATGAGCTACCTCTTTTTTTCTCAACACGCGGATTCAGAGGTGACCCCCATTAGTCGGACAATTTAGCTGGAATTATAAGTGTCTTCTGCAAATATTCTAACAGAACAGGAGTAAGCAGAAGATGAGAAGAAAGAGACGGAATCATTCCCCGGCCTTCAAGGCCAAGGTTGCACCGGCATCGATCAAGGGTGACAGGACAGCAGCAGCGCTGGGAATACTCATGAGCAGCGTTACGCCGTAAATAGTACGCTTGTGGCGGCGCATGGCTGCGTTACAACGCCTTGGAATAGAACAACTATTCCGCGTCGTTGTGCGCCGTGCAGGGATGCAC
>JAHXHR010000005.1:9023-55868 GCA_025656505.1 Candidatus Thiodiazotropha sp. (ex Epidulcina cf. delphinae) | reverse complement strand
AAGGCCCTGTTTTCGCCCAGCGGCGTTATCAGTCGCTTATGTAGACCCGGCTACACGGCGCTCCTTCTGCCTTGCTGGACAAAAACAGGGCCTTGGCAGTGGCTATCAAATTAGTGTTAACAGGCCCTAGGACATAGCGCAATTAACAGCAGGAGAATTTTACCTTGAATCCAGTCAAAGTTGGTCTGTTGGGACTCGGCACCGTGGGCGGCGGCACACTCAATGTTTTGACCCGCAACGCCGATGAAATCGCGCGCAGGGCAGGGCGCGGCATCCGGATTGCCCAGGCGGCAGCCAAGGCTTATGATCCGAGCAGCCTCAGTGGTCTCGAGCGTGTCGAGGTCACGGATGACGCCTTCTCTGTGGTGGAGAACCCGGACCTTGAGATCATCATCGAACTGATCGGCGGTTACTCACCGGCCCGCGAGTTGGTTTTGAAAGCGATCGACAACGGCAAGCATGTGGTGACCGCCAACAAGGCGTTGATCGCCATGTACGGCAACGAGATATTCGCCGCAGCGCAGAAGAGAGGTGTGATGGTCGCCTTTGAGGCCGCGGTGGCAGGAGGCATCCCGATTATCAAAGCGGTGCGCGAGGGATTGGCGGCTAACCGTATTGAGTGGATCGCAGGCATTATCAATGGAACCGGCAATTTCATTCTCACCGAGATGCGTGACAAGGGACGTGAATTTACCGACGTGCTGAAAGAGGCCCAGGCGTTGGGTTATGCCGAAGCAGATCCCACATTCGATGTCGAAGGCATAGACGCTGCCCACAAACTGACCATTCTCGGCTCAATTGCATTTGGTATTCCGCTGCAGTTTGAAAAGACCTACACGGAAGGCATTACTAAGATAGAGCCGCAGGATGTTGAGTATGCAAACCAGTTCGGCTATCGCATCAAACACCTCGGTATAACCAGAAAGACGGATGCCGGTATTGAAATGCGTGTGCATCCGACCATGGTTCCCTACCAGCGTTTGATTGCCAATGTGGACGGGGTGATGAATGCCGTATTGGTAAAAGGCGACGCGGTAGGGCCGACCTTGTATTATGGTGCGGGAGCCGGCTCTGAACCCACCGCATCCGCTGTGCTGGCGGATGTGGTCGATGTCGTGCGGACCCTCACCACCGATCCTGAAAACAGAGTGCCTCATTTGGCCTTCCAGCCGGGAGAACTCGACGACATACCGATTCTCCCGATTGAAGAGGTCGAGTCGGCCTTCTATCTGCGCATGCAGGTTGCGGATAAACCGGGTGTGGTTGCAAGGATAGCCAGTATTTTGGCCGAGTCAGGGATCAGTATTGAAGCGATTCAACAAAAAGAGCCTACCGAAGACGACAGTTTCTTGCCACTGGTCATGCTTACCCAAAAGGTAATGGAAAAGCAGCTCAATGTGGCGATTGCCGCGATTGAGCGGTTGGATAGTGTTTTCGGACAAGTGATGCGCATTCGTGTGGAGCGCCTTGACGACTGATTGATTCACTGTCAGCGCATCCGCATCACACACATTGTATAGAGACACGCTGAAATGAGTTTATTTGAGGTTTTTTAACATGCCATTCCGACCCCGCTACACAGGATTGATCGATCGGTACCGTGACAGGCTTCCCGTTCATGATGACACTCGTGTCATCAGTCTGAGTGAGGGTAACACCCCACTTATACGGCTGCATAACATCCCAAGGCAACTCGGTAAGGATGTTGACATCTACGTGAAATACGAGGGATTGAATCCGACCGGTTCATTCAAGGATCGCGGTATGACCATGGCCGTCACCAAGGCCGTGGAAGAGGGCAGCGAAGCCATTATCTGTGCATCCACGGGTAATACGTCGGCTGCGGCAGCGGCCTATGCGGCCAGGGCCGGTATTACAGCGTTCGTGGTAATCCCGGACGGTAAGATAGCGATGGGCAAATTGGCTCAGGCTATGATGTATGGAGCAATCACTATCCAGATAAAAGGTAACTTTGACGATGGTATGCAGTTGGTAAAAGATGTTGCCGAGCATACGCCGGTTACCATCGTCAATTCGATCAACCCATACCGCCTTCAAGGGCAAAAGACCGCAGCCTTCGAGATTGTCGAGGAGTTGGGTCACGCACCGGACTACCATTGCCTCCCGGTGGGTAATGCGGGGAATATCACGGCACATTGGATTGGTTACTGTGAATATACCTGTTCCACGAATGATCATCTGACCGATGCCTGTGCCTATTGTGGCGGAAAATGCAAATTTGCCGGCGGCGCGATCACGGGCAAACGGCCGAAAATGGTGGGGTACCAGGCATCGGGTTCAGCCCCCTTTATGCGTGGCGGTCCGGTGAAAAATCCGGATACGTTGGCGACCGCGATCCGTATCGGCAATCCCCAGTCATGGGCACAGGCTTGGAAAGTGCAAGAGGAATCCACAGGCTGGTTTGACGAATGTACGGACGAAGTGATTCTAGCTGCGCAAAAGCTGCTTGCGGAGAGCGAAGGGATCTTTTGTGAGCCGGCATCGGCTGCTTCACTGGCCGGCGCCATGCGTGATATCAACGCCGGCAAGATCCCGGAAGGATCAAGCATTGTATGCACCTTGACTGGAAACGGGCTGAAGGATCCCGATACGGCAATTCAGCAATCGACATCACCTGTCATTACCATAAATGCTGAACTTGATGCCGTAAAACGCGCTATCCTTGATAACATGGCGGTGAATTGATGTTCTCTGAAGAGGCACTATGTTGACTGTTACCTCCCATGGTTGGTAGGAGCAGATTACATCTACTGTTACCGGGCTTGTTCTGGCCGGTAGCTACGAAGCAAATTGATGGCGGCGCAATTCGACCAAAGACTTTGGAGAAGGCGTTGGCCCGAGCGAATCATGAAAGGTTTCATGGGGACGACCTGGCAGAGACATTGTTCAACCTCTTTGGGGTAAGGGCGGATGCGCACCGCGACCTGCCGGTAGGGGCGGTTTCATACTATGGAGCAGGTGGTGATCCCGGTGATGCCTGTTGGGCATCCGCCACCCCCGCGCATCTATTGGCGGATAGGGACAGGTTGCTGTTATTTGGATTGGAGCGCTCAGATGTTCAGCAAGCTGAAGCGGAGCGACTGGTTGCGCTTTTTAATGCGCATTTTGAGGATGACGGTCTTTTCCTCATCGCTAAATCGCAAACGGAATGGTATTTGAGGATTGCGAAATGTCCTGATTTAAAAAAAACATCCAGTATTGAATCAGCAACCGGTCACCATATCGAAGAATATCTACCCGATGGAATCGATGGGCAAACATGGCGTAGTATACTGACTGAGATACAAATGCTTTTTTTTCAAAGTGATGTCAGTCAGCAACAGGACGTAGCAGGTGAAATCGCCATAAACTGTCTCTGGATATCCGGTTTTGGGTGTTTGCCGGATGTAAAAGGCGCCTATAATTCAGTCTATGCCGGGCAATCACTGGCAAAAGGCCTGGCAAGGCTTGCTAATATTCCTAACAGTCATCTACCTCCCAGGTTAGTGGATATCGTCGATTCCTGCGGAGATATTATTGTGGTGGTTTCCGACTTGCTTGAATCTGAGCTGGACGTTGATCATGCTAAATGGAAAGAAGCGCTGTTTTCGATTGATAAAAATTTAACAAGCCTGCTTGAGGAAAATAAGAAACAAGGAAGAGGGGACATTATCATTTACCCGTGTGATGGAAATAGATTCCATTTAACCAATGAGATGCTGATCAGACGATTTTGGAAAAGGGGCAAGAGCCTGGATTATTATGGCTTTAAGAAGGCGAGCTGCCTTAACCAACAGCCAAATATTATTGATTGATGTATTGATTTGTCTATGAAAGCCATTAAGAAACTACTTTCATCAAAAGCTTCAGGCAGCATAATTGATAGGGTAGTAAAAAATTCGACCGTTATTTTAGCGGGAAACTCGACGGCCTCTGTGCTGAACCTTATTTCCTTTACGCTGATGGCCAACCAGATTGGCCCGGAATTTTTGGCGGTTATTGTTCTATGCCAAACTTATGCTTTAATATATAACGATTTATTCAACATACAAACATGGGAATCGATGATAAAATATGGAAATACGCAGAATAAATCGTTTACCGTCAAGGATATTATTTTCACCAATATGTTCCTTGATGTGGCAAGCGCCATAATTGCATTTTCATTGGCCTATACGTTGGCATTGTCAACAGCACAATTATTTGACTGGAATAATTCATACGTCGAATATATAGCGATATATAGTGTAACAATACTATTCAATATTACTACTTTTACCATAGGAATACCGAGATTTTTTAATAAGTTTTCCGTTATTTCGAAAGTATTTGTCGCGATGGCGTTATTAAAGCTGATCGCTATATTGATAGCCAGGTCTGCAGAACAAGCTTTTGTATCGTATATTTACATTTACTTGACTATAGAGGCGCTGACCAACATTACTTTGATATTATACAGTATGAAGCTATTGGGTACTAATTATGGTGGATACTGGTGGATAAGAAAATTAAAGATTAACAAAGATCAAATTCGTTTTCTTTGGTGGACCAATCTTCGGACTATAATAAGAATACCGGTTCGGCACTTTGATATGATCATCATAAGTGCGGTAATGCCAATGGCTACACTCGGTATTTATAAAGTATATAAGGAATTTGCCGGACTGATAAACCGTATTGGTGAGCCTGTAAACCAAGCCCTCTACCCTGAGTTCACAAAGCTTATCGGGAAAAGTAATAGTGGAGAGAGTGTAAATATTACCAAGAAAGCGATGAAGTTGCTGTCGTTGGTCGGTATTGCCATGGGAGTAGTTTTTATTGTTGCATCGAATAGCATAATTGAACGCTTTTTCGGGGTTGAGTATACACAATCGATCGCTGCGCTATATCTTATGATTGTTTTTTATGTCCTGAGCTTTATTACAGTACCTATAAACTCACTGTTTATTGCGGCAGGGTTCGCAAAATATAGTGTCTATCTCTTGCTTTTTACAAATTCAATCTATTTGCTTTCCGCATTCGGGTTCGGCCGGCTTTATGGTATCTATGGCGTAATCATCGCATTTGCGATTCAGCTCTTTTTCAACAAAGGTCTGAAAGTTTTTCTGATGTCGAAACACTCAACAGACTGGGATACGGTAGTAAGATAATCTACCCGTGACCAATACTCAGCGCTGTTACTGCCCGGTAAGCAGTTCAGCATTAAGAGGAGAGGAAAGCAATTGTGCATGCCGAATTTTTAGGGCTTCCAGGTGTTGGCAAGACAACACTTAGAAGTGATTTGGTAAAAAACCTTAAGCGGATTGATGAAGGTGTGTATCTGTCTTTTGAAGATGCATTTCATAGTGTTTCAAAATTAAAGATGGACAGGGCGTTCCGTCTTCCCCTGAATCTGTTACCGAACAGCCTGTCAAAAAGGCTGTGCAAGAAATTCGTGAACAGATCACTCATGCAATTCGATGCGCAAAATGAATTTATAGCTAACAGCGTCGATATAATTAAAGCCTTTATATCTTCAACCGCATTTGAAAATATGCCTGAAGAAGATAGGAAAGTCATGATTGCCAGTATACTCGAACTTGGTTCTATATGGACAAGCATCGGTAGTCTGCAGACTACCGGATCATTAATTATTTTCGAAGAAGGATTTGTGCAGAAATCATTTATGTTTGTAAATACGGAATTAGGGTCAGATATAGATTATGAGCATATTAAATTATATATGAAGAATATACCCTTTCCTGAACTATTGATTTATATCAACGCTGATATTGATACATGTTATCATCGAATGCTCTCAAGGCCCGGTGGGTTGACCTCCCGTTTGAGGAACGCGAATTCCGATATAATTCGTGATTTTTTAAATAGACTGGAACAGCATGTCTTATATATAGTGGATTACCTGTCAAAAAACAGTCATTGTGAACTAATAACTGTCAATAATAGCGGAGACTACAAGGAAACACTCGGCATGCTTACCGAAAAAATTGCAAAATCAGTGGCAAAAAAAATATAAATACACGAGCCCGTGTATAGCGGAAACCGGCGACTACAACCTATATATGACGAACCCCGGTAATAAATACCGGGGTTCGTCACTGTTCTTCCAAGTTGTTAGGAACTGTTTATGGTTTATTGTGGAATAGTCGGTGGAGAAGGTGCCGCGGTATTACAAGTGCCTGCGGTATCCGGGTATCCAGCCAGGGAATGGAGATATTCCTCAATATTGCTATAACCATCACAATCCTTGTCTAAGGATGCGTCATTGAGTGAGGTCTTAAGACCGTTCTGTATCTCCCAACTATCCGCCATGCCATCATTGTCGGAATCGGCCGCCTTCTGATTATTGGGATAAACAGGGTAGTCACGAGGATAAGAGACATTATCGATTATGCTACCGGTAGAGGCCGCAAAACTGTTGACAACCCTTGAATCGATGCTGTCACGACTGGGTTTGGTCGCGCCTACGTTATTAAGCATCTGTACAGCATAAGCATGCGACATTTGAGTGGTGGAAATACTATTTGTGAGTGGCCAGGGAGTGTTCCTTCTCCATGTTGTTGGTAAGGCTTCGTTCATCCAATGGTGGCCGACATTCCACTGGTCGTCAGACTGTGAGAGCCTGGTAGATCCGATGTTGCCTTCTACGTAAAGGTAGCCGGCGGCTGTAGCGCTTGTTCTGTGAGTAACCTCATAAGAATAGGCATTTGAACTGGCGCCCTGTTTAGCGAAGTTATGAACCCAATTGATCCGGGTTTCCCCATCTCCAAGCGGCGAAAGGCCACCTTTCCAGTTATAGACGACATTATTCACTACGTCCACCAGCATATCCGTACCGCTGGGTGAGCTGATCAGCGGATTCCGGTCAGTATTGTGTGCAATGTAGTTATGGTGAATTGACACACTGCTTGCTAGCCGCTCTCCTGCAATAAATAAGCCCTTACTATGTTCGCCTTTCGGATGGCCGGCACGGCTTAAGCCCTCTGCGATGATGGACCACTGGACAGTTGTATTCGTGACCCCGCCGGTGAGACTCATATTCTCATCAATGCCCCAACCGATAGAGCAGTGATCGAAAATGATGTTATAAGCGGAATTTGGCGCCCAGTCCTTGCCCAGCACCTGGATAGTATCGTGTTTTTCAGCATCGGCGATATTATGCGATCCCACCCGAAATCTCATGTATTGTATGATGACATCATGGGTATTGATGGTCGTTGTTCGACCGGTAATCAAAATCCCGCCGGGCGATGTCTGCCCCGCGATGGTGATGTAAGGCTGGCTTATTGTCAGGTTTGTGTTTAAGTTGATGATACCTGAAACATCAAACACAACGATGCGCGGGCCACTCCTGGTGACGGCATCCCTAAAGCTGCCGGCTCCGCTGTCGTTGAGGTTGGTGACTTTGACGATCTCTCCTCCCCTGCCGCCCACGCTATTTGCACCCAATCCCTCGGCGCTGGGGAACGCAGGGATTGCACCGACTGCATGGCCGAGCATCATGCTCAGCGCGAGCATTACAAGCACCTTAATTAAATTTGACATCGTTATAGACCTGGTTTATACACAGATAGTGCTAGGCTATCTGGGTGGTTGAGAGGTTCCTGCTAAACTCGTGCGGCGCCTCATACTGTATTATCAACTCAGTATGAGACACCACACGAATATTGTCGACTGCTATATATATATAGCTTATTCTCTTCAGGAGGCCAGTGATTCTTGTCACAAATCGATTTGTCCCAGCGGGGGGGGCCGCGCTGCAAAGGCATTTCCCGTATTGCATGGCAGACGCCTTCCCAGCTTCCCGAATGTAGCAGAATTATCGGCAATATACACCTTAAAGATCATGCCTGCTGACGAATTCCGTACAGATTTCCAGAAAGTAGTCGGCTTTTCTTTCCCATGACTCCGGTTTTAGAAAGTCATTGCGATTTAGGGCTTTGTCGTCAGGGCCTGTCCGCAGAATTTTTTGAATCGTCTTTCTCCAGTGGTCTGGCGTTTCGGCGAGGTGAACATATTTCTCCAAAGCCTTAACCTCTTTGATGGGAGTGCTTATAATCGGCTTGCCGGAAGCTAAATATTCTTTGATTTTCAATGGCTGTATAGCATTAGTAAGCTCGTTAATTCTATACGGCAACATGCATATATCCCAACTGCTGATTATTTGTGGTAATTCCTTATAGGGTACGCTGCCGGTGAAATGAATATTACTAATCGATCTAAGATCCCGAATATCGGTATCTATACTGCCGGTTATAATGAAGGAAATATCGGGCATTTTCAGAGATAGTGATTTTATTAATTCCTTGTCACTTCTATCGTCAAATAAACCGAAATATCCCACCTGTGGCCGGGGAATATCTTTTAACAGTTCATGGGTCGGCAGGTTTTTTTTTGAATAAAACTCTAAATCCACGCCATGGGTCAGTAATTTCACCTTCTTATTTGTTTTAGAAATTTTGTTATATAGCAGATCGGATGTCGCAAAAAATATATTGCACTTTTGAATTAACGCCGATTCCATTTTCACTACTTCCTCCTGATTTAATCCCGGCCATTCCGAGTAATCATCGACACAATAATATACTGAGCATTTTTCACCGAAACTCCCTATGTATTCATGCGCATTAGGCGCTGTAATAACCATTATAGGATTGTTTATTGCATTTTTTTTCATGCTGTTACTGACGGCTTTTTGTAGGCTGTATTTATTAAACGATTTTATACCCGGTAATGAGAAAAAAGGGAGCATGATGGGTTGAATGACAGTCGGATTATTGTCATTGTGCGTATTTTTAGTTCGTCTCATGAAAAGCATTTTTTTTATTTTTATCAATGCCTTCTTTAGGTCGTAAATATTAAGTTTTGGATTTCGAGTGCCAATGGTGTTAACCCAGAGAACAGGGTGTTTTTTTGTTATTTGTTTGAAAATATGTTGGCAGCTCGATGGGTGCTCTCCCCAGTCATCTGAAAATACAAGGAAAGAAAGGTCATTATTATGGCGACATTTCCGGATATCTGCTATTCTGATATCTTGTTTCATTAATTACCTCATATAGGATAAGCGGAATATCGCTTCTGTCCTTCCTGAAGCGGTTGTCGATGGCACGGCACGGGATTTACCGCCATTACCGAAGGCGATATGCTTTACGAAAACAGAGGAGTTGGATAATGATATTTTCGATTCCGTTCCTGAAACATCCCCAGAGTGCCTGTTTCTGGATGTTAATTAGCTTAGTTGCAAGGTAAGCTTCTTCAATCCAATGGCTTATAGTATCACAAAGGCTGACTCGGAATATAACAAAGACGATGTAATCGCGCTGTGCTCGAGGAACCTCTCCCCATTATCCGGAGATAGATACAATTGGAAATATATAGTAAACCCTGATGGGAAGGCGGATGTTTGGTTAACTCATGTCGATAGCGAAGAGGTTCCGGTAGGAGCATTATCTGTTTTCCCTAGAAAAATATCCGTACTTGGTCAGGATTTACTTGGTGGGATTCTTGGCGATTATTCGCTCAGCGAGGAGCATAGAACACTGGGACCTGCGCTGTCGCTACAAAAAAATATTATTGAGTCGTTCTCAGGTCTGAAATACAACTTTCTCTATACGATACCGAATGATAAATCCCGCTTGGTCATGAAGCGTGCCGGATACGCTTTGATAGGGCATAATCTTTGGCTGACAAAGCCTGTAAAAACAATTAGTTTCGTTCAACAGCGAGTCAGCAACGGGGTTCTCGCAAAAATCATTTCCTACCCGCTTGATATTTTGCTTAAAATCAAATCAAAACAATTAATTCGCTATACTCCCAAAGGCTGTGAGTTTGAAAAGTTGACTTTCTTTGATAAGAGATTCGATTTTTTTTGGGAGAAAACAAAATCGCAATTTCCAGTCATAGAAAATAGAGAGTCGGAGTATATGAACTGGAGATTTATCAATAATCCGAGTAGGCAATATAATATTCTGGCATTGACGACAAGCGATAGAAAAGAAATACTTGCATATATAGTTTCGTATGATAGAGAGAATAGAACCTATATAGCTGATTTTTTATTTACAGAACCTGGCAAAAATATGAGCAACATACTAAGAGAGTTCACTTTTTGTCTAAAGAAAGAAATTGAGGCGGTATCACTCGTTTATTTTGGCAGCGCTAAAATAGTTGACCTTTTAAGGAGGCATAATTTCTTGTTGACTAATGATAAAGCACCTTTATTAGGCTATATGGGAGATCAAGCTGTGCTTGCAGAAACAATTAGAGACAGAGAAAATTGGCACTTTATTGAAAATGATGAAGACGTGTGATAGGTGTCTGGATTGTCCGGCAATACTCCGCAATTTGCTAATATTCTAAATATTACATGTTAAATCAAAAGGTTAATGCGCAATATCAGTGGCCGGGTGAAATATCCGGGCTAGCGCCTTCACAATATGATTAAAGACGCCATAAAAAAAGCGGCGGTCAGATTATTTCTATTTGCCGGTAATTATGACCAGCGGTCGTTTGTGCTTAATTATCACAATGTTGCGCCAGAGGCGGGTATTACTCCGAAATATTTTGAATATCAAATTAACTATTTTCTAGACAAGGGGTATGTATTTGCTTCAAGTGCTGAAGAACTGCCCGATCATAAGAGAATATTATTAACTTTTGATGATGCATTCATCTCTTTCTCTGAATACGTATACGATATCCTCATTAAATACGGTATACCCTGCTTGCTTTTTGTGCCGACAAAGTATTTGGGAGGTAAATTATCTGATGAAATCTCTTCAAAATCCTACCAAGAAAAACATGTTATGACGATGGATGACTTGTCAAAGGTGTTTAGCTCAGGCCTTGTTACGCTTGGCAGCCATACCCACGGGCATATTGATATGTGCGCAAAGGCGCCGGATGACTTAAAGGAAGATATTAATAAATCTCTGGATATTATTAAGTCTATTACGGGTAGTGTTGTGGAAAATTTTTCTTATCCACAAGGGAAGGCGGACCAGGGGGCATTGGATGTGGTGAAGAAAGCCGGTTTTAAATACGCATTTACTACTGAAAATAAATCATTTGACAGGTGTCAAAACTATTTGCTGATTCCGAGATATCCAGGGGACTACTTTTTAACGGACTTATATTTGGAGCTTTGCAGAAATTCGAATTGTAATGCATATATGAAAGTGTTTTTTTAACTAATTCACTGGGGAATTCACCTGAAAAAACAGTATATATTGAACTATGATTAGAAATTATCTCACAATTGATGTCGAGGATTATTATCAAGTATCGGCTTTTGATGACCTGATTAAGAGAGATGATTGGGTTAATTATGAATCCAGAGTAGTAAAAAATACAAAAATTATACTTGCTCTGTTGGCAAGGTATGATACGAAGGCAACTTTTTTCGTGCTTGGCTGGATCGCGGAAAAGCACCCTGAATTGGTGCAAATGATTTCCAGCAGTGGGCATGAAGTAGCTTGCCATAGCTACCTTCACAGGCTTGTTTACAACCTCAATCCCGATGAGTTTTATGAAGATACCCAAAAAGCGAAGGATATACTTGAGCAAATAACAGGCGAAGCTGTAAAAGGCTATCGAGCGCCTAGTTACTCAATCGATAAAAATTCATTATGGGCGTTTGAGATTTTGCAGGAGCTTGGTTTTGTATATGATTCAAGCATATTTCCAATAAGTCATGATCGGTATGGTAATATCGACTCACCCCGTTTTATGTATAAGATGGAAGGTACTGATTTAATTGAGTTTCCGATTTCAACTGCGCTGGTTGGGGGGGTGAAGATACCTGTATCCGGTGGTGGATATTTTCGATTCTTCCCTTATTCTATAACTGAAAAGCTGTTAGGCAGAATAAACAGTAAGGAGAACAAGTCGTTTGTATTCTACCTGCACCCTTGGGAGTTTGATCCAGGTCAGCCGACGATACACGGGGCTAAAAGGTTATCTGGGTTTAGGCATTATTTAAATTTACACAAAACCGAAAGTCGCTTTGAAAATTTACTAAGAGCCTTCAGGTTCACCTCATTTAACAATTCAATATAACAGCGCTGAAATAAAAATGGAGATAAAGGTCGCCAATGATGATGAGTGGGAGATATGGGATGAGTTCATTATTAATAGGGCTGAGTCATCACCTTACCTCTTGTTCTGTTGGAAAAAGGCCCTTGAAAAGGCCTATGGACATCAAACGTATTATCTACTTGCCCTGGAAAATAAAAAAATGGTCGGGGCCTTGCCATTGGCCTTAATAAAAATCCCTTTCCTTGGCAGTAGTCTCGTATCTTTACCATTTTGCGATTATGGCGGTGTTGTCTCAGGTGAGAGTCGGGTTAGAGATCTACTGCTTGACGAGGCGGTCAGGCTTGGGAATGAGTTGAATGCAAATAGAGTGGAAATAAGGTCGACATATAAATATAACCATTTAGAAGATGGTGCATATCCTGTTAATATAATAACTGATAAAGTTAGCATGATACTTCCGTTGAGTGATGATTCCCAAAAGACCTGGGATGGTTTTAAGTCTAAATTACGGAGTCAAATCAGGAAAGCGGAGAGGAATGATCTAACCTTTCTTTGGGGCGGGAAAACAGAGATAGACGAATTTTATCGGGTTTGGGCTATTAATATGCGGGATTTAGGTTCGCCCGCACATTCAAAAAAATGGTTCAATAGTATTATTAACGGATATGGTGATAGTGTTAAAATTGCATTAGTCAGAGATAATCATGGAGACACAATTGCTTCTGCAATAATATTATTAACTGATCATATTGTTTGTATTCCATGGGCGTCAACGATAAGAAAATACAACAAACTATCCCCGAATATGCTGTTATATTGGAATATCCTGAAATATTGCAGTGACCATGGCTACAATTCATTTGACTTCGGTAGGTGTAGCCCGCAGGGTGGTACTTTCAAATTCAAGGAACAATGGGGGGCAACCAAGCAAGAGCTATTCTGGCACGAGATAAGCTTGAATAATGGGCATTATGAAAAGTCATCTGGCATTAACTACCGGAAGAGAGCGTTTGTTGAGAGAATATGGTCTCATCTACCCGTGGCCTTCACAAATTTTGTCGGACCGGTGATTAGAAAGTACATTAGCTTGTAGAGCAGGTGTATATATATATGGATCTAAGCTTCATAATTTTAACCTGGAACTCGGAAAAGTATATCTCCGAATGCCTGACATCAATTATTAATTGTCTTGGAAAAAGAGAAATTAAATACGAAGTCTATATTATAGATAATGGCTCAACAGATAAGACAAATGAAATTATCGAAGGATACAAGGAGAATCATCCATCCCAAATAAAATATATTGGCTTTAACCGGAATACCGGAACCACCTACTCAAGGAATTGCGGACTAAGACAGGCGTCTGGTAAATTTATTTGTGTGATGGATTCGGATGTTATTTTGAAAGACGGAGTCATGCAGCGGCTGATGTCTGTGCTTGAGTCTGATAAAAATGCAGGCTTGGTTGTACCAAGATTAGTTTACGGAAACGGTGGCTTTCAGAAATCGACAGATAATTTCCCCACGCTTATTTCAAAAATATCCCGATATTTTTTTCTCAAACTGATAGATAAAGAGAAAGAGTCGCCGAATGAAGCCGGCGTCGCATACAGTCCGGTGGACTATGCAATATCCGCCTTTTGGTTATTTAGAAGACAACTGCTTGATGAGGTCGGTTTTTTGGATGAAAAAATCTTTTACGCTCCTGAGGATGTCGACTATTGCTTGAGAATATGGAAATATGGATATCGTATCTATTATGTCAATGATGTTACGGCAGTTCACGACGCCCAGGAAATTTCACGTAACTTTAAATTCAATAAAGCCGCATACGAGCATATCAAAGGGCTCCTGTACTACTTTAAAAAACATAAATACTTGGTAAATAAGCCTGTTTTTAAAGATAATTAATGTATAATACTGCATCTTAGCGTATATGTATTCAGCGAATAACAAGAAGAAGATAAGAGTACTCCAGCTTGGGAGTTCTAATGGCCTTTATGGAGCGGAGCGATGGATATTGGCATTGATAAACCATCTGGAAAAAGAGGCGGTAGAATCGCTTGTTGCCTCCATTCGTGATGCCTCTGATTCGGAAATTCCACTATGCGTTGAGGCGGAGAAAAGAAAAATAAAATCATATATCATTGACTCATCCGGCCAATCGGGCATTTCGGCTATCAAGCAATTAAGAAAGGTAATTGTCGAGGAGGGTGTCGACATACTTCACACTCATGGGTATAAAACAGATATTATTGGGCTTCTTGCCGTCAACGGAACTAACTGTAGGATCATCACCACGCCACATGGCTGGACAAAGAATCCGGATCTTAAACTGCTGATCTATGAAATAATCGATAGACTGGCGTTTTACTTTTTCGATCGGGTTGTGATCCTCTCCGATACGATGAGAAGATCACTTGCAAAAATGCCGTTGCTAAGTAAAAAGCTGGATGTGATCAATAATGGTGTTGATATAGATGAGCTTGATCGAGACAATGTTTTGTCCGATGAGTTATTAATATGGAAAGGAAACTCCTTCCTTCTCGGCTACATAGGACGGCTTGTAGAGGGCAAAGGCCTGAGCACGCTCCTGAAAGCGGTGGCCCGCCATGGGAAAGCGAACTGGAAACTTGCGATTGTAGGCGTGGGTGATAAAAGGGACGAACTGATTATGCTTGCCGAAAGCCTTGAAATCGAAGATCGAGTAAGGTTCTTTGGTTACAGAGAAGATCGGGTATCCCTTCTAAGACTGTTCAATGTATTTGTATTACCATCGAGATCTGAAGGTACTCCAAGATGTGTAATGGAGTCGATGGCTACCATGGTTCCTGTGATCGCAAGTAACATACCAGGGTGCAAAAAATTAATATCAGACAAAGAAACCGGCTCTCTTGTGCAAGTAGATGACTATAATGATTTGGCTGATAAAATAGTAGAGCTTCAAAATGATTCGGAATTGGTCAATAGATATAAACGCAATGGCAGGACATTTATCGAAGAGAACTATTCAGCAGTTAAAATGGCGGAAAAGTATACCAAGCTGTATAAGAAAATTGTTTAATCTTATCCTGTAAAATAAAGGGACGAAAAGTGATTATTTTAACCGCGGCAAACAAAGATATTTCAAGAGATGATCATGGAAAAGTTTATAAAAATTTCAGTTTCAGAAAGGTCATAGAAAACACGATCAATCAGGCAACGGAATTTGGCTATAAGCCCGTCGTATATGATCTTGGAACCTTGGGTATAGGTAAACCTTTCTCGGTTACCGATGAGAACTTTTCAACAAACGGGTATTACACCAATGAGCCTAAAAAGGGGTATAAGTCTAAATCGCTATTTAAGCCGGAGATGGTGAAAGACAGCATGTTGCTGGATAGAGAGTTGACTGTCTACCTTGACGGAGATGCGACCTTAAATGGCAGTATAGATGAAATTGAAAGTGACGATTATGATTTGGGTGTTACGCTAAGAAAGAAATCTGAAATGGAAGGTGAATGGTATGAAGAACACAAGGATATAGTAAAGTATGTAAACGCAGGTGTTATCTTCTTTTATCCGACCAATGCAACTTTTGATTTTTTAGATGCCTGGATAGAGACAACTGATGAACTGGGAAATGACCAAATGGCGCTAAACAGTTTGGTGTGCCCAAATGAGCTACCGGAGGAATACAGTATTATTGTTAAGGATGGTTTGCGAATTAAATTTTTTCCTGGGGAAATTTACAATTACTATTATTTTGATGAAGGGTTTAGTTCCAATATAAAAATATTTCATTTTAAAGGGCCGGTTCGTAAATATTTTCCGTTTACTAAATTCAAGCGCTTTGTTTGCGAATATATATTGCCGGCCCGTAATCGCTTGGTGCAGTTGGTTAAACATTAAGCGCCTTCTCTTATGGCCACTATCAATATTTACTGAAGTCATTATCAATGCTAAAAATTTGCGATGATTTGTTTGTGCTTTTAAATAAGCAGGAAATCAAATACTGTCATTGGAAAAGTAACTCGCATCTGGATAAGGCTCTTTCAGGAAAGACCGACTTGGATTTGCTGGTGGAGAGAGATAATGCATCGGAATTTAAAGATGGGCTGCGGAAGCTTGATTTCAAGGAAATCCTATCACCCGCCGACAAGAGGTTTCCAGGGTTGTATGATTACTTAGGGTTTGATCAAGAATCAGGTCGATTAGCACATCTCCATGTCCACTACAATTTGGTGCTTGGTCAGAAGTACATCAAAAACCACCATCTTCCAATAGAGAAATATTTTTTAGCCAATACCAGATTAAAGTATAATGTATATATACCCAGCGCTGAAATTGAATTAGCCCTTCTTGTCATAAGGGCGCATATGAAGGTTGATTCATTGTCACTGATAAAACATTTTATAAGGAATCTTCAGGGAAAAATATATACACCATTTCCATCTGATATAGAGAACGAGTTTGCGGAGTTAATAGCAGAGAGTGAACAGGCTGTTTTGGATAAGGTTATAAAGGATATTGGACTGCCGATCGATCCCGGCTTATTTAGTGCTTTTATTGATAAATTCACTGATAACAAGTTATCGGTTTTTAATGTTATAAGCTATAGAACTGCAATCATCACCGCTTTAAAGGGATATAGAAGAGAGACTGGTTTAAAAACAGTTCTAAATTACTATAAACATGCATTAAAAGAAAATCGGCTGTTGAGGTGTGTTCTTTCAAGTAAAAAAAAGACAATGCCTGCGGGTGGGATTTCCATTTCTCTTGTGGGAGCTGATGGGTCCGGTAAGTCAAGCCATGTAAAAGATCTAACAAAATGGCTGTCATGGAAATTGTCTGTGAAAAATCATTATTACGGGATCCCGAAATCAAATTCCCTGATGCTCTATTCTTACCTTATTCGGTTTGTGAGAAAGCTGCATTTAAGTTCCTTGGCTTTGTGGTTTCAGAACGTGTTATGGCTCTATCTTTCGTGGTCCAGGTATAAGTTATCTAAAACAATCCATAGTGAGAAAGTCGGGGGAAGTGTTGTAATATCGGACCGTTTTCCATTAGAGTCTTTTTATTCTATGTCTGAGCCGATGGATGGACCTAGAATAAAATACAATGGTGCCGGCGTTAATAAGTACATGGCGGATTTAGAAAGGGAGAATTATAACAGAATTGCCAAGCCGGACCGGATTTATGTACTTAAGGTTGCATTGGAGGAGTTGCGAAATCGTAAAAATGATCTGGATTATGAGACGCATAAGAAGAAAGCTGAGGCGGTAAATTCAATAGTTAAAACCGATACAGTAGAAATCATTGATGCGAACTTGCCTTATGACGAGATACAGTTAATTTTAAAAGCTAAAATATGGGCGAGCTTATAAGCGGTCTTTATAATATACCTTAGCGAAAATCGTCTAGGACTGCATTGATGTTGTTTTCATATTCTTCACGAAACGTCATTAATGATTCTCTCGATGCTTTTATGTCGTTATTGTAAGTGGTGGAGATAGAGACAATTGCACTGCCTTTATTTTCTGTAATGATATCCCATATCCTCAGTAACTTTGCAGACAAATGATTGCTTGTTGTACGGCCGGCTATTCTGTACCAGTGCCAAACGATACGAAAGTTGTTGTCCGCTGATTTAATAACCGTTTCGATAATGGGTGCGCGATTTGTTTTTGGTATATCTTCATCGATATATGCTCGGTGCCAATTGATACCATCAACAATGTCGTTATTAATATTAATCAGTTCCTTGCTCTGGGCTTCAGTAAAATAATAGCCAATATACAATGAGATGGGAGCGAATTGATTAGACTTGTATGCTCTAACGGCCTCTAGGTCCGCACCAATCATTTTCGGTTGCCAGTTATCCATTACCGGGTAGGGGCCAAACCAGTCGCCGTCAATGATCGGCAACTCTAGGTTAGTTGATGAGTTGGGTGAATCCGCTAAGTCGGTATCGTTTACCGTTAGTAATAAAGGGGCGGCGAGCAGGCAAAGTATACCTATTAGAACAGCTATATGCTTAAACTTTTCGCCGGAGAGATGTTTCTTTAGAGGCATGAATAATGATAGGTCAGGCATCGTCATGCCTGTTTTGCATGTCTGAATATCTCGATGCAATATAAATTAAAGGTGTAATGATGATTGCGAATATAAACCATCCAAGGTTCTGGTGCGAGTGTACTAAATGGTGCTGCATGTCGGTAAGATAACCGAAAACGACAACGGTAAAAACCCGTAAAATATTAGCTGTTACAGCTAATAAAACGGCAACCGCAAGAACAATAACTCTTTTAATATTAGATCGATAGTAGATGAACGCAAGCAGGCAGCCAATGTATAGCGCCACTAGAAAATATCTTAAACCGCTACAACCGGGAGCCACTTCAAACGCGCCGTTTGGAAGATTTAGAAAATAACCACTCTTATAAACAGGGATCTCGGCTACGGATAAAAAAAAGTGTACTACGTGAGTGGTAAGGGTTTGCAAAGGGTATTGCAACGGCAACCAAACAGGCAATGCAAAGATCAATAAAAAAAATTGATAGAATATAAGGCGAAAAACGGGTGTTCCAAGTAATGCCCATGATATTGCTGTTAAGGTAAATAATAAGCTTAGAATTTGAATAAGCAAGACATCTACAAGTGTGGCCGAAAACCACATGGAATGAGAAAATATTAGAAGTATAAGCGCATAATAGTTTGTTGAAGGGATTTCTGTTGTGATTGACTTTCTTTGCTCCCATATCAAATATATTGAAACAAATAAGACCAATAATCCGTGAGAATACTCGCCTGTCGGCCAATCCGTCCATAATTCAAGGAGATGGAGCGTGCATTCTGAATAGATATAGAATGTAGCCATGTATGCTATGCATAAGTATACAAGCGGCAAATGCCAATATCGGTTTGGATAATTAACTGTTTGTATTGGCCGCATTTCCAATCCTGAAAATTAAGCGTAACTTGGTTTTAGTCAATCATAGCAGCATAACAATGGAAAGTAGAAAGTATCAGTTTCAAGTCTGC
Source organism: Candidatus Thiodiazotropha sp. (ex Epidulcina cf. delphinae) (assembly GCA_025656505.1). GTDB lineage: Bacteria > Pseudomonadota > Gammaproteobacteria > Chromatiales > Chromatiaceae > Thiodiazotropha. The sequence goes on along the minus strand of JAHXHR010000005.1, from coordinate 36,809 downwards.
CCTGATGAAATGCTCATTGCCATTGGTAGGCTGCGTACTGGTGAGCCTGTTGCGTTCAACAAGGCGTTGGCGACAGCGGGCGCCACGGTTGGCACACCGGGTTCGCCGATCCCTTCGGGCTGTTCCTGGCTGTTTACAAGAAATACCTCGATCTCGGGGGTATCTCTCATGGTTAATATGGGGTAGTCGTGAAAGTTGCTTTGCTCAACTCGGCCCTGCTTCAAGGTGATTTTTGATTTCAGTGCGGCAGTCAAGCCAAATACTATGGACCCCTCCATTTGAGCTTTAGCGATATCAGGATTAATCACTAGGCCGCAATCCAAGACACAGGTGATTTTCCTTATTTTATATTCACGATCTATCAGTTCTATCTCCGCTATTTGCGCCACGTGGCTACCGAACGAAGACCGAGCTGCGACGCCCAGTAGCCTATGCCCTGTCAGATAGTCTTTCCAGTTCCCCTTGTCGGCGACTACCTCTATCACGTTTCTCAGCCTTGGGCTGCTCCCCAATAATTTCAGCCGTAATTCCAGGGGATCTTGTGAACCCGCTCGGGCTAGCTCATCCAGGAAATGCTCTGTAGCAAAAGTGTAATAGTGGTGCCCGACAGACCTCCATGGTCCGGTGGGTATGGGTCCTTCAATATTTACGGCTTTTATAAGTTTGTTGGGTATCTCATAAGGAATACGCCCGGAATTACCGGTACTGATGCCCAATCCCTTTACGATTTGCCTCCATCCAATGGGCATGCCGCGCGCATCTATTTTTCCCGACAACTCATGAATCGAAAACGGGTGGTAAAAGTCATGCTGCACATCTTCATCGCGTGTCCATGTAAGCTGTACCGGTTTGCCTGTCTTTTTCGCAATCTGTACGACTTCTGCGACGTAATCCTGCTGGAGGCGACGGCCAAAACCACCGCCGAGGAATGTGGTGTTGATCTCTACGTTTTCATCATGCGACCCGAATACTTTGCTTTTGATCTTGTCCAGGGTCCGTGCGGCGATGTTTCGGGTGTTATCCTTGGCCGTATTGTAAGCTTGCGTAGGTGATTGTGTAGGCGCCCACACTTCCAATTTATTCCCTTTGTATCTTGCCGTGCAGTTCATTGGTTCCATGGCGACATGTGCCTGAAACGGCAATATATAGCTAGACTCGAGCGTGCGGGTTTGGGACAAAGCACCGATATCCTCGCCGCTGTTTTGTATGACTTTTCCTTTCCCGGAATCCACCGATTTTATATGTTCAATAATGGATTCATCTGACAGCAGTTCCTGATCACTGAAATCCCATTCGATTTTCAACACTTGGCGCGCCTTGAACGCGGTCCAAGTATCCTTAGCGACGACTACGACACCTTCATTGATGCTGAAAACATCGACGATGCCTTTAATCGCTTTTGATGCCGTAGCATCGAAACCCTTGAGTTTTCCGCCGAAAACGGGGCAGTGGGTGATAGTTGCATACAGCATATCCGGTAAGCGTATATCGATGCCGTACTTGGCGCGTCCGCTGATTTTGTCCGAGGTGTCCAGGCGAGGGACGGGGGTGCCGATGATCTTAAATTCATCCGGCTCTTTCAGGTGCGCTATGTGGGGAATAGGTAGCGTGGCGGCGATGTCGATCAGTTCGCCATAGCTGACTCTTTCACCTGTAGGTTGATGGATGATCCATCCTCCAGTGGCGGTACAGTCGGCCTTAGGAACTCCCAGGTGAATCGACCCGGCGGTGAGTAATAACTCTTTTGTCACAGCGCCGGCTTCCCTTAAGGTTGACCAGCCTTTTCGAATGCTGCCGCTGCCACCTGTCAATTGATATCCATATACCGGAGTAGCGGGGGCTCTTTCGACCTTCACCTGTTTCCAGCCGACTTCCAACTCATCCGCCAGCATCATGGGCAACAGGGTGAATGGACCTTGGCCCATTTCAGACTCTGCGACAATAACCGTCACACCCTGCATCTTATCAAGACGCAACCAGGCGTTCGGGGAAAAATCCTTACTGTTTCCTCTACTGCCGGAATCGGGATCGGCGCTACAACTCCAGTTTATCCCCAGTATAAGGCTGCCACCCGCCAGTCCTAGCCCAAGCTTGAGAAACTTCCTTCTGTCCGGATTGAACTTCTTCACGATTCAGATCCCTCTTCAAGCATATAAGCTGCGGCGCTCATTATTGCCGATCGCACTCTTGGGTAAGTGCCGCAGCGGCACAAAATACCCGATAAGGCGTTATTAATATCCTCGTCCGTGGGTGCGGGGTTGCTGTTGAGTAACGCAATAGCTGATAGTATCTGCCCGGACTGACAGTAACCACATTGTGGGACTTGATGTTCTTCCCAGGCCACTTGCACAGGATGAGAATCAGTGGTGGAAATTCCCTCGATTGTGACAATCTTCTTTCCTGCCGCCTGATTTGCCGCCAGCACACATGAGCGGCTTGGCTTGCCATCGATGAGTACAGTGCAGGAACCGCAAACGCCGATACCGCAACTGAATTTTGTTCCTGTCAAGGAAAGATGATCTCGCAACACCCACAATAGCGGAGTATCCCCGTCCACATCCAATTCGTGAGTATCCCCGTTGATAGTCAATCGCAGCATTGATATCTGACCTTAATCCATTGATTGATAACACCTGAATGTGTGAGTTCGGGACTGATGATCTATGCAAACTCTTGATTCAGATAACCTGATAAAAGTGAAGGGTAATAGTACGTTAACTATAACCGAATATTTTTAAATAGCTATATGAATCAATGGATTGCGTGATTTTCCGTCATGAACTCACGAATTCAGAAGATTGTATTATGTAACATATTATACCATCTTGCGAAGAGAGAATATGTGTGTTTCCGGGAGGAGGCCGCATAGGATATTTTGCACCGTTCCCGCGCCTTGTTCTGGCGCATTTGGGCAGGAGAACCTGATAGGTAGAGTTTATACGTTACACCTCACTAGCTCAATCGATGGCAGGTCTGTCCTGTACCCCTTTGCTACACCGTGAAGCCGTCGGTGTTGGATTTGCGTTGATTTGCGGACTATGAATCCTGTAGCTTCGTGAACGGAGTCACAGTGTTTGGCTTTTTTCCACCCACTCACTCCACCAGGGGAACAGCCTATTTTAATACCAGGTTCGAGATTTCACTCTCAAGGCCGGATGTGTCATAGGCCGTTACGCCGATATAGTAGTCACCCGAATTTGCTAGGGTTAAAGTGTATTCATTAATACTATTATCTTCGATATCGGCAACCCGCTGAAGATCGGTTTCCACTTTCCCGTAATAGATGCGATAGCCTGCAAGGCTGCTGAGTGGAAGAAAGCTACCGTCGGATCTTGTCGATGGTGGTATCCACCTAACAAATTTAGAGGCGCCGGTTTCATTGTCACCACCACCACCACCACCACCACCGCATGCCTGCAGGATAAAGGTGAGCAATACGTTAAGTAGTAGGGGGGGCGTTTTCATCAAGTCGTTTAATCAATATGTAAACTACAATGGATTTGGAATTTACAAAAGTGGGTTATAAATTTCGATTATAAAGAAATTGTCATTGACTGATGGAAAAAAACCAATTAATAGGATGAATAGCACATATAACGGCATCGTTCTAGGTGCAATATAGCAGATACCTCGGCAACCATTGAAAAATGAGCATTCGGTTCCTATTCCGGCATTTTTGCAACTACGGTGTCTTTTAGACAAGCAAGCCTGGTTTCATCCAATATCGGTCGGTTATTCCTGTCGGTAATAAAAAAAATGTCTTCAACCTGGGCCCCTAGCGTGGTTATCTTCGCGTGCTGTAAACGAATATTGCAGCTTGCAAACGCCTGTCCCACATCGGAAAGAAGTCCGGGGCGATCCATGGTTACCAAGCGCATGACTGTGCGTTGTAATGTGGGCTCTTGGGTGAAGTGGATATTGGTTGTTGTTTCGAAATGCTTAAGTTGCCTGGGGATTCGTCTGCTGACCCTTAGTGCTTGATCGCCTTCCTGGCAAAGGCCGTCTTTCAAGGTTTTAACAATCTCGTAACTGCGCTGTCCTATTTCCACAGGTGACCCATCCTGCTCCAATACCAGGTATGAGTTGAGGGAAAACCCGTCTGAAGCACTCATTACACGGGCATTGACTATCGATAAGGTAAGTTGATCGAGGAGGGTGGTGGTGACAGCGAACAGATTATCCCGGTCTGAGCCGTAGAAGAGGACCTCGGTCCCGCCGCGCTTGGCTGTCTGGCGCATCTGGATCAACGGAAATGCCTCCTTGGGGGTTCTGAGAATGGCCTTGGTATGGCGCTGGATGGCATTGGGTGAGTGGGTGAGAAAGTATTCGTTAGTGAAGGTGGACCATAGTGTCCTGACCGCATGCTCAGGGGTGTGCTGTTGCAGAAGCTGATGCATGGCAGCCAACTGTTTTTCCCGGATCAGCTCCTCTTGTGCGAGCGGGTTGTCCAGCCCTCGAAAAAGCGCATAGCGGGTCGCGTTGAACAGGTCACGCAGTAAGGAGTCCTTCCAAGAATTCCAGGCGGCCGGGTTAGTGGCTCTGCTGTCTGAAAAAGTCAGTAGATAGAGATAGGTCAACCGGTTTAGATCGCCAACCAGGGCGGCGAATTCCTGTACCACCTTGGGATCGGTGATGTCCTTGCGTTGCGCTGTCATCGGCATTACAAGGTGATGACGCACAAGCCAACTGACCAAATGGCTGTCATATTCGCTTAAATGATGCAGCCGGCAGAAATCCAATGCGTCGATCGCTCCCAGTTCAGAGTGATTGCCTCCGCGGCCTTTGGCAATGTCATGAAACAGGGCGGCAAGATAGATGAGTTCTTCTTTCGGCAGGGTGCCTATCAGCCGGGAACAGAAAGGGTGCTCATCGGCATGTTTCATGACGGTCAACCTGCGCAGATTGCGGATCACCATCAGGGTGTGTTCATCTACCGTGAAGACATGAAACAGGTCGTACTGCATGCGTCCGACTATGTTCTCGAATATCGGTATATAAGCTGCGAGAACGCCGTATCTATTCATACGGCGCAGCGCGTGGGTGATGCCGCATGGTTGACGCAGAATTTCCATGAACAGGCTTTGTGCGCGGGTGTCCTGACGGAATTTCTCATCGATCAGGTAGGTGTGATTACGAATCAGTCGAATGGTGCTGGCCCTGACGCCCCTTATATCAGGGTTTTCCTGCATGATCAGAAACAGCTCAAGGAGGGCGGTCGGATAGCGATTGAAGACAGTGTCGTGAGAGACTTCCAGGAAGTGGCCACGCTTTTGAAAACGCTGATTGATCGTCACGGGGTCGCCGAGTTTGTTCTTGAATAGGATGTTTTCTTGGAAGTGCTGCAAAAGCATTTCGTTGAGCCGGCTCAATTCCATGACGGTCCGATAGTAGTCGCGCATGAAACATTCAACGGCCAAATTGGCATAGTCGGCGTCATAGCCCAAATAGGACGCAAGCGTACGTTGATGATCGAACAGTAGCCGGTCATCCCGTCTCCCGGTCAGCAGGTGTAAGGCGAAACGCACGCGCCAGAGATGGTTCTGCCCCTCTAGCAGTGCTTGGTATTCCGCGTCGGTAAGAAACTCGTACCTGACCAGATCATGGAGATCGTGGATCTTAAAATGTCGCTTTGCCACCCAACCGATCATCTGGATATCCCTCAGGCCGCCCGGACTCTCCTTGATGTTCGGTTCGAGGTTGCTGATGCTGCCATTCTGTTTGGCGTGGCGATTTCTCTGTTCATCCCATTTGGCTTCGAAGAAGTCGTAGCTGTTCCACATGCGATTCGGTCCGGTGGCCAGCAGCATCTCCTCGAACAGCGCCTGCGAGCCGGCCAGAAAGCGCGATTCGATCAGATTGGTGATGACAGTGATATCCTGCTCCGCTTCGCGGATGCAGTCATCAACAGTGCGTACGCTGTGCCCTACCTCGAGGCCGATATCCCAGAGCAGGGTGAGGAACCGTTCCTGATGGTCCTTGAATGATTCAAATTGCTCCTCATGGTTGAGCAACACCAGGAGATCGATGTCGGAGGCCGGGTGCAGTTCACCCCGCCCATAGCCGCCGACGGCCACCAAGGCGGCCTCGGTGGCCGTCTGAAAATGTCGCCTCCAGGCGCGTTTGAGGATCTCATCAATCAGGTGGGCGCGCTCCGCAACCAGTTCACCTGTGGGTGTCTGGCCCGTGGAAAACCGCTCCTTGACTCCCTCGGTGTAGTGTTTGAGATAGATTTTACACGGTTGTATGGGAGAGGCGTCGGGGGCAAATGCCTGATTCAAGGCAGAATAGTCGATCATAAACCTAGAATCCTCAGTTGAACACTGTGACGGTGCAGGGCAAGGGTCGCTCCTGCACATCCCTGTGCTTGCGACACTTGTGCATCCCTGCACGGCGCACAACGACGCGGAATAGTGTTCTATTGCAAGGGGTTGTAACACAGCCATGCGCCGCCACAAGCGTGCTGCTCACGGTGTAGCGCTACTCACCTAATAGGTGAATACTATCAAACCTGATAAAGCTCATGTTTTCAAAGCGATTTAGTACAGTACATAGCGGTCAACTGAGGATTCTAGGTTAAAGGGTTATTCGACTTGGCGATTCGCTCATGCTCTTCGTCACGTATGGTGAGTACTTCAGAACCCACCTCGGTGACAAGGATGGTGTGTTCGTACTGGGCGGAGAGACTACGATCCTTGGTCACCACTGTCCAGCCGTCGGGCTTGAGCTTAACGTGTTGCTTGCCGGCATTCACCATCGGTTCAATGGTAAAGCACATGCCTGGAAGCAGCTCAATGCCCGTGCCGGGACGCCCATAGTGCAAGACTTGGGGATCTTCGTGGAATTCACGGCCGATGCCGTGCCCGCAGTACTCCCTGACCACGGAGTAGTGATACGCCTCGACGAAGGTCTGAATGGTATGTCCGATATCCCCTATCCGGCATCCGGGTTTGACCTGATTGATGCCGGTCCATAACGCCTGTTGGGTAATGCCCATCAACCGCTTTGCCAATACCGACGGCCGGCCGACACAGAACATTTTGCTGGTATCCCCATGATAATCATCCTTTATGACCGTGATGTCGATATTGATGATATCCCCTTTTTTCAGCTTCTTCTCCCCGGGAATGCCATGGCAGACGACCTGATTGACCGAGGTGCAGATCGATTTTGGAAAGCCCCTGTAATTGAGCGGCGCGGGTATGGCTTTTTGCACATTTACGATGTGATCGTGACAAATGCGATCAAGCTCCAGGGTGGTGACACCGGATTGGATATGTGCTGCGACCACTTCCAGCACCTCCGCGGCCAGTCTCCCGGCGACGCGCATTTTTTTGATCTCTTCCGCTGTTTTTATCGTGACGCCCATCTGAAATCGCTTGAAAGTCCGGGGATATGGTTTTTAAAGGGTTGGAGAGTGCGGCGTGTTTGTCGCAACAGGCCGGTTATGGTATAAAACGCCCCGCCGAATCGCAAACGGTTCGGTGATCCAAGCCCGCTTTAACCATAGGGTTATCATAGCGGGCTAATGACACACACATATCGGCACGTGGACCCGGGTGCCCCAGGGAGTTCTGATTATAAGCGAATATCGCTTAATAAAACAGCTCCTTTAGGGTTGGACCATGGGATATGTGGAGGTACAACCCGATACAATCAGGAGTTACTTATGAGTGAAGTATCGATGCGCCAGATGCTTGAGGCCGGCGTGCATTTTGGGCATCAGACCCGTTACTGGAACCCGAAAATGGGTTCTTATATCTTCGGTCATCGCAACAAGATCCATATTGTCAATCTTGAGAAGACCATGCCGCTGTTCAAGGATGCGATGAACTTCATCGGCTCCCTTTCCGCGAACGGCGGCAAGGTTCTCTTTGTCGGCACCAAACGCGCGGCTCAGAGCGTGGTCCGCGAGGAGGCTGAGCGTTGCGGCATGCCTTTCGTCAATCACCGTTGGCTGGGCGGCATGTTGACCAATTTCAAGACCATCAAACAGTCTGTCAAGCGTCTCAAAGAGCTGGATGCGATGTTCGAAGACGGCAGTGTCGAGCAGCGTTTCAACAAGAAGGAGGCGCTCGGATTGAGGCGTGAATTGGAGAAGTTGGAGCGTAGTCTGGGCGGTATCAAGAACATGAACGGCCTGCCGGACGCCCTCTATATCATCGATGTCGGACATGAAAAGAATGCCGTGGCGGAAGCGCAAAAACTGGGGATTCCGGTCATCGGGGTGGTCGACACCAATAATGATCCGGAAGACATCGACTACGTAATCCCAGGTAATGATGATGCCATTCGCGCCATTCAACTCTATGTGCAGGGGGCGTCCGCCGCCATCCTGGAAGGTCGCACGGGTGCTTTGCAGATGGTTGCCGGCGACGGAAATGAAGAGTTTGTCGAGGTTTCGGAGAATAGCTCCTGAGCAGGCATTGACTGCCCAGGCCGTATGGGATGGTCGGAGGTCGGTTTCCACCGAACCCGGCCATCTTCCATTGAAACGTTTTTCAGCTTTAAGTGAAGGTGGACGGATTATGGCGATTACAGCCTCTCTGGTTAAGGAACTGCGCGAACGTACCGGCGCGGGGATGATGGAATGTAAGAAGGCACTGGTTGAGAGCGATGGCGACGTCGACGCCGCGATTGAGCAGATGCGTAAATCCGGGCAGGCGAAAGCCGCCAAAAAGGCCGGTCGTATTGCTGCGGAAGGTGTGATTGTACTCAGTTTCAGTGAAGACAATACCCAGGCGGCTATGGTTGAAGTCAACTGTGAAACTGATTTTGTCGGCAAGGATGACAACTTCACCTCCTTCGCCAAGGCCGTGGCCGAGCGCGTGCTGGCAGGCGGCGGGGATGATGTGGCCGCGCTGATGGAGCAATCGTTGCACGAGGGTGAGGACACCACCGTCAACCAGGCCCGCGAGGCCCTGGTGTCGAAACTGGGCGAGAACATGAATGTGCGTCGTTTCTCTCGTTTCCAGGCCGCTAACGGTAAGCTCACCAGCTACCGTCACGGCGTCAGAATCGGCGTAGTGCTTGAACTCGAGGGAGGCGATGAGACGCTGGGTAAGGATCTGGCTATGCACATAGCTGCGACCAACCCCGTTTGCCTCTCTGAGGATCAGATGCCGCAGGATCTGCTCGATAAAGAGCGTGAAATCGTCGCCGCTCAGGCCAAAGAGAGTGGTAAACCTGACGAAATCGTTGCCAAGATGGTCGATGGGCGGATGCGTAAGTTCCTGTCTGAAAATACCCTGCTCGGCCAGGCTTTCGTCAAGGATCCGGACACCACCGTTGAAAGGCTGCTGAAAAGCAAAGGCGCCGCGATTGCCCAATACAAGCGCTTCGAGGTCGGTGAGGGTATCGAGAAGAAGCAGGAGAACTTTGCTGAAGAGGTGATGGCTCAGGCGAAGATGTAACCGCACGGAGTGGTCTGCGGGACCGCTCCACCGGTTACTCAACGGAGTAGTGTCCGGCCAAGACCCCGAGGGTATATAATCCAGCCCATGGCAATCCAACCGGGACAGGATGGTAGATGACTGAACTCATATCTCAACGCATACTGCTCAAGCTCAGCGGCGAGGCCCTCATGGGGGAGGGTGAGTTCGGCATCGATCCGCTCGTGCTGCGGCGGGTTTCCGAAGAGATCAAGGATCTGGTCAATATCGGCGTACAGATCGGCCTGGTAATCGGCGGTGGTAATATTTTCCGCGGCGCCGGGCTTGCCCTGGGCGGCTTCGACCGGGTTCGCGGCGATCAGATGGGAATGCTGGCTACGGTGATGAACTCCTTGGCCATGCAGGATGCCCTGTCGCGCATCGGGGTTGAGGCGGTGGTGTTTTCGGCGCTGAGCATGCCCGATGTGTGCGAGACTTTCACGGCCAGGGCGTCGCGTGAATGTCTGGCGGCCGGCAAGGTGGCGATTCTCGCTGCCGGTACCGGCAATCCCTATTTCACGACCGATTCCGCAGCGAGTCTCCGTGCCGTGGAAATCGATGCCGATTTACTGATTAAGGCGACCAAGGTCAATGGTGTCTATTCCACCGATCCCGTGAAGGATCCGGATGCTGTGTTCTACTCCCGATTGACTTATGATCGTGCATTGGCGGAAAACCTGCAGGTGATGGATGCAACGGCAATTGTCCTATGTCGGGATAATGCAATGCCGTTACGCATTATGAATATTAATGATCCTGGTGCTCTCATGCGTTTAATGCGTGGTGGGGACATCGGTTCCCTGGTGGAAAAGGGCGGCTGACGATGATGGATGATATCAAGAGCGATGCGACGACCCGCATGGGTAAGAGCGTTGAGTCACTGGTTCATGAACTGGCCAAGGTGCGCACGGGAAGGGCTCACCCCAGCTTGCTGGACCATATTCGCGTTAATTATTACGGCTCCGAGGTTCCGATCAGCCAAGTGGCCAACATCAATGTCGAAGATGCGCGCACCCTGACTGTCGTTCCCTGGGAAAAGAACATGGCGGCGGCGGTAGAGAAGGCGATCATGATCTCCGATCTGGGCCTCAATCCGATGAGTGCCGGCACGGTGATTCGGGTGCCCATGCCGCCGTTGACGGAAGAGCGCCGCAGGGATCTGATTCGGGTGGTGCGTCATGAGGCGGAAGGCGCCAAAGTGGCGATCCGCAATATCCGCCGGGACGCCAATCATGACCTGAAGGATCTGATGAAAGAGAAGCTCATTTCGGAGGACGATGAGCGGCGGGGTGAAGAGATCGTTCAGAACCTGACGGACCAGCATATCAAACAGGTCGATGAGGTGTTGGGGGAGAAAGAGAAGGATCTGATGGAGATCTGAGTCTCGACTTTTTCCCTCTTGAAATGAAACGGTTATGACAAGCAGCACGACAATGGAGCCCGACACTGTCGACAGGCGGTTGCCCAGGCATCTGGCAATCATCATGGATGGCAACGGTCGATGGGCGAAAAAACGTGGGCTGCCCCGGTACGCCGGACACCCGGCGGGCGTCGAGGCGGTGCGCGGGGTGGTTGAAGCCTGTGTGGAGATGCGGATCCCTATCTTGACCCTCTTTGCATTCAGCAGTGAGAATTGGCGGCGACCTCAAAAGGAGGTCAATCTCATTATGGATCTGTTTATGCGGTCGCTTAAGAAAGAAATACGGCGCCTGGATCGCAATCAGGTCAGACTCCGGGTGATCGGGGACCGTGACGCCTTCTCGGCTAGACTGCAGAAGCAGATCGAAGAGGCGGAGCGTCTCACGCAAAACAACGTGGGCCTTTTGTTGCAGGTGGCGGCCAACTATGGCGGTCGATGGGATATAACCCAAGCGGCCAAGCGCTTGGCCGAGCGGGTACAAGCCGGTGAACTGACTGCCGGTCAGATCGATGAAGGTGTCATGTCGAAGCACCTCTCTTTTCCCGGATTGCCGGAGCCGGACCTGTTCATCCGTACCGGCGGCGAGAAGCGTATCAGCAACTTTCTGCTTTGGCAGTGCGCCTATACCGAACTCTACTTCACTGATCAGCTTTGGCCGGATTTCAATCGCCAAGCCCTTGAGGCGGCATTCCTGGACTTCACCCGTCGTCAGCGCCGATTCGGTCGCACCGGGGAACAGGTTCAGGGAAAGACCGCCGAGGCATCCTGAGTCAGGCGATGCTGAGACAGCGTGTCATCACCGCCCTGATACTCGCCCCGTTGGTCATTACCGCGGTATTGCTGCTGCCGAACGGCTATCTGGCGCTGCTGTTGGGTGTCGTGGTGGCTGTCGGAGGCAGAGAGTGGGCCGGATTGAGCGGCATTGAAAAGTTTCCCATACAACTGGCCTATGCCTTGTTGCTGCTGATCTGCCTGGCTGGAATCTATTACTATCTGCCGGGGGAGTGGGTGCCCGGGGTAATGGCTGTCTCTGTTGGCTGGTGGCTGGTGGCGGTATTTCGTCTGACGTGCTACCAGGCTGATCGGAAAATAGCGGGAGGTGCGCCGACTAGGGCCTTGGAAGGATTGATCGTCCTGGCGCCGGCCTGGCTTGCATTGGTGGCCATCCATCGGATTCCATCCGTCGGGCCGGGATTGTTGCTGTTTGTCTTGATCTTGATCTGGAGTGCGGATATCGGCGCCTATTTTGCCGGGCATCGTTGGGGACGGCATAAGCTTGCGCCCCAGGTCAGTCCGGGAAAGACCCGTGAAGGGGTGTTTGGGGCGATAGTCGCCGCTTTGCTGTGGGGTCTCTTTCTGGCTTGGTGGTTGGATCATGATGTTGCACAACTACCTTTCACTCTGCTGCTCTGTCTCGTTACCATCCTCTTCTCGGTGGTGGGGGATCTCTTCGAAAGTCTGCTCAAGCGCCAACAGGGGATGAAGGACAGCGGCGCGCTGCTACCGGGTCATGGCGGCATGCTGGATCGCATCGACAGTCTTACCGCCGCAGCGCCGGTTTTCCTGTTCGGACTGATTTTGCTCGGAGCAGATCGATGAAAGGCTTGACCGTACTCGGCTCCACGGGCTCGATCGGTGTCAGCACCTTGGATGTGGCGGCGCGGCACCCGGACGACTACCGGGTCGTTGCCCTGACCGCGAATCGGGATGTGGACGGCTTGTTGGCCCAGTGCGAGCGTTTCAGACCTGAAATCGCCGTCATGGCCGATAGCGAATCCGCCGCTCGTTTGGCGAAGGGGTTGAATCAGCGAGGTGTCCCTACTGAGGTGTTGTCCGGGCTGAGTGGCTTGGAGATCGCCGCTGCCATGCCGGCCGCTGAGTTGGTGATGGCGGCGATTGTAGGCGCCGTCGGCCTTCTGCCGGCCCTGGCGGCCGTGCGGGCAGGTAAGCGGCTGTTGCTGGCCAATAAAGAGGCCTTGGTGGTGGCCGGGCGTTTGTTCATGCAGGAAGTGGAAGCGCATGGTGCGGAGATCCTGCCCATCGATAGTGAGCACAATGCTGTGTTTCAGTGCATGCCCGCAGATACCGGTGAAGGCCTTGAACGCCTTGGGGTGAAGCGTATCCTGCTGACGGCTTCCGGCGGGCCGTTTCGCGCCACCCCGATCGAGGCATTGGCCACCGTGACACCGGCCCAGGCCTGCGCCCATCCGAATTGGAACATGGGACGTAAGATCTCGGTTGATTCCGCGACGATGATGAACAAGGGGCTGGAGGTGATTGAGGCCCATTGGCTGTTCCATGCAGAGCCGGACAATATTCAGGTGGTGTTGCATCCGCAGAGTATCATTCATTCCATGGTCGAGTATGTGGATGGGTCGGTATTGGCGCAACTGGGAAACCCCGACATGCGTACGCCCATCGCACACGCAATGGCCTGGCCACGGCGCATCGAATCGGGTGTCGCCAGTCTCGACCTGTTTCAGGTTGCCCGACTCGACTTCGATCAACCCGATCTGCAGCGTTTTCCCTGTCTTGGACTCGCCTATGAAGCAATTCGGGCCGGAGGCGCCGCCAGTGCCGTGTTGAATGCCGCGAACGAGGTGGCCGTAGCGGCTTTCCTGGCGGAACGACTGGCATTTACCGGGATTGCCGCCGTGGTGGATGAAACCCTACAGAGGATGCCGATCGATTCGGCAGAAGATCTGGATACCCTTCTCGAAACAGACCGGCGGGCCAGGATTGCAGCGGAACAAGTGCTGCGAAACAGGGTCTTAAGCTGCGATATCGGCTGATACAACCCAATGAACTCATTATTCTTCACCCTCTTTTCGTTCATCCTCGCCTTGGCGATTCTGATTGCCGTGCATGAGTTCGGCCATTTTTGGGTCGCCCGGAAATTGGGTGTCAAGGTGTTGCGGTTCTCCATCGGTTTCGGGCGCCCGTTATGGAAGCACACAAGCAAGGTGGACGGGACCGAGTATGTGGTGGCGGCCATCCCCCTGGGCGGTTATGTGAAAATGCTTGATGAGCGCGAGGCGCCGGTGGATCCACAGCAGCAGCAGCGGGCGTTTAACCGCCAATCGCTGAAAGTGCGCAGCGCCATTGTGGTGGCCGGACCACTGTTTAATTTTCTGTTTGCCATCCTTGCCTTCTGGCTGATCTTCGTCACCGGCGATACGGGACTCAAGCCCTTGGTGGGAGAGGTGGAGAGCGGCTCGCTTGCCGAACAGAGCGGCTTTTTGCCCGGGGATGAGATTCTCTCGATCGCCGATCAGCCGACCCCGACCTGGGAGAGCGTCGTCTATGTCATCTTGTCCGAAGCGCTTGACGGCGCCAGCCTGTCGATTCAGGTGCGCGACCGAGACAGTGGCGAACACCACTATGAGTTACAGAGCCAGGGGCTGTCGGAACTGGCGGAAGATGGTCTGTTGCTGAAAAATCTGGGCTTGACCCCGGATCGGCCGGTGTTGCCGCCGGTGATCGGCGAAGTGATATCGGGCGAGCCGGCGGAGAAGGCTGGACTCAGGCCGGGCGATCGCATCGTCAGCGTGGACGGTACAGGGATGGAGAACTGGACCGAGTGGGTGGAGTATGTCCGTGATCGTCCCATGCAAACCCTGCAGTTGGAAGTCGACCGGGATGGCGGGCCTGTTTCGCTCGAAGTTGTACCCGCCGCGGTGGATGGGGCCGGCGAAACCTATGGGCGAATCGGTGCAGGGGTCAGGGTGCCGGAGAATCTGATGGATGACTATCGCGCCATCGTCAGATACGGGCCGATAGAAGCGGTCGGGCAGTCGCTCGTCAAGACCTGGGATCTTTCGCTGTTGATGCTGCGGATGCTGGGGAAAATGGTGATCGGTGAGATTTCGGTAAAGAATCTCAGTGGCCCGATCTCAATCGCCGATTCCGCAGGGAAGTCGGCGAGTTACGGCCTGAGCTATTTTATCAAGTTTCTCGCCGTAGTCAGCGTCAGCCTGGGGGTATTGAATCTATTGCCTATCCCCGTCCTGGACGGGGGGCATCTGTTTTTTTTCCTGATCGAGGCGATCCAGGGCAGGCCTCTGTCGGAGCGGGTCATGGAACAGGGCCAGAAGATCGGGTTATTGATTCTTCTGGCGATTATGAGTCTTGCCTTCTATATCGACCTGAACCGTTTTCTGGGATAGCCGTGATGATTTAGCGTTTGGACGGGTCAGTATCTTGATCTGAAAAGATCACTTATACTTACGCGCTGTCCTGCCACTGAATCCGTTCCGGGGTGCGCGCCACAGAACAGAAAAAGTGACTAAACTCAGTTGCAACTATAGATAATGCTTTCTTTTTTCCGGATCCTGCCCTTCATTTCACTGCTGAGTGGACTGCTGTTTGCACCGATGGCGCGAGCCTTCGTTGTCGACGACATTCGTGTCGAGGGCCTACAGCGTATCTCCGCCGGCACGGTATTCAACTACCTTCCGGTCAAGATTGGTGATGAGGTGAATGTCGGCAATACCTCGCAGATTATCCGAGCCCTTTACAAAACCGGTTTTTTCAAAGATGTACGCTTGGAACATGAGGGCAATGTGCTGATTGTCTTTGTCCGTGAGCGGCCGGCCATTGCTGAGATAAATATCAGCGGAAACAAGGATCTGGATACCGAGCGATTGATGGAGGGTCTGCAAGACATCGGCTTGGCCGAAGGTCGGGTCTTCAAGCGGGCCCTGCTTGAACAAGTGGAGCAGGAACTCAACCGCCAATACTTTGCTCGGGGAAAATATGGGGTGAAAATCGAATCCACCGTCACCCCGCTGGAACGTAATCGGGTAGGCGTCGATATCAAGATCTCCGAGGGGTTGACCGCTAGGATAAAGAAAATCAATGTTATCGGAAATCAGGCGTTCGAGGATGATGAACTGCTGGATGAATTCGAGCTTGGCGTACCATCCTGGTATGCCGTCTTCTCCAGCCGGGATAAATACTCCAAACAGGCACTGTCCGGGGATCTGGAGACCTTGCGCTCCTTCTATCTTGATCGCGGATACATCGATTTCAAGATTGATTCCACACAGGTCTCCATCACCCCTGATAAAAAGGACATCTACATTACGGTGGTGATCAACGAGGGCGTTGTTTTCTCCCTCAGCGACATTAAACTGGCGGGTGATCTGGAGTTGCCGCAAGAGGAACTCTTTCCCCTCATCCATCTCAAGCGTGGTGATATCTTCTCACGCAAGCGCTTGACGGCCGGCGCCGACAGACTGAGCAGAAAATATTCCGATGCCGGATATGCCTTCGCCAATGTCAACAGTATCCCGGATATCGACCGGGAAAACCGCCGGGTAGCCATCACCTTTTTCGTCGATCCCGGAAAACGGGTCTATGTCAGATATGTCAATATCACCGGTAACGCCAATACCCGGGATGAGGTATTGCGCCGGGAGATGCGTCAGATGGAGTCCGCCTGGTTTTCCGGCGAGAAGACCCGGCTTTCCCGTGAGCGGCTGCAGCGTCTTGGCTACTTTAGCGAGGTGAACATGGAGACGCCGGCAGTCCCAGGCGCCACCGATCTGGTGGACGTGAACCTGGCCGTCACAGAAATAGCTTCAGGCAGTCTCAGCGCAGGCATCGGTTTTTCCCAGACTCAGGGGGTACTGTTCAATGCCAGTATTAGCGAAAATAATTTTCTCGGCACGGGTAAGCGTGTCAGCGCGGGTTTCGATACCAGTGACGCCACCAAGAAGATTGCCCTCGCCTATACCGACCCGTACTACACCATCGATGGCGTAAGTCAGGGCTATGAACTGAGTTATCGAAAGACCGATTTTTCGGAACTCAATATCGCCAACTACTCGACGGACGTGGGACGGTTGGGCATCAACTACGGGATACCGGTCACTGAGTTTGATCGCCTGAAATTCAGCCTGGCCTATGAAAATACCTCATTTATTAAGGGTTCATCGCCATCGGATGAATTTAACGATTTCGTGGCAAGGAACGGAAAGAAGTTTATCGATTACGAACTGGTGGGCAGTTGGATCCACGACACCCGTGACCGGGCGATTTTCCCCAACCGGGGCGGTCGACAGGTCTTTTCCGTGGAGACCAATATCCCCGGCAGCGACCTGCAGTACTACCGCATCAACTATTTGAATGCCTACTATATTCAACTCACCAACGCTTTCACCCTCAAGCTGAATGGCGAATTGGGCTATGGCGAAGGGTATGGGGATGGCGATGAATTACCTTTTTTCCGTAATTTCTTCGCCGGCGGCATTGGATCGGTGCGGGGTTTCGAAGAGAATACCCTGGGACCCAAGGATTCCGAGAACGGTGCCCTGGGGGCAAACGCCAGAGTCGTGGGGCAGATGGAGTTGCTGTTCCCCGCTTTCGGTGACGATTTCAGGGATACGGTGCGCGCAGGCCTGTTTGTGGATGTCGGTAACGTGTTCGATCTGGCGGGAGGGGACAAGATCGAATGGGATCGATTTAGGGCTTCCTCCGGTCTGATGCTATCCTGGTTCTCGCCAGTGGGCGCGCTCTCCTTCAGCTTGGGGTATCCGCTCAAAGAAGAGGAGGGCGACAAGATAAAATCCCTTCAATTCAGGATTGGCGGCGCTTTCTGACCTGAACCCACGGATTCAGGTTCTAATTCAAATAGGGAGTCAACGGGTGAATTCTATACGGTATGTTTTGCTTGCTTTAATCCTTGGTATTTACCTCAACGGTAACGCTTACGCCGAGGAGTATCGCATCGCCTTTGTGAACGCTACGAAGGTATTTGAAGAGTCGCCGCAATACAAAACGGCGCGCGAACGGCTGCAGACGGAATTTTCGCGCCGCGAAAAAGACTTATTGTCGTCTCAGAAACAACTGAAACAGTTGGAAGAGAAACTGCAGAGAGACGGCTCGGTGATGAGTGAGTCAGAGGCCAAGCGACTGGAGAGGGATATTCTGAGTCGCAGTCGTAAGTTGAAGAATGCCCAGACCGAGTTTCGTGAGGATCTGAATCTACGCCAGAACGAGGAGTTCAAGAAGCTCCGTCAGCAGGTGCGTGAAGTGATCCAGGAAGTCGGTAAGAGTGAGAAAATCGATCTGATCGTCTCCGACGGTGTGGTCTATTTCAGCAAAAAGATAGACATCTCCGAGCTGGTCCTGGAAAAGCTCCGTCAGCTAAAAGCTGAGTAAGCGCGGATTCGAAGGCGTTGGCGATTCGACTCGGAGATCTGGCTGAGGCGGTTGGAGCGGAGCTTCGAGGCGAGGCCGGCGTGTTGATCAAAGGTGTCGGTACGCTGCAACAGGCCGGCTCCGGGCAGTTGAGTTTTCTCAGTAATCCATCATACAGACGCTATCTGAAAACCACCCGGGCCTCAGCGGTTATTTTGTTGGAGGCAGACGCCGTTGAGTGCCCGGTCCCTGCCTTAATCTCCACTAATCCCTATCTTGCCTATGCCAATGCAGCGGCACGGATTTTTCCACCCAAATCGTTTCAACCGGGCATAGATCCCACGGCGGTGGTGGCCGAGTCGGCGGAAATCGATGCGGACGCCTGGATAGGGCCTTGTTCAGTCATCGCTGCCGGGGTAAGTGTCGGGGCCGGCGTTTTTATCGGTCCCGGTTGCATCGTGGAGGAGGACTGTGAGATCGGTGCTTATTCCAGGCTGGTGGCTCGAGTGACCTTGTGCCGGGATACCTGCTTAGGCCGGCGCTGCATCATCCACCCCGGCGCCGTACTCGGTGCGGATGGTTTCGGTTTGGCCAATGACCGGGGGCGATGGATCAAGGTTCCCCAAGTCGGCCGTGTACGCCTGGGCGACGATGTGGAAATAGGGGCGAATACCACCATCGACCGCGGGGCGCTGGAAGACACTGTCCTGCACGATGGCGTCAAGCTGGATAATCTGATTCAGATAGCCCATAACGTCGAGATCGGGAAACATACCGCCATGGCTGGGGGTTCGGCTGTCGCAGGCTCGACAAAGATCGGCAGTCACTGTACTGTCGGTGGCCAGACCGGTCTGGTAGGGCATTTAACGATAGGTGATAATGCGCATTTTTCGGCCGCGACCCTGGTGACGCGCTCTTTCTCTCAGGCAGGGTATTACAGCGGAAATCTACCGGCCATGGAGAATGGTGCGTGGAAGAAACTGATCGTCAGGCTAAGGCATCTCGAGCGGATGGCCAAGGATCTGAAATCCTTGAAAAAAGCAATAAAGACTCTCACCGGAGAGTCGTTGAAATGAGAAGGTTGAGTCACTGGAGAGTAGCTTGATAGCGATGGATATCAATAAGGTGCTGAGTCTGTTGCCGCACCGTTACCCCTTTCTGCTTATAGACCGGGTTATGGCGTATGAAAAAAACGCTCGATTGCTGGCGTTGAAAAACGTCACCTATAACGAACCCTTTTTCAACGGGCATTTCCCGATACAACCGGTCATGCCCGGTGTCCTGATCATCGAGGCCATGGCGCAGGCAACCGGTCTGTTGGCCATGGAATCCAATCCAGAGACCGCCAATGAAACGACTATCTATCTCTTTGTAGGTATCGATAAGGCGCGTTTCAAGCAGCAGGTGGAGCCCGGCGATCAACTGGTCATCGAAGTGCTTCAGAACAAGATGAAACGTGGTATCGGTTTCTTTACCTGCACCGCCAGTGTCGATGGCCGAACCGTTGCTACGGCGGAAATCATGTGTACCGCCAGGGAGATAGGCAACTGATCGATTCACGCGCAGTCATCGGCGCGGATGCCGAGCTTGAAGATGGGGTTTCAGTCGGACCATTCTCTATCATCGGCGCCGGGGTGAGGATTGCAGCGGGTACCCAGGTCGGGCCTCATGTGGTGATTCATGGACCGACCCGCATCGGCCGGAACAACCGTATCTACCAGTTCGCCTCCATCGGCGAAGATCCCCAAGACAAGAAGTATGCCGGCGAGCCGACATCATTGGAGATTGGCGATCGCAATGTGATTCGTGAGTTCGCAACCCTGCATCGCGGGACCGTGCAGGATCGGGGTGTGACCCGGATCGGCAGCGACAATCTGCTGATGGCCTATATCCATGTCGCCCACGACTGTGTGCTGGGGGATCATGTCATTATGGCCAATGCCGCCTCCCTGGGTGGTCATGCACAGATCGGCGATTACGCTATCCTGGGGGGATTCACCATGGTGCATCAGTTTTGTCGTGTGGGCGCCCACAGCTTCTCCGGCATGGGTTCAGCCATCAATATGGACCTGCCGCCCTATGTGATGGTTTCAGGGCAGCCGGCCAAACCCCATGGCATCAATCGTGAGGGGCTGAGTCGTCGAGGATTCGGTGGTGAGACGATACAGCAGATTAAGCGGGCCTATAAACTGATCTATCTCTCGAAGCAGCGTCTTGAAGAGGCGAGAAACGCCATCGATGGGATGTTGGAAGAGACACCGGAACTCGAGATCCTGGCGGATTTTCTTAAGCAAAACGGTCGTGGTATCTTGCGCTAAGGTATTCCTGGCTCTCCCCGGGTCCCCTCAAATGCAGCAGACGACTTCACAACTATCGACTAGGATCGGCATTGTCGTCAATGAGGTTTCAGGCGATCAGTTGGCGGCGGCGCTGATCGAGGCCCTGCATGCCAAGCGTCCGGAAATCCGCTTTGAGGGTATGACCGGTCCGCTGATGGAAGCGGCGGGTTGTCGTTCGCTTGCAACCATGCATCCGGTGATGGGGCTTGTCGAGGTATTTCGCCATCTGCCCGGTTTACTGAAGACCCGCCGAAGACTGGCGAACCATTTTCTCAACCAACCTCCGGATCTCGTGCTTGGGGTGGATGCGCCCGATTTCAATCTCGCGTTGGAAACCCGACTCAAAGCCGCCGGTATACCCACTGCCCATTTTGTCAGTCCCACGGTATGGGCGTGGCGACAGGGGCGGGTGAAGAAGCTGCATCGGGCCGTTGACCTGATGTTGTGCATTTTCGATTTTGAAGTCGATTTCCTGCGCCGGCATAACGTAGCGGCGGTCTATGTCGGCCATCCCCTGGCAGATCAGATCCCCCTTCAACCCGTTGACTCACGGGAGGTCAGGCTCGAGTTGGGCCTAGATCCCGAACGGCCGGTGATTGCCCTGTTGCCAGGCAGTCGGATGAGTGAAGTCAGCAGGCTCGGAGCGGTTTTCCTCCAGACGGCATTGTGGGTGCATCAACGTAAGCCCGAATTGCATTTTGTGGCGCCGATGGTGAATGAGAGGATCAAGCAAGCATTTCAGGAGCAACAACTGTCCGTGGCGCCGAAACTGCCCCTGACGTTGTTGGACGGCAAACCCAGGCAGGCGATCGGTGCGGCGGATGTGGTGTTGACCGCTTCGGGTACGGCAACCCTCGAGACCCTGTTGCTGAAGAGGCCGATGGTCGTGGCCTATCGCCTTTCCGCCATGACCGTCTGGCTGATTCGCACCTTTGATTTGTTGAAAACTCCTTATGTGGCAATAGCCAATCTGCTGTCGGATCGACCGCTCGCCCCGGAATTTATCCAAGAGGCCTGTCAACCTGAGGCGATGGGACGGGCGCTGCTGGGCTTCCTCGAGGATCAGTCGCAATGTGAGGAGATCGCGCAGCGCTATCTCCGAATTCATCAAGGATTGCGTAGAGACGCGGCGAACAAAGCGGCAGAAGCGCTGCTCGGGATGTTGGAAAAGAGCACTTGAGAATTTCTAGACAGCGACCTAATTTTTTGCTCTTATTACCCTGAATCCTCGGGTTGAGGATCATAGATAACACGCCGACCCTGTGATACATATTGCAGTAGGGAAATCTCAAACAAGCGATGGCTGCACTACTCCACGATCTGATTTTCGAGTCGGCTGGTCGTTTCCCCTCTCATACAGCGCTCAAGTACAAGGAGTCGACCTTAACCTATGTGCAATTGTCAGAGCGGGTCGAACGCTTCTCGCAATCGCTGCTTTCCATCGGCATAGAGAAGTACGACCGGATTGCCATCTATCTTCCCAAGTGCCTGGAGAGTGTGGTCGCTATCTTCGGCGCCTCCGCTGCCGGTGTCGTCTTCGTGCCGATCAACCCGGCGCTGAAACCTCATCAAGTATCCCACATCTTGTTGGACTGCGATGCCCGGATCCTCATTTCCACTCGAAGTAAGTACAGGACTCTTGAACCCGCCCTAGCCTACTGCGTGGCTCTTCAGGCGATTATCCTGATCGATGGATGTGACGATCTCGATGTCCGTGATATCTCACAGAGGCTGCTGTCCTGGGACGACTTGTTGGGGATCTCTCATCCATCCGGCAGCCGTAAAGTGATCGATGCGGATATCGCTTCACTGGTCTACACTTCCGGCAGCACCGGAGAGCCCAAGGGGGTGATCCTATCCCATAGGAATATGGTGACCGGCGCCAAGAGTGTTGCCCAATACCTGAAAAACGGTTCCTCAGACAGGATCTTGGCCGTGCTGCCACTCAGCTTTGATTACGGCATGAGCCAGTTGACCACCGCCTTTCTGGTAGGCGCCTGCGTGGTGTTGATCAACTACCTGTTGCCCATGGAAGTCCTCAATACCCTGGCCAAGGAAGGGATTACCGGTTTGGCGGCGGTCCCTCCCTTGTGGAATCTTCTGGTGCAGTTGCCCTGGCCCGGTGAAGCGGCTGAGCATCTCAGGTATATCACCAGTTCGGGTGGCGCGGTGCCGGTGGAAACGACTGAGCTGTTAAGACAAATCCTGCCAAGCACCGAGATCTTCCTTATGTACGGCCTTACAGAGGCCTTCCGCTCGACCTATCTGCCACCCGACCAGGTTCAGCGAAGACCGACTTCCATCGGCAAGGCCATCCCCAACGTAGAGGTGTTGGTGCTGAAACCCAACGGCACGCCATGCACGGTGGACGAACCGGGAGAACTGGTGCATCGCGGTTCTTTGGTGGCAATGGGTTACTGGAACGATGTGCGCGCCACCGAGGGGCGGTTTCGCCCTATCCCCAACCGGGTCGAGGCGCTTCCGAGCAGGGAAATCGCTGTCTGGTCGGGTGATATCGTCAAGATGGACAGCGAAGGTTATCTCTACTTCATCGGCAGAAACGATGATCTGATAAAGACCTCGGGTTACCGGGTCAGTCCGAATGAGATTGAAGAGGTATTCTACGGTTCCGGTCTGGTATCCGAGGTCGTGGCGTTGGGTATTCCGCATACGACCTTAGGGCAATCGATAGCCCTGGTGGCCGTGCCCAAGCCGGATAGGGAGGTAACCGGGGATGGTCTGATCAACGCATGCAAGAAGCGGCTTGCCGGCTATATGATACCTGCCGTGATAGAGTTTCGCACCACCATTCCAAGTAACCCGAATGGCAAGATCGATAGAAAACGACTGGCCCTGGAGATGATGGAATCTGTTAGCGAATGATGCGCCGTTTAGGGATGATTTTCCCCATCGCCTTATTTTTTCCAACTGTTCCAATCGATGATGTAGCGTAGTGATATGAGCGATTCTATTCCGATACAAGCCACACGGGTGGCGGGGGTCGACGAAGTCGGCCGGGGACCGTTGGCCGGGCCGGTGGTGGCTGCGGCCGTGATTCTGCACCCCGACAGACCCATCAATGGCCTGGCCGACTCAAAAAAGTTGAGCGAGAAGCGCCGGGAAGCGCTTTCGCTATTGATCCGGGATCGTGCTCACTGTTGGTCCCTGGGGCGTGCAGAAGTCGAGGAGATCGACCGCATGAATATCCTGCAGGCGAGTCTTCTGGCCATGCAACGGGCGGTGGAAGGACTGGCGATTATGCCTCAGTTGGCGCTGGTGGATGGCAGGCATGCCCCGGATCTGGCATGCAGTGTGGATGCCATCATCGGCGGAGACAGTAAGGTGGAGGCGATCAGCGCCGCTTCCATTATCGCCAAGGTGGCCCGGGATCGTGAAATGGTCGAACTGGATGCCCGCTATCCCGGCTATGGTCTGGCGAAGCACAAGGGCTATCCCACAAAGCAACATCTGCAGTGTCTGCTGTCACTCGGGGTGACGCCTATTCATCGCCGCACTTTTGCCCCGGTAAAGCGTCTGCTTTGATGTCTGGTTCTTAGTTTAGTGTCGATCCGTAAGTTGGACGGGTCGAACTGCTCTTTTTAGGATTATGTCTGATGTATTGCGTATCTCAGATCGCAACTACCGTGCGGCCCAGCATCCGCCCCGCCAACATCTGCTCGAAAACTTCGGGCAGTTGCTCCAGCGGGACGGTTTGGGAGACGATATCGTCCAGATGCCTCGGCTTGAGATCGGTGGCCAGCCGTTGCCAGATCTCATGCCTGATGCCGTGGGGACAACCGGCTGAATTGATGCCGAGCAGACTGACGCCGCGCAGGATGAAGGGCATCACCGTGGTGTTGAGTTCGTGGCCGCCGGCCAGGCCGATAGCGGCGATATTGCCCCAGGGCTTGATTTTTCGGGTAATGCCGGCCAGCATCTCGCCGCCCACGTTGTCCACCGCGCCGCCCCAGCGACCGCGCTCGAGGGTGTGGTGGTAGGTTGTTGCCTCTTCACGATCTATCACCTCACGGGCGCCCAGGTGCTCCAGATAGCCATGCTGATCGGTCTTGCCGGTGGCGGCGGTGACTTCATAGCCCTCGCCGTCGAAGATGTTGACGGCAAAGCAGCCGACGCCGCCGGTTGCGCCGGTAACCAGGATCGGCCCCATGTCAGGCCGTTGGCCGTTGATCTCCATGCGGTAGAGCGCCAGTGCGGCGGTAAAACCGGCGGTGCCCAGGGCCATCGATTGGGAGGCGCTGAGGCCGTCGGGCAGGGGGACGGCCCAATCGGCGGGGATCTTGAGATACTCCGCATAACCCCCGTCCGCCGTGGCGGAGAGCGCATAGCCGGTGACGATCACCAGGTCGCCGGGTTTGAAGCGCCGGTCGTTGCTTTCGGCCACTTCGCCGCAGGCATCGATGCCGCCCGTGAGGGGAAAGTGCCTGAGGATCCGGGCCTTGCCGGTACCTGCCAGGGCGTCCTTGTAGTTGATGCTGGAGTATTGTACGCGGATCAGCAGCTCTCCCTTTTCAGGCGGTGACAACTCCAACTCCTCGATGCCGGCTGAGTGCTGTGCATTGTCTCGATGTATGCGAAAGGCTCTATAAGAAGTCATAACAAGCTACTCCGTAACCACAGGTATTTTTCTAATCTTGCCCCGCCACTCGGCCGGACCCGTCTGATGAACCGAAACCCCGCAACTGTCGACCGCGACGGTGACGGGAAAATCGACCACATCGAACTCGCGGACGGCCTCCATACCGAGATCTTCAAAGGCGAGCAAGCGTGAGCCGCGGATCGCCTTGGAGACGAGGTAGGCGGCGCCGCCCACCGCCATCAGATAGACTGCCCCGTGGCGCTTGATCGCCTCCACTGTGGCGGGGCCGCGCTCCGCCTTGCCGATCATGCCGAACAGGCCCGCCGGACCCAACATCAGTTCGCTGAACTTGTCCATGCGCGTGGCGGTGGTGGGACCGGCGGGACCGACCACTTCGTCGCGTACCGGATCGACGGGGCCGACGTAGTAGATGAAACGGCCGTGGAAATCGACGCCCTCGGGCAGCGATTCGCCACGGCCGTAGAGGTCGGCGATACGCTTATGGGCGGCATCGCGGCCGGTCAACAACTTGCCGTTGAGCAGGATCAACTCGCCGGGCTTCCAGATTGCCATCTCCGCCTTGGTGATCTTGTCCAGGTTGACCCGGCGGGCTTGCGGGGAGGCCTCCCAGGTCACGTCGGGCCAATCCTCGGGTTGCGGCGGCGTAAGGAGCGCCGGGCCGCTGCCGTCGAGGGTGAACTCCACGTGCCGGGTGGCTGCGCAGTTAGGGATCATGCCCACCGGTAACGATGAGGCGTGGGTGGGGAAATCGCTGATCTTGACGTCCAGCACCGTGGTCAATCCGCCGAGTCCCTGGGCGCCGATGCCCAGGGCATTGACCTTTTCGAAGATCTCCAGGCGTAGCTCTTCTTTGCGGTCGGCGGGGCCGCGGGCCAGCAGTTCGTGGATATCGATCGGTTCCATCAGGCTCTCCTTGGCGAGCAGCATGGCCTTCTCGGCGGTGCCGCCGACGCCGATGCCGAGCATTCCCGGCGGGCACCAGCCGGCGCCCATCTTCGGCAGCTCCTCCACCACCCAGTCGACCAGCGAGGCGGAGGGGTTGAGCACCTTGAAGCGGGATTTGTTCTCTGACCCGCCGCCCTTGGCGGCGATCTTGATCTCCACTTCGCTTCCATGGACCAGTTCGGTGTGGACGATGGCCGGGGTATTGTCACCGGTGTTGTTGCGCACACCCAACGGGTCGTCGACCATGGAGCATCGCAACACATTGTCGGGATGGGCATAGCCGTGACGCACCCCTTCGTTGACCATTTCGGTCACTGTCAACTCACCGTCCCACTGCACCTGCATGCCGATCTTGAGAAACACCACCACCATCCCGGTGTCCTGGCATACCGGACGCCGACCTTCGGCGCTCATGCGCGAGTTGACCAGGATCTGCGCCATGGCGTCCTTGGCGGCGGGGTTCTTTTCGTTCGCCCAGGCCTCACCCATGGCCTTGAGAAAATCCGCCGGGTGGTAATAGGAGATGAACTGCAAGGCGTCGGCGATGCTGTGGATGAGATCATCCTGGCGGATATGGGGCATGGCGGGTCCTGTTGATAGGCTTGATGCCGGATGGCTCCTCAGATCTCCAGCAGTAGCCGGCTCGGGTCTTCCAGCAGTTGCTTGACGGTCACCAGGAACTGCACGGCATCCCGGCCGTCGATGATGCGGTGGTCATAAGAGAGCGCCAGGTACATCATGGGTCGGATCACCACCTCGCCCTTTTCCGCCACCGGGCGTTGCTGGATCGAGTGCATGCCCAGGATAGCGCTCTGCGGTGGATTGAGGATCGGTGTGGAGAGCATGGAGCCGAAAATACCGCCATTGGTGATGGAGAAAGTGCCGCCCGTCAGGTTGTCATAACTCAGCGAGCCCGCTTGGGCCTTGACGCCGAAATCCTTGATACGCTGCTCGATGGCGGCAAAGCTGAGTTGATCGGCATCGCGCAGGATCGGCACCACCAGGCCCCGTGGAGAGGAGACGGCGATACCGATATCGAAATAGCCGTGGTAGAGAATGTCGTCGCCATCCACGGTGGCGTTGATGATCGGAAACTGTTTCAGGGCTTCCACCGACGCCTTGACGAAAAACGACATGAAACCCAACCGGACATCATGCCGTTTCTCGAACACCTCACGATACCTGCCCCGCAGGTCGGCAACCGCCTGTAGGTTGACTTCATTGAAGGTGGTCAGGATGGCGGCGGTCTGTTGCGCCTCCACCAGACGTTCCGCCACTCGTTTGCGCAGACGGGTCATCGGCACCCGCTCTTCAATGCGCCCGGCGGAGGAAGATGGGGCGGGGGGCGCTGTTTCGGCCGGGCGGTGAGGTTGGTCGGTGACGGCTGGCGCAACGGCGGCTGCGGATTTTCGCGCCGCGATCGCCGCTTCGACATCCGATTTTACGATGCGCCCGTTTTTACCGCTTCCTTCGAGAGCGGCGGGATCTATGCCGCTGCCGTTGACCAAACGCCTGACGGCGGGGGAGAGCGCCGGTGGTTCTTCGCCCGATCGGGGTGTGGCGGCGGTTCGGTTCGGTGAACGGTTGGCAGCGCCTGCCTCCATGATCCCCAGGATATCTTCCGCTTGCACCGTCTCGCCATCGCCGAAACGTATCTCTTTCAGGATGCCGGCCTCCGGGGCGGGCACTTCGAGCACTACCTTATCGGTCTCGAGGTCCACCAGTGTCTCATCCCGGGTGACCGACTCGCCCGGTTGCTTATGCCAGTTCAGGACCGTGGCGTCGGAAACCGATTCGGGAAGTTGGGGAACGCGTAGTTCGATGCTCATTGGTATGCCTGGTTCCTGTAGTTCATACGGGGGTTGATATGACCGGAGAGGGCCTCGTCGATCA